>NZ_QLTJ01000001.1:0-402702 GCF_003269145.1 Microvirgula sp. AG722 | reverse complement strand
CCGTCCGCAGTTCTACTTCCGTACCACGGACGTGACCGGTGCGGTGACGCTGCCGGAAGGCGTGGAAATGGTGATGCCGGGTGACAACGTGGCGATCACCGTCGCGCTGATCGCCCCGATCGCGATGGAAGACGGCCTGCGTTTCGCCATCCGTGAAGGCGGTCGTACCGTCGGCGCCGGCGTCGTTGCCAAGATCATCAAGTAATCGGAGCCCGGACAAATGCAAAACCAGAAGATCCGTATCCGCCTCAAGGCTTTCGATTACAACCTGATCGACCGCTCGGCCCAGGAAATCGTTGACACCGCCAAGCGTACCGGCGCCGTCGTCAAGGGTCCGGTCCCGCTGCCGACCAAGATCGAACGTTACGACGTTCTGCGTTCGCCGCACGTCAACAAGACGTCGCGCGACCAGTTCGAAATCCGTACGCACCTGCGCCTGATGGACATCGTCGATCCGACGGACAAGACCGTTGACGCGCTGATGAAGCTGGACCTCCCGGCTGGCGTGGACGTCGAAATCAAGCTGCAGTAATACAAGCAATAGCGTGGCCCGCACGGCGTGCGGGCCTGTGTGGCGGAGCGATCCGCTAGCGCGCAGACAAACTACTGCGATAAGTGCTTGCAGTTATTGAAAAATCTGTGTTAGATTCGCGGGCTCACCATTTGGTGAGCCCGTTTTGTTATTGGCGGTCAATCGTAACCGCCACCTCTTGAAGGAAATAACGATGAGTTTAGGTCTTGTCGGTCGCAAAGTCGGCATGACCCGCGTCTTTGCCGAGGATGGTGCAGCCATCCCGGTGACGGTGCTGGACATGTCCGCCAATCGCGTCACGCAAATCAAAACCGCCGAAACCGACGGTTACACCGCCGTTCAGGTGACCTACGGCTCGAAGAAGGCGAATCGCGTTTCCAAGCCGGAAGCCGGTCACTTCGCCAAGGCCGGCGTTGAAGCCGGTCGTGGCAAGAAGGAATTCGCCCTCGACGCAGCCAAGCTCTCCGAGCTGAAGGTCGGCGACAGCCTGACCGTTGAAGTTTTCCAGGTCGGTCAACTGGTCGATGTGACCGGTACCAGCCAGGGTAAAGGCTTCTCCGGCGTGATCAAGCGTCACAACTTCTCTTCCAACCGTGAATCCCATGGTAACTCCGTGACCACCCGCGCGCCGGGTTCGATCGGTCAAGCCCAGGATCCGGGTCGGGTCTTCCCGGGCAAGCGCATGGCCGGCCAGTACGGCAACGTCAAGCGCACCGTGCAGAGTCTCGAAATCGTCCGTATCGACACCGAACGTCACCTGCTTCTGGTCAAGGGCGCTGTCCCGGGTGCCAAGGGTAACGACGTCGTCGTGCGTCCGGCAGTGAAGGCAGGTGCGTGATGGAACTGAAAGTAATCAATCAGCAAGGTCAGGCCGTTGAAGGTCTGGTTGCGTCGGACGCCCTGTTCGGCCGTGAGTACAACGAAGCGCTGGTCCACCAGATCGTGACCGCCTTCCTGGCGAACGCCCGTTCCGGTAACCGCGCCCAGAAGGATCGCAGCGAAGTCAACAAGTCGACTCGCAAGCCGTGGCGCCAAAAGGGCACCGGTCGCGCTCGTTCGGGTCGCGCAGCCAGCCCGTTGTGGCGTGGCGGTGGCAAGGTTTTCCCGAACAGCCCGGACGAAAACTTCAGCCACAAGGTCAACCGCAAGATGTACCGCGCGGGCGTTGCCGCCATCCTGTCGGAACTGGTGCGCAGCGAACGTCTGATCATCATTGACGAAATCAAGGTTGACAGCCCGAAGACCAAGGAATTCGCTGCCAAGGTGAAGACGCTGGGCCTGGAACGCGCCCTGGTCATCACCAAGGAACTGGACGAAAACCTGTACCTGTCGTCGCGCAACCTGCCGAACGTGCTGGTGATCGAAGCCGCTCAGGCCGATCCGTACAGCCTGGTTCGCTTCGACAAAGTTGTGATGACTCGCGACGCCGTGAAGCAACTCGAGGAGCAGTGGGCATGAATCAAGAACGTCTGATGCAAGTCATCCTGGCCCCTGTGGTTTCCGAGAAGAGCACGCTCGTGGCCGACAAGCACCAGCAAGTGGTGTTCAAGGTGACCAGCGATGCGACCAAGCCGGAAGTCAAGGCTGCCGTCGAACTGCTGTTCAACGTCAAGGTTGACGGTGTGCAAATGCTGAACGTCAAGGGCAAGGTCAAGCGCTTCGGCCGCAATATCGGTCGTCGCGGCGACTGGAAGAAGGCTTATGTGTGCCTCGCTGCCGGTCAGGAAATCGATCTGACCGCTGCGGAGTAAGGGGATAACCATGGCACTCGTAAAAGTTAAACCGACCTCCGCTGGCCGCCGTGCCGTCGTCAAGGTCGTCTCGCCGGATCTGCACAAGGGTGCGCCGTATGCACCGCTGCTCGAAAAGCAGAAGCAGAATGCCGGTCGTAACAACAACGGTCACATCACGACCCGTCACAAGGGCGGTGGTCACAAGCATCACTACCGCGTGATGGACTTCCGTCGCAACAAGGACGGTATCGTGGGCCGCGTCGAACGGATCGAATACGACCCGAACCGCACCGCTCACATCGCGCTGCTGTGCTACGCCGACGGCGAACGCCGCTACATCATTGCGCCGAAGGGCGTGAAGGTTGGCGCCGAGCTGCTGAACGGTGCTGAAGCCCCGATCAAGGCCGGCAACTGCCTGCCGATCCGCAACATCCCGGTGGGTACCACGGTCCATTGCATCGAAATGCAACCGGGCAAGGGCGCTCAACTGGCACGTTCGGCTGGTGCTTCGGTGCAACTGCTGGCTCGCGAAGGTTCGTACGCCCAGCTGCGTCTGCGCTCCGGTGAAATCCGCAAGGTGCACATCGACTGCCGCGCGACCATCGGCGAAGTGGGCAACGAAGAGCATGGCCTGCGCAAGCTCGGCAAGGCCGGTGCGACCCGCTGGCGTGGTATCCGCCCGACCGTTCGCGGCGTGGCGATGAACCCGGTGGATCACCCGCACGGTGGTGGTGAAGGCCGTACTGGCGAAGGCCGTGTGCCTGTTAGCCCGTGGGGTACGCCTGCCAAGGGCTTCCGCACTCGCAATAACAAGCGCACCGACAACATGATTGTGCGCCGTCGTCATTCGAAATAAAGGGTAGCTGAATATGGCACGTTCCATTAAAAAGGGCCCGTTCGTCGACATGCATCTCATCAAGAAGGTGGATGCTGCGCGTGCTTCGAACGACAAGCGCCCGATCAAGACCTGGTCGCGTCGCTCGACCATTCTGCCGGACTTCGTCGGTCTGACCATCGCCGTTCACAATGGCCGCACCCACGTGCCGGTCTATGTGTCGGAAAACATGGTGGGGCACAAGCTCGGCGAGTTCTCGCTGACTCGTACCTTCAAGGGCCACGCGGCCGACAAGAAGGCGAAACGGTAAGGTGACGCGATGAAAGTATCCGCTGTACTGAATAACGCCCGCGTTTCGGCTCAAAAGGCTCGCCTTGTGGCCGATCTGATTCGTGGCAAGTCCGTCGAGCAAGCCATCAACATCCTGACCTACACGCCGAAGAAAAGCGCCGGTCTGATGAAGAAGGTGCTCGAGTCGGCTATCGCCAACGCTGAGCACAACGAAGGCGCCGACATCGACACCCTGAAGGTTGCTACCGTCTATGTGGACAAGGGCCCGAGCCTGAAGCGCTTCTCTGCACGCGCGAAGGGTCGTGGCAACCGCATTGAAAAGCAAACCTGCCACATCACGCTCGTCGTGGGTAACTAAGGGGTAGATCATGGGACAGAAAATTGATCCACGCGGTTTCCGCTTGGTGTTGACCCGCAACTGGTCTTCCAAATGGTATGCAAGCAGCCAGAACTTCGCTGGCATGCTGAAGGAAGACATCGATGTTCGTGACTTCCTGAAGGGCAAGCTGAAGAGCGCTTCGGTGAGCCGCATCATCATCGAGCGTCCGGCCAAAAGCGCCCGCATTACCATTCACACCGCCCGTCCGGGCGTGGTGATTGGCAAGAAGGGTGAAGACATCGAGCTGCTGAAGCAGGAACTCCAGCGCCGCATGGGCGTTCCGGTTCACGTGAACATCGAAGAAGTTCGCAAGCCGGAAATCGACTCGCAAATCATCGCCGACGGTATCGCCTCGCAGCTCGAAAAGCGCGTGATGTTCCGTCGTGCCATGAAGCGCGCGATGCAGAACGCGATGCGTCTGGGTGCCCTGGGCATCAAGATCATGTCGTCGGGCCGCCTGAACGGTATCGAAATCGCTCGCACCGAGTGGTATCGCGAAGGCCGCGTGCCGTTGCATACCCTGCGTGCAGACGTTGATTACGCGACCAGCGAAGCGCACACCACCTACGGTGTCATCGGCATCAAGGTGTGGGTGTACAAGGGCGACCTCAAGCCGGGTCAAGTGTCGGCCGAGCCGACCCAGCCGGAAAAGAAGATGAGAAAGGGCGGACGCAATGCTGCAGCCAACTAGACTCAAGTACCGCAAGATGCAGAAGGGCCGCAACACCGGCCTGGCAACCCGCGGTAACAAGATCAGCTTCGGCGACTTCGGCCTGAAGGCCACTGGGCGTGGTCGTCTGACCGCTCGCCAGATCGAAGCCGCCCGTCGCGCCATGACCCGCCACATCAAGCGTGGCGGCCGCATCTGGATCCGGGTGTTCCCGGACAAACCGATCTCGAAGAAGCCGGCCGAAGTCCGTATGGGTAACGGCAAGGGTAGCGTCGAGTATTGGGTTGCCGAAATCCAGCCGGGCAAGGTGCTGTACGAAATGGAAGGTGTGAACGAGGAACTGGCGCGCGAAGCGTTCCGGCTGGCCGCTGCGAAGCTGCCGATCCCGACCACTTTCGTTGTGAGACAGGTAGGTCAATAAATGAAAGCGTCCGAACTGAGAGCCAAGTCTGCTGACGAGCTCAAGACCGAACTGCTGAGCCTGTTGAAGGCGCAGTTTGGCCTGCGTATGCAGCTTGCTACGCAGCAGCTGAGCAAGACCAGCGAACTGAAAAAGGTGCGCCGCGATATCGCGCGCGTTCGCACCGCTTTGCACGAGAAGGCAGCTTGACATGACCGAAACCAACAAAGTCGTCCGTACGCTGACCGGCAAGATCGTCAGTGACAAGATGGACAAGACCGTGGTTGTGCTGGTTGAGCGCAAGGTCAAGCACCCCATCTACGGCAAAGTGATCCGACTCTCCAAGAAGTACCACGCCCACGACGAGAACAACGAGTTCGGCGCCGGCGACACCGTGACCATCACGGAATGCCGTCCGTACTCGAAGACCAAGACGTGGAAAGTGGCTTCTCTGGTCGAGAAAGCACGCCAGGTGTAAATCGCTGTTGCGGAAGGGGAAACCCTTCCGTATAATGCGATTTCTTTCGCCACCTACCCAGGTGGAAATGCCCTCCGGGCTCGAAAACTGGCCGTCCGTGCGCCGCACAAGCCATTGTGCGGCGTTTCGTCATGATTGCTGTGGCGAAATGGCGGGTTAAGTTCGAAAAAAGGAAAATCCGATGATTCAAATGCAGACCATCTTGGAGGTCGCTGACAACACCGGTGCGCGCAAAGTGATGTGCATCAAGGTGCTCGGTGGCTCCAAGCGTCGCTACGCTTCTGTTGGCGACATCATCAAGGTGAGCATCAAAGATGCTGCGCCGCGAGGCCGTGTCAAGAAGGGTGATGTCTACAACGCCGTTGTTGTGCGTACTGCCAAGGGCGTTCGTCGTCCGGACGGTTCGCTCATCAAGTTCGATGGCAATGCCGCCGTTCTGCTGAACACCAAGCTTGAGCCGATCGGCACCCGCATCTTCGGGCCGGTGACACGCGAGCTGCGTACCGAGCGATTCATGAAGATCGTCTCGCTCGCGCCGGAAGTGCTGTAAGGAGAAGGCTCAATGCACAAAATTCGTAAAGGCGACGAAGTCGTCGTCATCACCGGCAAAGACAAGGGCAAGCGTGGCGCAGTTTTGCGCGTGCTCCCGGTTGAAGGCCGCCTCCTGGTCGAGGGCGTGAATGTCGTCAAGAAGCATCAGAAGCCGAATCCGGTGAAGGGTGTTCCTGGCGGTATCGTGGACAAGACCATGTCGATCGACGTATCGAACGTCGCCATCTTCAACCCGACTTCCAAGAAGGCCGACCGTGTCGGTTTCAAGACCCTGGAAGACGGTCGCAAGGTTCGCGTGTTCAAGTCGAACGGCGAAGTGATCGGCGCGTAAGGAGCAATCATGGCAGCCCGTTTGCAAGAGTTCTACAAGACCACGGTTGTGCCTGAGCTGGTCAAGCAGTTCGGCTACAAGTCCGTGATGGAAGTGCCGCGCATCGAGAAAATCACCCTGAACATGGGTGTCGGTGAAGCGGTTGCTGATAAAAAAGTGATGGATTTCGCCGTTGGCGACCTGCAGAAAATCTCGGGTCAAAAACCGGTCGTGACCAACGCCCGCAAGTCGATCGCCGGTTTCAAGATCCGCGAAGGCTACCCGGTCGGTTGCAAGGTCACGCTGCGTCGCGAACGCATGTTCGAATTCCTTGACCGCCTGGTGACCATCGCGCTGCCGCGCGTTCGTGACTTCCGTGGTATCAACGGCAAGTCGTTTGACGGCCGTGGCAACTACAACATGGGCGTTCGCGAGCAGATCATCTTCCCGGAAGTCGAGTACGACAAGATCGACGCGCTGCGTGGCATGAACATTACTGTCACCACGACCGCGAAGACCGACGAGGAAGCCCGCGCCCTGCTGGCAGCGTTCAAGTTCCCGTTCAAGGGTTAAGCACATGGCAAAACTTGCACTGATCAACCGCGAAGAGAAGCGCGTCAAGCTGGCAGCGAAGTTCGCTGCCAAGCGCGAAAAGCTGCTCGCCATCATCAACAATGCGAGCCTCTCCGATGAAGAGCGCTACGCAGCCCGCCTGCAGCTGCAACAACTGCCGCGCAACGCCAGCCCGGTTCGCCAGCGTAATCGCTGCGCCATCACCGGACGTCCGCGTGGCGTGTTCCGCAAATTCGGTCTGGCCCGCAACAAACTGCGTGAAATCGCAATGCGTGGCGAGATTCCGGGTATTGTCAAAGCGAGCTGGTAAGAGGGATATCGACTATGAGCATGCATGATCCGATCTCCGATATGCTGACTCGCATCCGCAACGCCCAGCGCGCTGCCAAAGCGACCGTGACGATGCCGTCTTCGAAGCTGAAGCTGGCCATCGCTGCAGTGCTGAAGGATGAGGGTTACATCGAGGAATTCTCGGTGGCCGGTGAGGAAAAGAAACCGGTCCTCGACATTCAACTGAAGTATTACGCCGGCCGCCCGGTCATCGAACGCATCGAACGCGTTTCGCGCCCTGGCCTGCGTATCTACAAGAGCACCGGAGACATTCCGAAGGTCATGAACGGTCTGGGTATTTCGATCGTTTCGACTTCGAAGGGTGTCATGACCGATCGCAAGGCCCGTGCGGCCGGCATCGGCGGTGAGCTCCTGTGCATCGTGGCGTAATGGGGGTGAACTAATGTCTCGCGTAGCTAAGAATCCGGTAGTCCTGCCGGCTGGCGTCGAAGCCAAGTTCACCGCTGACGAACTCGTTATCAAGGGTTCGCTCGGCCAACTGGCCCTGGCGCTGAACAGCGAAGTCGATGTGCGTCTTGAAGAAGGCGCCCTGAAGTTCGCTGCCAAAAATGAAAGCAAGTTCTCGCGTGCTATGTCCGGCACCCTGCGCGCTCTGGCTGCCAATGCGGCAACCGGCGTGTCCAAGGGTTTCGAACGCAAGCTGCAACTGGTTGGCGTGGGCTATCGTGCCCAGGCCGCTGGCGACACGCTGAACCTCACGCTTGGTTTCTCGCACCCGGTCGCCCACAAGATGCCGGAAGGCGTCAAGGTGGAAACCCCGTCGCAGACCGAAGTCATCCTTAAGGGTGTCGACAAGCAACAGGTCGGCCAGGTTGCTGCCGAAATCCGCGCTTACCGTGCCCCGGAGCCGTACAAGGGCAAGGGCGTCCGCTATGCGGACGAGCGCGTGGTTTTGAAAGAAACCAAGAAGAAATAATTGAGGCTCAGTCATGGATAAGAAACAAACTCGACTCCGCCGCGCACGCAAAACCCGTGCACGGATTGCGGAGCTCAAGATGGTGCGTCTCTCTGTGCATCGCACCAACTGCCATATCTACGCCCAGATCATTGATGAGACTGGCGGCAAGGTCCTGGCTACGGCTTCGACGCTGGAAGCCGAAGTCCGCAAGGAACTGGCCAACGGTGGCAATGCTGCGGCTGCAACCTTGATTGGCAAACGGATCGCCGAAAAGGCGAAGGCTGCCGGTATCGACAAAGTCGCCTTCGACCGCTCCGGTTTTCAATACCACGGTCGTATCAAGGCGCTGGCTGATGCCGCGCGTGAAAACGGCCTCGTATTCTGATTTGGAGTAGACAATGGCTAAGCACGATATTGAAGAGCGTGGCGACGGTCTCACCGAGAAAATGATCGGTGTGAACCGCGTGACCAAGGTGGTGAAGGGTGGCCGTATCATGGCTTTCTCGGCACTCACCGTGGTTGGTGACGGCGATGGCAGCATCGGCATGGGCAAGGGCAAGGCGAAGGAAGTTCCGGTCGCCGTGCAAAAGGCCATGGACCAGGCTCGCCGCACGATGGTCAAGATCCCGCTGAAGAACGGCACCCTGCAGCACGCCGTTATCGGTCAGCACGGCGCGACCACCGTGTTCATGCAACCGGCGCCGGAAGGCTCGGGCGTGAAGGCGGGCGGCGCCATGCGTGAAGTGTTCGATGCGATGGGCGTCCACAACGTGTCCGCAAAGGTGCACGGTTCGACGAACCCGTACAACGTCGTTCGCGCCACGCTGGACGGTCTCTCGAAGATCAACACCCCGGCCGACATTGCCTCCAAGCGTGGCAAGACCGTCGCCCAGATTCTGGGGATTGAAGAATGAGCGACAAGAAAACCGTCAAAGTCACCCTGGTGAAGAGCCTGATCGGTCGTATCGAAGCCCACCGTGCCTGCGCGCGCGGCCTGGGTCTCAAGAAGATCAACCAGACCGTCGAAGTGCTCGACACCCCCGAAAACCGCGGCATGATCAACAAGATCTGCTACCTGGTTAAATGCGAGGGTTAAGATGTTTCTGAACACCATCAAACCTGCCGAAGGTGCCAAGCACGCCAAGCGTCGCGTGGGCCGTGGCATCGGCTCGGGCCTGGGCAAGACCGCTGGTCGCGGTCACAAGGGCCAGAAGTCCCGTTCGGGCGGCTTCCACAAGGTCGGCTTCGAAGGCGGTCAAATGCCGCTGCAACGTCGCCTGCCGAAGCGTGGTTTCAAGTCGCTGACGAAGGGCCTGACGGTCGAAATTCGTCTCGACGACCTGAATCGTCTGCCGGTCGATGACATCGACTTCCTGGCGCTGGCGCAAGCCGGCCTGGTGAAGACCGGTGCCAAGGCGGCCAAGGTGATTCTCGCCGGCAAGATCGATCGTGCACTGACGCTGCGTGGCATTGCTGCCACTGCAGGCGCCAAGGCTGCGATCGAAGCCGCCGGCGGCAAGTTCGTCGAGTAACGAAAGGCACGACAATCCGTGGCTACTCCTTCTCTAGCGGCTAACGCCAGCAAGTTCGGCGATTTGAAGCGTCGCATCCTGTTCCTGATCGGCGCCCTGATCGTCTACCGCATTGGCGCGCATATCCCGGTCCCCGGGATCAATCCGGCCGAACTAGCGAAGTTGTTCCAGTCGTCGCAGACGGGCCTCCTCGACATGTTCAACATGTTCTCGGGCGGGGCCCTGTCCCGGTTTACGGTATTTGCCATCGGCATCATGCCGTACATCTCGGCATCCATCATTCTGCAGCTGGCAGGCGAAGTCATTCCGAGCCTCAAGCAGCTGAAGAAGGAAGGCGAACAGGGACGACGCAAGATCACTCAGTACACGCGCTACGCGACTGTGGTGCTCGCGACCTTCCAGTCGTTCGGCATCGCGGTCATGCTGTTCAAGCAGCCTAACCTGGTGCTGAGCTCGCAGTTCGAGTTTTACCTGACGACGGTCGTGACCCTGGTCACCGGGACGATGTTCCTGATGTGGCTGGGCGAACAGATCACTGAACGTGGTATCGGCAACGGCATCTCGATGCTGATTTGCGCCGGTATCGCCGCCGGCGTGCCGTCGGCGATCGGCAAGACCCTGACCCTGGCGAGCCAGGGCAGCCTTCCGATCCTGCTGGTGATCGCGCTGTTCGTTGGCGTGGTGGCGGTGACGTGTCTCGTCGTATTCGTCGAGCGCGGTCAGCGCAAGGTGCTGGTGAACTATGCGAAGCGCCAGGTCGGCAGCCGCGTCATGCAGGGCCAGAGCACGCACATGCCGCTCAAGCTCAACATGGCCGGTGTGATTCCGCCGATCTTCGCGTCGAGCATCATCCTGTTCCCCGCTACGGTGGTGGGCTGGTTTGGCAACACCGAAGGTCTGGGTTGGCTGAAGAATATCGGTAACGCATTGCATCCGGGACAACCGATCTATGTGTTGCTGTACGCCGCAGCCATCATTTTCTTCTGCTACTTCTACACGGCGTTGGTGTTCAACCCGAAGGAAACGGCCGACAATCTGAAGAAGAGTGGGGCGTTCATCCCTGGCATCCGCCCGGGTGAGCAGACCTCCCGGTACATCGAGAAGATCATTCTCCGCCTGACGCTCATCGGTGCGATCTACATCGCTCTGGTGTGCCTGATGCCGGAGTTCCTGATCCTCAAGTGGAATGTACCGTTCTACTTCGGTGGCACGTCCCTGTTGATCATCGTCGTCGTGACCATGGACTTCATGGCGCAGGTGCAGTCGTACATGCTGTCGCATCAGTACGAAAGCCTGCTCAAGAAGGCCAACTTCAAGAACGGCGGTCTCCTGTCGCGTTGATGGGGTGGCCGGGAAGTCATGTCGAAAGAAGATACGATCCAGATGCTGGGGGAGGTGCTTGAAAACCTCCCGAATGCAACTTTCCGGGTCAAGCTGGAAAACGGTCATATTGTCTTGGGACATGTCTCCGGCAAGATGCGGATGCACTACATCCGCATCCTGCCCGGTGACCGGGTCACGGTGGAGTTGACGCCGTACGACCTGTCCCGTGCACGCATCGTGTTCCGCGCCAAGTAAGGGCGCGTAGTGAATCTGAAAGGAAAAACATGCGAGTTCAGCCTTCGGTCAAGAAGATCTGCCGCAACTGCAAGATCATCCGCCGCCACGGTGTGGTGCGAGTGATCTGCACGGACCCGCGTCACAAGCAAAAGCAAGGCTGATTTGAAGCCAGCGCTTTTTGCGTGTAACATCAGCAACTTTTCGAGTTTGGGGTAAATGTATGGCCCGTATTGCAGGGGTAAACATTCCTAACCATCAGCATATCTGGGTTGGCCTGCAGGCAATCTACGGTATCGGTGCAACCCGCGCTAAGAACATCTGCGCGGCGACCGGTGTCGTGACCAGCACCAAGGTCAAGGATCTGACTGATGCGGAAATGGAAAAACTGCGTGACGAAATCGCGAAGTTCACCGTAGAAGGTGACCTGCGCCGTGAAGTCACCATGAGCATCAAGCGTTTGATGGACCTAGGCTGCTACCGCGGCTTCCGTCATCGCCGTGGGTTGCCGTGCCGCGGCCAGCGCACCAGGACCAATGCGCGTACGCGCAAGGGCCCGCGCAAGCCTATCGCCGGCAAGAAGTAAATCTAAGGATTGACAATGGCTAAAGCAAACACAGTCCGCGTACGCAAAAAAGTGAAGAAGAGCGTTTCCGAAGGGATCGTTCACGTTCACGCGTCCTTTAATAACACCATCATTACCATCACCGATCGCCAAGGGAATGCACTGTCTTGGGCTACCTCGGGCGGTGCTGGTTTTAAGGGGTCGCGCAAGAGTACGCCTTTCGCAGCGCAGGTCGCAGCGGAAGCAGCTGGTAAAGTTGCCCAAGAATACGGTGTCAAGAACCTCGAAGTTCGCATCAAGGGCCCTGGCCCGGGCCGCGACTCGTCGGTACGCGCTTTGAACGCACTTGGCTTTAAAATCACCAGCATCACTGACGTGACGCCGATTCCGCACAATGGCTGCCGTCCGCCCAAGAAGCGCCGGATCTAATTGGGAGAATGTGAGAAATCATGGCACGTTATACTGGTCCGAAATGTAAACTGGCTCGTCGTGAAGGCACCGACCTCTTCCTGAAGAGTGCTCGCCGTTCGATCGACAGCAAATGCAAACTCGAAAGCCGCCCCGGCCAACACGGTGCTAAACAGCCGCGTCTGTCCGACTACGGTGTGCACCTGCGCGAAAAGCAAAAGATCCGTCGTATCTACGGCGTTCTGGAGCGTCAATTCCGCAAATACTTCGCTGAAGCCGAGCGCCGCAAGGGCTCGACTGGCGAAAACCTGCTCCAGATTCTTGAGTCGCGTCTGGACAACGTCGTCTACCGCATGGGCTACGGTTCGACCCGTGCCGAAGCACGTCAGCTGGTCAGCCACAAGGCCATCACGGTCAACGGCCAGGTGGTGAACATCGCTTCGTTCCAGGTCAAGACGGGTGACGTCGTTGCCGTTCGCGAAAAGGCCCGGAAACAGGCTCGTATCGCCGAAGCGGTCGCGCTCGCTGAACAGATTGGTTTCCCGGGCTGGCTGACGGTCGATTCCAAGAAACTGGAAGGTACGTTCAAGAACGCACCGGAGCGCTCCGAACTGTCTAGCGATATCAACGAGCAACTTGTGGTCGAGTTCTACTCCAAGTAATCGCTAGC
Source organism: Microvirgula sp. AG722 (assembly GCF_003269145.1). NCBI lineage: Bacteria > Pseudomonadati > Pseudomonadota > Betaproteobacteria > Neisseriales > Aquaspirillaceae > Microvirgula > Microvirgula sp. AG722. The sequence continues at coordinate 389,968 of NZ_QLTJ01000001.1, read as the reverse complement.
CAAAAGGAACCACTATGCAAAACAGCGCTTCGGAATTTCTCAAGCCGCGTCTGATTGACGTGCAGCCGGTCTCGGCCTCGCAAGCGCGTGTGGCCATGGAGCCGTTCGAGCGTGGGTACGCCTATACGCTCGGTAACGCCCTGCGCCGCATTCTGCTGTCGTCGATGCCCGGCTTCGCTCCGACCGAAGTGTCTATCGCTGGCGTTTTGCATGAGTACTCCGCACTGGACGGGGTTCGGGAAGATGTCGTAGACATCCTCCTGAACCTTAAAGGTGTGGTGTTGAAACTGCATGGTCGTGAGTCGGTTCTGCTTGCTCTCAAGAAAGAGGGCGAGGGCCCGGTTCTGGCCAGCGATATCGATTTGCCGCACGACGTCGAGGTGGTGAACCCCGACCACGTCATCTGCAACCTGGCAGCTGGCGGCAAGATCGACATGGAGATCAAGGTCGAGAAGGGCCGTGGCTATCAGCCGGCTCCGGTTCGGATCAAGCAGGATGACAACCGGCAAATCGGTACGATTCTGCTGGATGCGTCCTTCAGCCCGGTTCGCCGCGTCAGCTTTGCTGTTGAAAGCGCCCGCGTTGAGCAGCGTACTGACCTTGACCGTCTGGTGCTGGATATCGAGACCAATGGTGTTGTCGAGCCGGAAGAGGCTGTGCGTTCTGCCGCCCGTATCCTGATCGATCAACTCTCGATTTTCGCCGATCTCCAAGGCACTACCGTCGAAGTGATCGAAGAACGTGCGCCGCAGGTCGATCCGATCCTGTTGCGTCCGGTTGACGATCTCGAATTGACCGTTCGTTCGGCCAATTGCCTGAAGGCGGAAAACATCTATTACATCGGCGACCTGATTCAGCGTACCGAAACCGAGCTTCTGAAGACGCCGAACCTCGGCCGCAAGTCGCTCAACGAGATCAAGGAAGTGTTGGCTTCCAAGGGTCTCACGTTGGGGATGAAGCTGGAAAACTGGCCGCCGGCTGGTCTCGAGAAGCCCTAAGGCCCTCGGTCACAGTTAAAGGACTCTACAATGCGTCACCGTCTAGCCAATCGCAAACTCAACCGCACGTCGAGCCATCGTCTCGCCATGCTGCGCAACCTGGCCAACTCGCTGCTGCGTCACGAAGCTATCGTGACCACGCTGCCGAAGGCAAAGGAACTGCGTCGCGTAGCAGAGCCGCTGATCACCCTCGGCAAGCAGTCGTCGCTGGCCAACCGTCGTCTGGCCTTCGACCGCACGCGCGATCGCGAAATTGTCGTCAAGCTGTTCGACATTCTCGGCCCGCGCTATGCCAACCGTAATGGTGGCTACCTCCGCATCCTGAAGTACGGCTTCCGTCAAGGCGATAACGCGCCGCTGGCGCTGGTCGAACTGGTGGACCGCCCGGAAGTGGACGCTGTTGCTGAAGAGCAAGCTGCTGCTTGATTGCGTAAGCCGTTCATGGAAAAGCCAACCCTCGGGTTGGCTTTTTTACGTTTTGGCGCCGGTGCGAACTTCGCGTACCCTTGCGCACGGCCCCTCACAGGGGCTGACACATTCAAAGAAATACAAGGAGTTTGACGTGAAGCTGCACCGGATCCTGATAGCAATGATGACGACCGCCGTACTGGCCGCCTGCGGAGGCAAAAGCGAAGCCCCCGCCACCGATGCCGCCGCCGCACCGACCGAGAAGGTCTACAAGGTCGGCATGAACGCTGCCTTTGCCCCGTTTGAATCGGTCGACGCATCCGGCAAGCTGGTCGGCTTCGAGATTGACCTGACCCAGGCCGTGGCTGACGCTGCGGGCATCAAGGTCCAGTTCAACAACACGCCGTGGGAAGGCATCTTCGCGTCGCTGGAAAATGGCGACAATGACCTGCTGACCTCGGCCGTGACCATTACCGACAAGCGCAAGGAGAACATGGACTTCTCCGAACCGTACTTCGAGGCCGAGCAACTGATTCTGGTGACCAGGGGCCAGAGCATCTCCAGGGTTGAAGACCTGCAGGGCAAGAAAATCGCCGTGACCACCGGCACCACCGCCGATGCCGTCGCGCAGAAGCTGTTCGGCGCCAACAGCCCGAACACCAAGCGCTTCGAAAGCCTGCCGCTGGTGCTGAAGGAAGTCGAAAGCGGTGGCGTCGATGCCGCGATCGGCGACAACGGCGTGGTGGCCAACTACGTGAAGAACAACTCCGACAAGGGCTTCACCACCGTGCGCGGCGCCGACTTCGACAAGGAGTACTACGGGATGGCCGTGCGCAAGGGTGACAGTGCGCTGCTGGCCAAGCTGAACGCCGGCATTGCCAAGGTCAAGCAGGACGGCACTTACGACAAGCTGTACGAGAAGTACTTCGGTCGCAAGTCCTGATCTGAACTGCATCGCCTCCGCAAGGAGGCGATGTCTTTACAGCACCACGCTGCGACCGCCATCGACCGCCAGTATCTGACCGGTCACATAGCTGGCGTCGAACAGCAGGAAGCCCACTGCCCGGGCGATATCGTCCGGCGTGCCGATACGGGCCAGCGGAATGGTTGCTTCAATGCGGCGGCGCTCGTCCTGATCGAACACGCTGTCGCCCTCCGGCCACAGATTGACGCCGGGCGATACGCCGTTCACGCGGACATGTGGCGCCAGATCGCGCGCCAGCGCACGCAGTGTGGCCGCGTGGCCGGCCTTGGCGGCGGTGTAGACCGCATGGGCGGTCATTGGCCGGTCGACATGGATGTCGATCAGCCCGACCAGCGCACCGCGGCTTGCCGTGAGTGCCGGGGCGGCAGCCTGGGCAAGAAACAGCGGTGCTTTCAGATTGCTGCCGATCAGGTCGTCCCAGGCGGCTTCGTCGATCTGGCCGATCGGGGTCGGAAAGAAGCTGGAGGCGTTGTTGACCAGCCCGTCGAGCCTACCGAAGGCAGACAGCGTCGCCTCGACCAACGCCGGCAACGCCGGAATGTCGAGCAGGTCGGCATGGACCGTGACGGCTGAACCGGCGCGCTGCCGGTTCAGCTCCGTGGCCAGTGTCCGGGCGGCGTCTTCTGCACCGCGGTAATGCAGCATGACACTGGCGCCACGCGCGTGCAGCCCGCGGGCAATGCCCGCGCCGACGCGTCTGGCCGCGCCCGTGATCAGTACCGTTTTGCCGAGCTGATCCATGCCTCCCTCCATCAAGTCTGTTCTCCGCTACCGGCGAATCCTGTTTTGCCGCAGAATTGCTCCATTCTGTCATAGCCACACACAATGCACACACTGCCACAACCAGACCGCGACGCGGTCGCCGCCAGCGCCGGACTGGTCCGGCGCATCCAGCAGGAAATCGACCTCAATGGCGGCTGGCTGCCGTTCTCCCGTTACATGGACCTGGCACTGTATGCGCCGGGGACCGGATATTACACGGGTGGCAGCCGCAAGTTCGGGGCTGACGGCGACTTTGTCACCGCACCGGAAATTTCGCCGTTCTTTGCCGCCGCACTGGCGCAACAGATTGCCGATCTGCTGCCGCTGACCGGCGGCGACCTGTACGAATTCGGCGCCGGCAGCGGCCGGCTGGCTGCCGACCTGCTGCTGGCGCTGGAAGCGGACCAGGCATTGCCGCAGCACTACCGGATCATCGAAGTCTCAGGCGAACTGGCGGCCCGTCAGCGCGAACGCATCGAACAGGCCGCGCCACACCTGCTGTCCCGGGTCGAATGGCTGGAGGCGCTGCCGGCGCGCATGGATGGTGTGCTGATCGGCAACGAGGTGCTCGACGCCATGCCGTGCGAGCTGATCCACTGGGATGCGCAGGGTACCCCGCTGCAGCGCGGCGTCATCCGTGCCGGCGACGGTTTTGACTGGCAGGACCGGCCACTGGCCGATGGTGAGGCACTGGCACGCGCCGAGGCACTGGCGCCGGGCGCCGAATACCTGTCCGAACTGCCGCTGGCGGCATCGGCCTTTGTGCGTACGCTTGGTGAACGGCTGGAACGCGGTGCGGTGCTGCTGCTCGACTACGGCTTCCCGGAAAGCGAGTTCTATCATCCGCAACGCCGTGCCGGCACGCTGATGTGCCATTACCGCCACCATACCCACCCGGACCCGTTCAGCTGGCCGGGGCTGACCGACATCACCTGCCACGTTGATTTCACCGCCATCGCCCAGGCCGGGCTCGATGCCGGGCTTGATCTTGCCGGCTATACCTCGCAGGCGATGTTCCTGATGAACTGCGGCATTGCCCAGTTGCTGGGGCGGCTGGACCCGGAAGACATCGCGAACTACCTGCCCCAATCGACCGCCGTGCAGAAGCTGCTGTCGCCGGCCGAGATGGGGGAACTGTTCAAGGTCATCGGTTTCAGCCGCGGACTGGATGCCGGCTGGCGCGGCTTCGCGGTTGGTGATCGTCGCCGCAATCTGTAAAAGATGCAGGTAGGGGCTTGACAGCCTGCCAGCCCCTCTTTAAGATTCGGGCTCTCTCAAGCGAGAGAACGGCGAATTAGCTCAGTCGGTTAGAGCGACGGAATCATAATCCGCAGGTCCGGGGTTCGAGTCCCTGATTCGCCACCAGTATTTCCAAGGGGTTAGCGCAAGCTAACCCCTTTTCGTTGTGCCGGAAAAATGCGGGGAGGGGGCGTAACCACGCAAGGCCGGACGCCTCTCCCCCTGAGGCCGGCTTACTGTGCTGAAGCGCTGGCGGCAGCCGAAATGGCATTTCGTACCGCGGCATCATTCTGTTGCAGCAGCGCCTGCAGACGGGACAGTGCTTGCTGGTACTGGCCCTGTACGACAGGGTCGCTGAAGTTCAGCTGCTGACCGTCCGGGCTGACATGGCCCTGATGCTGCGCGGCCAGCGCGGCCATGGTGGACGCTTCGACAAGCATGTCATGCCGCAACTGATCCTGTTGTACCGTGAATCCTTCCGTGATCTGGATGGCCTTGTGCAGCTCGATCCGCAATGCATCCTTGATGCCTTCCGGTGCGTGGCTGGTTTCGATGATCTGTTTCATCCCGAGCGTGGCGGACTGGTTGGCCTGGACAAATTGCTGCTGAAGCTCGCCGAGCCTTTTCAGGTCAGCCACGGACTGTGCCGCACCGGCACGCGTGCTCAGACGGGCAGGGTTGATGTTCTGCGCCAGACTGATCTTGCCCATCCGGGCATCCAGCATTTTTGTCTGGCTGTTCATCGCGCGCAATGCCGCAGCCAGTTCATTGAGCAGCTGATTGCTCGCCATCTGCCATTTGTCTTGTGCCGTCAGCGCAACGGGGGAAAGGAATGGCACCGGCACCGTGGCTGCCCCCTGGTTGGCCGCCGCCAGATTCTTCTGCGCCGCAAGCGATGCCTGGCGCAACAGGAACTGGTTGGAGATGACAAGCACCGACCACAGCAGAAACAGGCCGCCCATCACCAGCCGGGCCCGGGTGTAGAAGGCACGGCGGCGGGCGACCAGCGCCAGCAAACCGTAACCCGCCCCCATGCACAGCAGCATCAACCACATCATTTGCCCGCTGGCATCGCCGAATTGCATCAGCAGTGTGGCAACAGGCAGGACAAGCAGGGCGACGAGAGGCAGTGCCCATATGGCCTGCGCCGAAACAGTACGGAATTGCGGAAAGCGTATTGGCATACTGAAAATACTGAATGAATAGGGACGGGCAGTATGCCCTGACCAGGCCCTTTCATAAACAGCACACAGAGAGTTACTCCCGGCCGGGACGAGTCATATCAGACCTCGTGCCGTTCACTGTCTGTTCGCCGCAGGTTCAAGCAGTTTCTGCTATGCCGAATTTCAGATTCGTCCTATAGAAAAGCCGCACGACTCTGGCCTTTAATGCCTCCAGCGTAACGATGCCGGTGGCACTGAGGAGCGATGCAGCAATGAACGAACGGACAGAACGCACAGTGGCGGACGACATTCAGGTCCGTCTGGCGCAGACGGCCGGGAGCGTGCCAGACGTTCCTCCTTCTCCGGTAATCAATGCATTTGACGTATATGCCGGCCGCAACCAGCCGGGCCAGCGCCAGCTCGAAAGCGGTTTCGGCTGGCGACTGATTGTGGACGAGGACTGGCTGGAGCTGGGGCTGTCGGCGACGACCCGCTTTGCCGGCCATGCCGCCGCCGTCTGGATCCTGGCCGACGGCCTGAAGCCCAACAACGGCAATCCGCTGCCCCTCCCGCCATCCCCGTTTCTTCTCGGCAGTGAGGGGCACGACGCCATGCTGTGGCAGACCGGTGAACCGAGCCGGTCCGTTCTCGATGTCGGCATCGTACAGCTGACCGGTGATGCCGGCGTGAGCAAGAACCTGGGCAATGTTGGCCCGGGGGCCGGACTTGCGGTACTGGGCAGCGCCGGTGCCGATGTGCTGTGGGTCAATGATCAGTACCGGGACAGCCTGTTCGTTCACGGTGGTGATGGTGATGACCAGGTGCATGGCGGTGCGGCCAACGATGCCCTGTCCGGCGGTGAAGGGGCAGACTGGCTGCATGGCCGGGACGGAAACGACATCCTGCGCGGGCACCGGGGGCAGGACCGTCTTTATGGTGGCGCGGGCCATGACTACCTGGATGGCGGGCTGGACGACGACAGGCTGTATGGCGGGGCTGGCGACGACATCCTGCAGGGCGGGCCGGGCTGCAATGTCATTGATGGCGGCGAGGGGCAGGATATCGTCCGGTTGTCCGGCCTGTTTGCAGAGTACCGGTTGTCGCGGGAGGACGCCGGGCGGATCCGCATTATTGATACCGTGAACGGCCGGGATGGCGACAACCTGCTGAAGAATGTCGAAAAGCTGCATTTCATCGACTTTAGAATGAACAACATCCCGGACCTGACCCTCAGCGGGCCGGATGCCCCGCTCCCGGCCACGGATGTCCTGACCCATGATCGTGATGGCCTGCGGCTGGGACGGCAGGGCGCCTTCGTGCTGGCTGCCAGGCAACTGCTGGGAAACGATGTCGACTGGCAGCAGGACGCGCTCCGGATCAGTTCGCTGTCCGGCGCGGTCGGGGGTACGGTCAGCCTGGAGCCGAATGGCGACGTGACATTTGTACCGCAGCCCGGCTTCGGCGGCCTCATGCGCTTCAAGTACACCATTGCGGATGCCCGGGGGCACAGGGCCGCCACCCTGCGGAGCGGCGCCGGCGATGAGTCGGCGCGCATGGCTGCCGAGGTCATGCTGCTGACGCCGGACCTGCCCGATGATCCGGCCCTGTACCGGCAATGGCATCTGCAAGAGGCGCGGGTGCTGCCCGTGTGGCGCGACTACACCGGCCGGGGGGTGCGCATCGGCATGTACGAACCCTCTGACATTCATGCCCGCAGCAAGGAAATCATGGATATGCACCACCCGGAGCTGCGGGCCCGCCTGGATCCGGTCTGGCTGGCCGAGGCGCGTCCGGGCCGGCTGGCCGGGATAGGCAGCGACGGGGAGTACAGCCGGCACGCCACCCAGGTGGCCGGCGTGATGGTGGCAGCGCGCAATGGCGATGGCGGTGTCGGCGTGGCTTATGGCGCCACGATGGGCGGACACTGGCTCACCGGGGGGGACTTTGCGTCACTGTCTAGCATGCCTGGATACGATGTGGTCAACCATAGCTGGTCGCTGCGGCAGCCATTCAGCCTGTCTTATTTCTCCGCGGAGGTGGACAGGATATTCAGCGATTACCTGGCCGCGGTCCGCAATGGCCGGGGCGGGCTGGGAACGACGAACGTGGTGTCGGCCGGCAATGGCTGGGCCGGCGGCGGCAATGCCAATTACTCCAACATGACCAACAGCCGGACGAACGTCGTCGTGGCGGCGCTTGATCCGGCCAGCGACCTGTCCATCCTGCGGACAGATGGCAAGCGCTTTTCCAACCCCGGGGCCAATGTGCTGGTCAGTGCGCCGGGCATGAGCATCGTGTCGGCCCAGCGCCGGGTGCAGCTCGACAATGGCTCGATTACGGGGGCGGAGCTGGACTCGGTGAGAGGGACCAGCTTTGCCGCCCCCATTGTGGCGGGGACGGTGGCCCTGATGCTGGAGGCGAATCCGCATCTCGGCTATCGCGATGTTCAGGACATCCTGGCATTGTCGGCGCGGCGTACCGGGCAGGGAGACTGGCAGGAAAATGGCAGCCGAAGCTGGAATGGCGGCAGCATGCATGTCAGCCACGACTACGGTTTTGGCTCGGTGGACGCCCTTGCTGCCGTGCGTCTGGCCGAAACCTGGAACAGGCAGCGTACCGCTTACAACGAATCCTCGATGAGCAGTGCGCTGGCTTCCGGCACGCTGGCCATGGCCATCCCCGATTACCAGGAAAACGGGGTTCGCCACAGCCTGCAGGTGACGGGCCTCGACCTGCAGGTCGAGACGGTGGCAGTCAGGGTAGTGCTGACGCACGAGCATGCCGGCGATCTGGTGCTGAAGCTGGTGTCACCGTCGGGGACCGAATCGATCCTCATGGACCGGCCTGGCAAGAGCAGGCGGCCTGGAGAAGGGACGCAGCACGGCAGCCGCCACTTCAATGACACTAACCATCTGGATTTCGTGTTTTCGAGCACGCACCATCGCGGCGAGGACCCGAATGGCGTCTGGACACTTGAAATCAGCGACCGCGGGGCGGCGAATACCGGCACGCTGGAGCACTGGAGCTTCAATGTATTCGGGTCTGCCGGGCTGGCGGACGATCATTACGTGTACACCGACGAGTATGCGGCGCTGGCATCAGATCCATTGCGCAACTGCCTGTCGGATGACAATGGCGGGCATGACACGCTGAACCTGGCCGCCTTGTCCGGCGCCTGCCAGGTCGATCTCAAACGGAGTACGGCGACGCTTGCCGGTACGGCGCTGACCCTGATTGACGGCCGGCAGATCGAAGACGTGCTGGCGGGCGGGTTTGACGACAGCATTCATGGCAACGAGGGCGCCAATCTGCTGCGCGGGGGGCGTGGTGATGACCGGCTGTACGGGGCTGGCGGGGGGGATACGCTGGAAGGCGGGCCGGGGAACGACCGGATGACAGGCGGCGGCGGGGCCGACCTGTTCATCATTGAGCCGGAGGCGAATGCACAGGACGTGATCCTGGATCTCACCTCCAGCGAAGCTGGGGAGGGGGATATCGTGGCGCTGGTCGGGTTCACCCCGAACCTGCTGGCGGGCAGGAAGTACACCAGCCGAAGGACGAAGGAAACCGGACCGGAAACCCTGATTGAGCTGGGCAATGGCCAGACACTGTTGATCATGGACGGATTGATGAAGCCTGACAGCAGAATCATCGATTTTGCCGACCGTGCGCAGTTGCAGCAATGGCAACAGGCAAGGCATGCGACACCACTGATCGAGGGCGAACGGATACTGGATGCGCGCCGGGGACGTGTCAATCATAAAACCGGCGAGATTGGCGACGGTGCATTTCTCGGCGGAAAAGGGCCTGATCGTTTTCTGGTGCTGGCCAATACACGGCCGAACTGGTGGGTCAGCCTGCTCGCCTCCGTGACCATCAGGGTGTCCAACCTGATCATCGATTTCGACCCGGAGGCCGATACGATCGACCTGAGCCAGTTCGGCGGGCTGCACGATATCGGACAGTTGCGCATACGCGTGGCATACAGGACGTTTGGCTGGGATGGACAGTTGACCCAGGTGGCTGCCGAGCAGGGCGGGCAGTCGCTGATAGTGAATCTGTACAACGTTTCTCCGGAAGCCCTCAGTGAACGCAATTTCATCTTCGCCTCACCCGGAACCGCCGTGCCGCCGCCCGACCATCCCCCCGGCCCGCCGCGCGTCGGTGCGCCGCCTGTGCTGCTTGAGCGATTCGCCCCTGCCGCATTGCCGGTACCGGTCATTGCCGGCACCGGTGCTGCCGATACGCTGCTTGGTGACGCCGGCGGCAATCGGCTGATTGGCGGTCCGGGGGCCGACCGGATGGAGGGCGGTGCTGGCGACGACACCTATGACGTGGATGATGCCGGCGACAGGGTGATTGAACTGGCGGGCGGGGGCCATGACCTGGTGCGTTCGCGCATCGATTTCACCTTGCCGGACGAGGTCGAATGGCTGGAGCTGACCGGTAACGGGGACATCGACGGCACCGGCAATGCCGGCAGCAACCGCCTGGTCGGCAATGGTGCCGCCAACCTGCTGGATGGCCGTGCCGGCAGCGACACCCTGCTTGGCGGAGAGGGGAACGATGGCTACCGGGTCGATGACAGTGCCGACCGGGTTATCGAACTGGCCGGGCAGGGGCACGATACTGTTTTCGCCACGCTCTCGTTCACCCTGCCGTCGCATGTCGAAGACCTGGTGCTGAGCGGGTCGGCCTCGCAGGATGGCAACGGGAATGATCTGGACAACAACCTGACCGGCAACGCGTTGGCAAACCGGCTGTCCGGCGGCGCCGGCGATGACCGGATATACGGTCTGGACGGGCCGGACAGACTGAGCGGCGGTCGGGGGGACGACCTTCTGTACGGCGGGATGGGGGGGGACGTGTTCCAGTTCGGCCGTGGGGACGGGCGGGATGTCATCGGCGATTTCGACTGGGACGATGACATCCTGCGCTTTGGTCCGGATATCGGCATGGAGCAGCTCTGGTTCCGGCGGAGCGACGCGGGGGACGTGAATGTCGGCGTGATCGGTACCGGCGACAGCGTCACCCTGGCTGGCGCCGGGCCGGCGGCGGCGGCGGTGCGCTACGATTATGCGATCGAGCTCCAGAATGGCAAGCAGTTGCTCAGCCACCAGGTCGATCAGCTGATCGAGGCCATGGCCCGCTTTGCGCCGCCGCCGATGGGGCAGCAGAGCCTGCCGATGGCCAATCATCCGGTGCTGGCCAGCCTCGTCGCCAGCAGCTGGCGATGAGGGCGTCGCTTTCTCTCTGCCCGGTGCTGCGCCATGCCGGATAAGTCCGCGGTCGAGGTGCTGCCCGACACCGGCCTGATCTGCCTGGCGATGATGGCCCGGCTGCATGGCAAGATTGCCGATCCGGTGCAACTGGCCCATCAGTTCATGCCTGACGGGGGGCGCTTCGGCACTGCCGATATCCTGCTGGCGGCCCGCTCGCTGGCGCTGCATGCCCGTGCGGTCCGGGTTCCGGCCGACAGACTGGCGCGCACACCGCTGCCGGCACTGGCCCAGGATGCAGACGGGCGCTTCTATCTGCTGGCCCGCGTTGACCGGGACAGCGCACTGATCCACGACCCTTGCCAGCCGCAGCCGGAACGACTGTCGCTGGCGGCGTTGCGGGCGCGGGGCTGCGACGAACTGATCCTGTTCACCTCGCGGGCATCAGTGCTGTCCCGTCTCGGCCGTTTCGATTTCAGCTGGTTCATCCCGGCGATCGTCAAATACCGCCGGCTGCTGCTGGAAACACTGCTGGTCAGTGTTGCGCTGCAGTGCTTTGCCCTGATCACGCCGCTGTTTTTCCAGGTGGTGATGGACAAGGTGCTGCCGCATAACGGACTGTCGACGCTCGACGTGGTGGCCACCGCGTTTCTGGTCGTGGTCATCTTCGAGTCGGTGCTGGGCGCCTTGCGCGATTATGTTTTCGCCCATACGGCCAGCCGCATCGACGTCGAGCTGGGCGCAGTGCTGTTCCGCCATCTGCTGAAACTGCCGCTGTCCTATTTTCTGGCCCGCCGGGTGGGGGATTCGGTGGCCCGGGTGCGCGAGCTGGAAAATATCCGCGCATTTCTGACCGGCAATGCGATCACCCTGATCCTGGACCTGGTCTTTTCGCTGCTGTTCATCGTCGTCATGCTGTTCTACAGCGCCTGGCTGACACTGGTGGTGCTGGCCTCGTTGCCATGCTACGTCATGCTGTCGCTGCTGGTGACGCCGGTATTGCGCGCGAGACTGGACGAGAATTTCAATCGCGGCGCGGAGAACCAGGCGTTTCTGGTCGAGTCGGTTTCCGCCGTGGCGACGATCAAGTCGATGGCGGTCGAGCCGCAACTGACCCGGCACTGGGACCGGCAACTGGCCGCCTATGTGACATCCAGCTTCCGGGCCGGGGCCGTCGGCACGCTGGCGCATGCCGGGGTGGGGCTGATCGGCAAGCTGGTCACCGTCGCCACGCTGTGGCTCGGGGCGCGGCTGGTGCTGGAGCAGCAGCTGACCGTCGGGCAACTGGTGGCCTTCAACATGCTGGCCGGCCATGTGGCACAGCCGGTCATGCGGCTGGCCCGGCTGTGGACCGATTTCCAGCAGGTCGGCATTTCGATGCAGCGGCTGGGCGACATCCTGAATGCGCCGACCGAGGCGGCCGGCAACAGGACCATGATGCCGACGCTGGGTGGCGACATCCGCTTCGAGCAGGTGTTCTTCCGTTATGGGCCGGATGGGCCGGATGTACTGAAGAACGTCACGCTGGCGATCGCGCCGGGTGAGGTCATCGGCATCGTTGGCCGTTCGGGCTCGGGCAAGAGCACGCTGACCCGGCTGGTGCAGCGGCTGTATGTGCCGTCGCGCGGCCGGGTGCTGGTGGACGGCATGGATCTGGCGCTGGTCGACGCGTCATCGCTGCGTCGACAGATTGGTGTCGTGCTGCAGGAGAACATCCTGTTCAACCGGTCCATCCGGGAAAACATTGCGCTGGCCGACCCCGGTGCCAGCCTGGAAGCCGTCATGGCCGCAAGCCGGCTGGCCGGCGCGCATGACTTCATTGCTTCGCTGCCGGAGGCATACGACACGCCGGTCAGCGAACAGGGGGCGAGCCTGTCCGGCGGGCAACGGCAGCGCATTGCCATTGCCCGTGCGCTGATGGGCCGGCCGCGCGTCCTGGTGCTGGACGAGGCCACCAGCGCGCTGGATTACGAATCCGAGCGCATCGTCCAGGAAAACATGCGGGCTATCTGTCAGGGACGAACCGTCATCATCATTGCGCACCGCCTGTCCGCCGTGCGCGATGCCCACCGCATCGTGGTGATGGATGACGGCGAGATCGTCGAACAGGGGGCGCATGCGGCACTGCTGGCGATCCCCGGCGGGGTGTATGCCGGGCTGCACCGCCTGCAGCAGGGGGAAACATGAGGGGCCGGATCCGTGTCGGCCTGCAGGCTGCACTGCTGGTCCTGAGGCAGCATGCCGATGTCTGGCGGCTGACGTGGCGCCAGCGCAAGCTGCTGGACCCGCCACGGCGGCTGGCACAGGAAAGGGAATTCCTGCCCGCTGCGCTGGCCCTGCAGGACACCCCGGTGTCGCCGCTGCCGCGGCTGGCAATGTGGCTGCTGATCGGATTCCTGCTGATCGCCCTGCTGTGGTCCTGCATCGGCCAGGTCGACGTGGTGGCGGTGGCGGGCGGCAAGGTCATTCCGAACGGGCATACCAAGACCATCCAGTCGATGGAGGCGGCGGTCGTTCGCCAGATCCGGGTCGCCGACGGGCAGCGAGTCAGGGCCGGCGAGGTGCTGATTGCGCTGGACACGACCGGCGTGCATGCCGACCGGGACCGGATCCGGGGCGAGCTGGCCGTGGTCAGTGCGCAGCTCGCACGCAGCCAGGCCATGCTGGCGGGGCTGGGGCTGGGCCGTCTGCCGGCCATGGCACGGCCTGCCGGTGTGGATGATGCGCTGTGGAGCGAGGCCATCCGGCTGGCACAGGGGCAGTTCGACGAGTTTGTTGCCCGGCGGCGGCGGATCGAGGCGGAAGTGGCGCGGCGCGAGGCCGAACTGAAAGCCTCGCAGGCCCTGGTCCACAAGCTGGAGCTGACGCTGCCGTTTGCCCGTCAGCGCGAGGCATCGTACAAGGATCTGGCCGAACGGCAGTTCGTCTCCCGCCATGGCTATATGGAGCGCGAGCAGGCCAGGATAGAGCTGGAGGCGGACCTGGCGGCGCAGCGCAGCCGGCAGCAGGAAACGACGGAAGCGCTTGGCGAGGCGCGGGCGCGCCTGGTCGAGCTGGACACGGAGACGCGCCGGATTCAGCTGCAGGGCATCAACGACAGCCTGCAGAAAACCGCGGCACTGGAGCAGGACCGCATCAAGGCCGACATGCGAACCCGCTGGATGACGCTGACCGCACCGGTGGACGGGACGGTCCAGCAACTGGCAGTGCATACCGTCGGCGGGGTGGTGACGCCGGCCCAGCCGCTGATGCTGGTGGTGCCGCGGGACGGCGCGCTGGAGGTGGAGGCGTTTGTCGCCAACAAGGATGTCGGTTTCGTCCATGCCGGGCAGTTGGCCGAGATCAAGGTGGAGACCTTCCAGTTCACCCGCTACGGCACGATCCCGGCAACGGTCGTTTCGGTGTCGCACGATGCGATCAACGATGAGCGGCGCGGGCTGGTCTATGCGGCCCGGATCCGGCTGCACCGGACGTCGATCCGTGTCGACGGGCGCGAGGTCGGGCTGGCGCCGGGCATGGCGGTCTCGGCCGAGATCAGGACCGGCACGCGCCGGGTGATCGATTTCTTCCTCAGCCCGCTGCAGCAGTACCGGGACGAAAGCCTGCAGGAACGCTGATCAGGTGTGGCTGGCCGGCAGGCGGAAGATGGCGACGGTCTGCTCCAGCGCCTCGACCGTTGCATTCAGCGTGTCGGTGGTGCTGGCCAGATTCTCCGTGGCCTGGTGATTGTTGGCGGTCATGCTGGCGACCTGCTCGACACGCCTGGCGATATCGAGCGCGCCGGTCCGGGTTTCGCTCAGGGCGGCCAGGATGCGGCCCAGCTCGCTGCGCGCCGTGTCGGCGTCCTGGCGGACATCGCTCATGATGGCCAGCGCCTGGTTTGCGTCGCTGACGGTGCTTTGCACCTGCTCGGCCCCGTCGTGAATGCTCCTGACCGCCTGGCGGGTCAGGCCGGTCACGTCGATGGTGACCCGGTTGATCGATTCGGTCGCGGTCGCCGTGCGCTCGGCCAGTTTGCGGACTTCGTCCGCCACCACGGCGAAACCGCGACCGGATTCGCCGGCGCGCGCCGCCTCGATGGCGGCATTCAGCGCCAGCAGATTGGTCTGGTCGGCCACGTCGCGGATCAACTGCACGATATGGTCGATTTCGACGATCTTCTCGTCGAGTTGCTGGATCTCGTCGGCAGCCTGGCCGACCGTTGTCGCAGCATGGGTCACCAGATTGACCACACTGCGGATGCTGGCCTCGCCCTGCAATGCCGATTCGCCGCTTTCCTCGACCTTGCGCGTCGCGTCGAGCATGGTGTCGATGGCGACCGACAACTGCTCGGTCGCCGACGCGATGGCATCGGTGGCCAGCGTTTGCTGGCGGCTGTTGCCGCTGAGCGAATGCGCGTGTGCACCGACATCGACCGAGACGCGCTGCAGTACCTGCGCCTGCTGGTTCAGCCGGGACAGAATGTCGCGCCAGCGCGACTGCATGTTGACCAGTGCCGTCAGCAGGCTGTTCTCGCTGGAGGCGCCGGTCTTGATGGTGTGGGTAAAGTCGCCATCAGCAATCGACTGGGTCAGCTTGCGTGCCGTGACCGGTTCGCAGCCGAGCTGGCGGAAAATGCTGCGGTACAGACCCCACGAGGCGATGATGACCACCGCCAGCGAGATCAGGCACAGCAGGATCAGCCCGTAGCGCGTCATGTCGAGAGCGTTGAGCTGTTTTGCCCCGCTGTCCCGGGCTTCGGTGACAATTTTCTCGCGCAGGGCCTGCAGGCGCTGGTCCGACGCGCTGGTCTGGGCATCGAAGCCATCGGGCGCCTGCATGATGGCATTGCCGGCTTCGCGGCTCTGCTGGTAGGCGGCGGCCATGCGGATGCCGGTGTCGTACAGATGCCGGGCCGCACTGGCGAGTGCCTGGCTGTCGTCGCGCAGGGGCGGGGCCAGCCTGGCGATATCGTCGAGGCGGGCCAGTGCGTCATCGCGGGCCTTGGCGGCTTCCTTCAGACTGTCGGCGTTGCCAGTGGCGGCGGTGTCGGTCATGAACTGCTGGATCTGCACGAAGTCGTAGCGGACCTCGGCCAGATCGGCGACCAGCGGCTCGACCACATTGCGGTTGGTATCGTACAGGGCGGACAACTGTTGCAGACGCAGCAGCGGGACGATGGTCAGCGCCAGAATCAGACCGATGCTGAGCAGCATGAAACCCTTCAACAGGGGCCCGACCCGATTCATTGACAGCCGCATGCCGCTCTTTCATTGTCGGTTGGAGTAACTACGACAATAGCATGCGGCTTTGCCATGCACTGCAAAATCCTTAGCGCCGGGCGGGCGCCGGGCAAAAAAAACCCGCCATGGCTGGCGGGAAAAGTAACCTTGAAAAAAACCTGGAGAATCAATCGCGGGCGTCTTTGGGTTTGCCTCCTTTCGGCCAGTCTTTCAATCGGTCGGGGAAATCGGGTCGCGGCTGGTGGGTGAAATATTCGGCCACGTCGACGGCGTCCTGCGGGCTCAGCGCGCCGCCCTGACCCAGCGGGGCATTCAGTCCGTGCGCAATCGGCATGTTGTGCAGCACGAAGGCCGCGGCGGTATAGGTCCGGGCCATGCCGGCGCCGATATTGAAGGACTGGGGGCCCCACAGCGGCGGGAACACGAACTCGCCATCCCGCTTCCTGCCCTGCCCGTCGTCGCCGTGACAGCTGGCGCAACTGGCGGCGTATACCGCCTTGCCGCGTACCGGATCGGGAACCAGATCCTTGTTGATCTTGCCGATGCCGCGACCGGTCCTGTCACCGCGCGGCACGTCGGCCGACAGCCAGCGCATATAGGCCAGCATTGCGCGCATCTCGCGCGAATCGGGCGGCAGCGGCTTGCCGTTCATCGAGCGGCGGAAACAGCCGTTGATGCGTTCGGTCAGCGTGACGTCGCGACCGGCGCGCGGGTTGTAGCCGGGATAGTCGTTCCAGACGCCGACGAATGGCGAAGCCTTCGCCACCTTGCCGGCGCCGAGGTGGCAGCTCGAACAGTTGAGCGCGTTGCCGACATTGCCCGGCAGCAGGCGCGCGGTCTCATTGGTCAGCCGCTGTCCGAGCCGGATCTGCGCGCCGGCCTCGCCGGGCGGCATGCTGCTGTCGCGCGGCGGCGAGAACGGGCGCGCGCCGGCCGGCTGCGCCCAGGCGGGCGACGCGGCCAGGCAGAACGCCAGGGTGGCGGCGCCGGCCCAGCCGGCGAGGACGGAGATGCGGTCAGCGGCGTTCATGCGATTTCTCCAGCGATTCGCGGACAGCGGCGACATCGGCCTCGCTGACCGCGCTTGCGTGATTGCCCCAACTGGAGCGGATAAAGGACAGGACCTCGGCGGTTTCGCGGTTGTTGAGCTGCGGCAGGCCAGGCATGGCAAAAGCCATGGTGTCGGCGACGGTATGCGGCATGCGCCCGCCCTCGAGCACGATGCGGATCAGCGAGCGCGTATCGTCGGTCAGCAGTACCGAGTTGCCGGCCAGCGCCGGATAGATGCGCGGGAAGCCGCCGCCATCATCGCGGTGACAGCTGGCGCAGAACTCGACATAGGTACTGGCGCCCGGCTGACGGTAGTCGCCGCTGCGCAACTGGCCCCGGGTGACATGGGCGCCGGCGGCCGAATAGACCGTTGGCGCACCGGCACTGGCCGGCAGGGCCTTCAGATAGGTCGCCACGGCGGCCAGATCAGTCCGTTCCAGATGGCTGCTGCTGTGCTCGATGACCTCGGCCATGCCACCGAATGCCGCGCTCTTGTCATTGCGGCCGGTTTTCAGGAATTCGACGATATCGGCCTCGCTCCAGTCGCCGAGCCCGCGGCCCTTGTCGCCGCGCAGGCTCTTGGCGAACCAGCCGCCGATATTGTTGCCGGCCAGGAACTCGCTGCCGTCGCGCGCGCTCAGTGCCTTTTCCTGATAGGCGAGGCCGCGTGGCGTGTGACAGGAACCGCAGTGGGCCAGCCCCTCGACCAGATAGGCGCCACGATTCCATGCCGCACTCCTGTCCGCCTGGACCCTGTAAGGCCGCGCATCGACGAACAGCCAGTTCCAGATCTTCAGCGGCCAGCGCATGCTCAGCGGCCACGGGATGTCGCTGCCCCGGTTTGGCTGGCTGACTGCCGGCACGCCGGCCATGAAGAACGCG
The DNA here is from genome assembly GCF_003269145.1 of Microvirgula sp. AG722. Lineage (NCBI taxonomy): Bacteria > Pseudomonadati > Pseudomonadota > Betaproteobacteria > Neisseriales > Aquaspirillaceae > Microvirgula > Microvirgula sp. AG722. The sequence goes on along the minus strand of NZ_QLTJ01000001.1, from coordinate 372,040 downwards.
TACAGATCGCGCATGTCGGCGTCGCTGACGCTGGCATACGACGGATACGGCATGGCCGGGTACAGCGGGTCGCCATTGGCGGCCACGCCTTCGCGGACCGCACGGGCAAACTGGTCGTAGCTGTAGTTGCCGATGCCGGTTTTCCGGTCGGGCGTGATATTGGTCGCGTAGATGCGGCCGACCGGCGTGTCGAACGGCAGACCGCCCGCGTAGGCGGCGCCACCCGGCCGGGTATGGCAGGCGATACAGTCGCCGGCCCGGGCCAGGTACTGACCGCGTCTGATCGAATCCGTGCTGAACGCGGCCTGCACGCAGGCAGGCAGCAACAGCAGCATGAGCGCGGCGCTGAGTCCTGAATGTCGCATGGCACCCCCCTGGATGAATCGCTATGGAATGCCGCCAATCTATCCATCGGCCCGCCGGCCGGCATGGGGGAGACGCGCAACCCGGCTAGGCGATCAACACAATTGTCCGGTAGGCGGAAATGTGCTAGCCAGTCAGGGGGTTGAAGCAACTGTTTGATTCTGATGCGGTTTCATGAAATGTCGTCGTTCTGCGCCGCAGGCGGACAAATGCATGCCGTTTGCTGCAGATCAACCGTGCCGGGGCCGGGGCTGCGCGCCAGAGACGGGATATTGTACGGCCGGCGGTTTTTCGCCCGGTTGATGCAGATGCTACAATTCGCGTAACCGAATTCATTTCGAGGCACAAAAACCGGCATTGGCCGGTTTTGCCTTCTTATTTTCATAAAGTCGCATGAAAAAGCTCTATATCAAGACCTTCGGCTGCCAGATGAACGAGTACGACTCGGACAAGATGGCCGATGTGCTCGGCGCAGGCGAGGCACTGTCCAGAACCGACTCGCCGGAAGACGCGGACATCATCCTGTTCAACACCTGTTCGGTGCGGGAAAAGGCCCAGGAGAAAGTGTTCTCCGATCTGGGGCGCGTTCGCCACCTGAAACAGTTGAACCCGGATCTGGTGATCGGCGTCGGTGGCTGCGTGGCCTCGCAGGAAGGGGACGCCATTGTCCGGCGCGCACCGTTCGTCGACGTGGTGTTCGGGCCGCAGACCCTGCACCGTCTGCCGGAAATGATTGCCGCACGCCGTGCCGAAGGCCGGGCCCAGGTCGATATCTCGTTCCCGGAAATCGAAAAATTCGATCACCTGCCGCCGGCCCGGGTCGACGGTGGTGCCGCCTTCGTGTCGATCATGGAAGGCTGTTCCAAGTACTGTACCTTCTGTGTCGTGCCGTACACGCGCGGCGAGGAAGTCAGCCGGCCGCTGGCCGACGTGCTGGCCGAAATCGCCGGGCTGACCGCGCAGGGCGTCAAGGAAATCACGCTGCTGGGCCAGAACGTCAACGCCTATCGCGGCCGGATGGACGATGGCGAAATCGCTGACTTCGCCTTCCTGCTCGACTGCGTGCACGAGGTGCCCGGCGTCGAGCGCATCCGCTTTACCACCAGCCACCCGCGTGAATTCACCGACCGGCTGATCGACTGCTTCGCCCGGCTGCCGAAGCTGGTGTCACACCTGCACCTGCCGATCCAGTCCGGTTCCGACCGCCTGCTGGCGGCGATGAAGCGCGGCTATACCGTGCTCGAATACAAATCGATCGTGCGCAAGCTGCGCGCGGTACGTCCGGACCTGTGCCTGAGTTCGGACTTTATCGTCGGCTTCCCCGGCGAGACCGACGACGACTTCGCCCGCACCCTCAAGCTGGTCGAGGAACTGGACTACGACGCCAGCTTCGTGTTCATCTACTCGCCGCGCCCCGGTACGCCGGCGGCAGACCTGCCGGACACGACGCCGCACGAGGTCAAGATCCGGCGCCTGCAGGCACTGACGGACGTGCTGGACCGCAATACACTGGCGATCAACGAAGCCATGGTGGGTACCGTGCAGCGGGTGCTGGTCGAGGGCGTATCCCGCCGCGACGGCAACGAGCTGGCGGCGCGCAGCGCCAACAATCGCGTGGTAAATGTGGTCGGTCATCCGCGTTTGCTGAATTCGATGATCGAAGTTGTCATCACGGAAGCCTATTCTCACAGCGTGCGTGGAGAAATCCTCACCGTCGAGTCCGATTAACCCCATCGTCCCCTCGCCACAGCGGGGGGCAAGCCGTATGCCCCATATCGAACATATCGCCTTCAATCCGGTCGACAACGCGCGGCTCATGAACCTGTGCGGCGCGCTGGACGACAACCTCAAGCAGATCGAAACCGCGCTCGATGTTGCCATCTCGCGCCGCAACGAGAAATTCAAGATCGCCGGCAGCCGTGCCCGTGAAGCGGTGCAGGTGCTGGAGTCTTTCTACCTGCGCGCGCAGCGGGCGCTGGATGTCGAGGATATCCAGCTCGGGCTGATCGAACTGAAGCGCGGCATGGATCCTGAGACCACGGCCGAGGTCGAGGGCGGTACGCCGGCGCTGATGACGCGCAAGGGCGACCTGTTCGGCCGCACGCCGGGGCAGAACGTCTATATCCGTGCCATCCAGAATCACGATGTGACTTTCGGCATCGGCCCGGCCGGTACCGGCAAGACCTATCTGGCGGTCGCCAGTGCGGTCGACGCGATGGAGCGCGACGCGGTCAAGCGCATCGTGCTGGTCCGTCCCGCGGTCGAGGCCGGCGAGAAGCTTGGCTTCCTGCCCGGCGATCTGGCACAGAAGGTCGACCCGTATCTGCGGCCGCTGTACGACGCGCTGTATGACCTGATGGGCTTCGACCGGGTGGCCAAACTGTTCGAGAAGAACCTGATCGAGATCGCGCCGCTGGCCTATATGCGCGGCCGGACGCTGAATCACGCCTTCATCATCCTCGACGAGGCGCAGAACACCACCCCGGAACAGATGAAAATGTTCCTGACCCGCATCGGCTTCGGCTCGCGCGCGGTAGTGACCGGCGACGTGACCCAGATCGACCTGGCCCGGCACCAGAAGAGCGGGCTGGTCGAGGTCGAACGCATTCTCAGCAATGTGCGCGGCATTGCCTTTCACCATTTCAACAGCGAAGACGTCGTGCGCCATCCGCTGGTGCAGAAGATCGTCGACGCTTATGACCGCTGGAACGAAACCGGCGACGCAGCAGAAGAAAGACACGCATGAAACTTGCCAGGACACGCTTCCGTCCCGCCCCGAAACAACTCGACCTCGATGTCGGACTCAGCGTCTGTCCGCCCGGCACGCCGTCGCCGTCGGCCTTTGCGCGCTGGATCAGCGCCGCGCTCGGCAACACCCGCCGTGCGCAGCTGTCGCTGCGCGTGGTCGATGAAGAAGAAGGCCGCGCGCTGAACCACCAGTACCGCGACAAGGACTACGCGACCAATGTGCTGACCTTTGCGCTGAGCGAGGGCGAGGACAGCATCGCCGGCCTGCCGCTGTTCGGCGACATCGTGCTGACCGCGCCGGTGGTGGCGCGCGAGGCGGAAGAGCAGGGCAAGAGCATCGAAGCGCATTATGCCCACCTGACCGTGCACGGTGTCCTGCACCTGCAGGGCCACGACCACCAGTCGGACGAGGAAGCGGAAGCGATGGAGTCGCTCGAAACCCGCATCCTGGCCCGCCTGGGATACCCCGACCCTTACGCCGAGGAGCGTTGAACCCCGCTTATGGACGACCCCAGTAGTAGTCACAAACCCGGCTGGCTGGAACGCCTGTCCGCCATGCTGCTGCGCGAACCCGAGGACCGCAAGGAACTCGTGACGCTGCTGCATTCCGCCTTCGAGCGCAACCTGCTCGATGCCGAAGCGCTGTCGATGATCGAGGGCGTGCTGGCCGTGTCCGAGCTGGCCGTGCGCGACGTGATGATCCCGCGCAGCCAGATGGACGTGGTGCAGGTCGACGACTCGGTCGAGACCTTCCTGCCGTTCGTGCTCGAGTGCGCGCACTCGCGCTTCCCGGTCATCGGCGACAGCAAGGACGAGGTGATCGGCATCCTGCTGGCCAAGGAACTGCTGCAGTACTTCGCTGATCCGGCCGGCTTCGACCTGCGCGACAGCCTGCGGCCGGCGGTGTTCATCCCCGAATCCAAGCGCCTGAACGTGCTGCTGCGCGAGTTCCGCCAGACGCGCAACCACATGGCCATCGTCGTCGACGAGTATGGCGGCGTGGCCGGCGTGGTGACCATCGAGGACGTGATCGAGCAGATCGTCGGCGATATCGAGGACGAATACGACTTCGACGAGACCGAGGGCTATATCGTCCCCGGCCGCAACGGGCGCTGGCGGGTCAAGGCGATCACCGAGATCGAGGACTTCAACGAGGCGTTCCACACCGATTTCCCCGATGACGAAGTCGATACCATCGGTGGCCTGGTGGTCGCGCAATTTGGCCATCTGCCGAAGCGTGGCGAAGTGGTCGAGTTTGCCGGCTGGCGCTTCACCGTCCAGCGGGCCGACAGCCGGCGGGTACAGGTGCTGCTGGTCGAGCGCCTGCCCGAGCAGATGTCGCTTCTGGCTTCTTCCGACGAATGAGCGGCCGGCAGGGGTGTACCTTGCCCGCCCGTCATTCCCTGTCTGCAATCCGCCGCGCGGCTGGCCGCGCGGCCTTTTTGTTTGAACCCCATCCGTGAAGCGTCTGCTGCCCTTTCTGTTCACCGGCCTTGTCGGTCTCGCCTATCCTGCCACCCTCGCACCGTACGGACATGGCTGGCTGGTCCTGCCGCTGCTGGCGATCCTGTTCTCGCAGGTGTTCACCGCCCGTCCCGGCCGCGCCTTCGTGCTGGCCTATCTGTGGGCGCTGAGCGGCTTTACCGCCAGCTTCTACTGGACCTATCTGAGCCTGCACGACATTGCCGGCCTGCCGGCGGTGTTTGCCGGTCCGCTGACCCTGCTGCTGCCGGCCTGGCTGGCGCTGTTCCCGGCTGTCGCCACGGCGCTGGCGGCGTGGCTGGCCCAGGCCAGCGGCCGTCGCAGCGGCGCCTGGCTGCTGGCCTGGCCGGCGCTGTGGACGATCTTCGAGTGGGTACGCGGCTGGCTCATCACCGGTTTCCCGTGGGGCTCGCTCGGCTATACGCAGATTCCCGATGGCCCGCTGGCCGGTTATGCGCCGGTGCTCGGCATCTTCGGTGTCAGCTGGGCGGTGGCGTCCAGTGGCGCGGTGCTCGGCTGGCTGCTGTCGCTGCTCGGCGGCAGCCAGACCACGGTGCGCCGGCCGTGGCAGGCGGCACTGTCGACCGGGCTGGTCGCCGTGCTGTGGGCCGGTGGCGCGTCGTTCGCCCGGGTGGAGTGGACCCGTCCGGTGGGGGCGCCGCTGACCGTGTCGCTGGCCCAGGGTGCGATCCCGCAATCGATGAAATGGGACCCGGCCTCGTTTGAACTGACGCTGCAGGTCTATGCGGAGCAGGTGGTGGCCGCGCGCGGCAAACTGATCGTGCTGCCGGAAACCGCCTTCCCGCTGATGTACGACCAGATGCCGCCCGAGTACCTGCAGGCGATGCGCAAGCTGGTCGAGTCGCGCGGGGCCGAACTGGTGTCCGGCGTGCCGGACCGGGGCGATGGCGACCGCTACTACAACAGCGTGGTCAGCGTGACCGGCGGGCAGCAGCGCTACAGCAAGGATCACCTGGTGCCGTTTGGCGAGTTCGTCCCGCTGCCGTGGCTGACCGGCTGGCTGTACCGCTACATGAACATGCCGCTGGCCGGCTTTACCCCGGGCGGCGCCAACCAGGCGCCGATGACGCTGGCCGGACAGCGCGTGGCCTTCAACGTCTGCTACGAGGACAGCTTCGGCGAAGAGCTGATCGGCCCGGCGCGCGAGGCGACCCTGCTGGCCAACGTCAGCAACATGGCGTGGTTCGGTCACTCGAATGCTGCCTGGCAGCACCTGCAACTGGCACAGGCACGCGCGCTGGAAACCGGGCGACCGATGATTCGTGCGACCAATACCGGCCTGACGGCCGTGGTCGACCATCGCGGTCGTGTCGTCGCCAGCCTGCCGCAGTTCCAGCGCGGGGTGCTGGAAAGCACGGTGCAGGGCCGCACCGGGCTGACACCCTACATGCGGCTCGGCAACGGCCCGGTCATCGTGCTGGCGCTGCTGGTGCTGGGGCTGTTTGCGGGCAGACGGCGACGGCGCTGATTCCGCGTAGCGAAGAACGGACGAGCGCCGCGAAGTCTCCACGCGACGGCGGGGCCGGAAGGGGCCGGGCGCAATCAATCCGCCAGACTGCGGTACTCACGACAGGTTCTGCCCGTCGGGCGTGTGCCGACGCCACGGTGGCTGTCGGTGCCCACCGCCATGAGCCCTTTTCGCCGCCATTGATCCCATTCCTGCCCACGAAAGCGGTGGCTGCTGTAAAATCGCGCGCTTTACGCGATTTCCCACTCCCGCCATGGAAACCCTGAAGCGCAAGATCCTCGACGAGGGTCGCCTGCTCGACGGCCACATTCTCAAGGTCGACAACTTTCTCAACCACCAGATCGATGTCCGCCTGCTCGACGCCATCGGCGCCGAATTCGCCCGTCGTTTCGACGGCGAGGCCATCGACAAGATCCTGACCATCGAGGCTTCCGGCATTGCCGTCGCCGTGGCGGCCAGCCCGCACTTCGACCATGCCCCGGTCGTGTTCGCCAAGAAGACCCAGAGTCTGAACCTGGATGGCGAAGCCTACGAATCGTCGGTCTACTCGTATACCAAGCAGGCCACCTACAAGGTCCGCGTGTCCAAGCGCTATCTGCGTGCCGGCGAGCGCGTGCTGATCATCGACGACTTCCTCGCCAACGGCGCGGCGGCCACCGGGCTGATCGACATCGTCCGCCAGGCCGGTGCGGTACCGGTCGCGGTCGGCATCGTCATCGAAAAGGGCTTCCAGCCCGGGCGCAGCAAGGTCCAGGATGCCGGCGTGCGGGTCGAGTCGCTCGCGGTGATCAAGAGCTTCGACGACAACCGCGTCCACTTCGACTGATACCCCTTTCGCGCCGGCCCAGTCCGGCGCGTTGCATTTTCTCTCCCAGCCAGAGTCTTCCCCATGACCGTTACTCCCCGCCTCGGCGGCCCCGTCGCCTGGGCCAACTGGATCGTCGGCACGCTGTTCGTCGTGCTGCTGTTCGACTTCCAGACCGGCTATGCCATCGTCAACAGCGACCTTGCCCGCGATACCGGGCTCGGACTGGGCGACGTCGTTGCGCTCGGCGCGATCTACACCTGGGTGTTCGCCGTCAGCCAGCTGTTCTCCGGCGCGCTGCTTGACCGGGCTGGCGCGCGCATCATGCTGCCGCTGGCGATCGGCTGCTTCGCACTCGGCGCAGCGCTGTTCGCGATGGCCGATTCGTTCGCCATGCTGGCCTGGGCGCAGGCGGTGGTGGCGATCGGTTCGTCGTTCGGTTTCGTCGGCGCCGGCTTCCTTGGCGGACGCTGGTTCGGTTTTGCCAGGTTCGGCCTGATGTTCGCCATGGTGCAGGCCATCGCCGCCATCGGCTCGACCCTGGGCCAGGCCGGCCTGCAGGCCGCCCTCGCCCATGTCGACTGGCGGGCGATGTCGTGGTGGGCCGCCGGCGCCGGTGCCGCACTGACACTGGTGGCGCTGGCCGTGGTGCGCGACCCGCAGCCTCAGCCTCGCTCCAGTGGCGGCGTCGCCGGTTTCGTGACCGGCGTGCTGCACGACATCCTGTCGGTATGCCGCATTCCGCAAGTCTGGTTCGGCGTGATCGCCGGGGCGGTACTGTTCGGTCTGCTGCTGGCGCTTGGCGTGCTGTGGACGCCGAAGATCCTGGCCGCCCATGGCCTGAGCGGGACCGAAGCCGGCTATGCGACATCGGTGTTGTGGCTGGGCCTGGCCGTCGGTGCACCGCTGACCGCGCGCTGGTCGGACGCGGTGCACTCGCGCCGGCTGCCGATGCTGCTGATGACCGTGCTGCTGGTGCTCGGCATGGCCGCACTGCTGTTCCTGCCGCTGACGGCGCTCAGTGCCGGCGTGGTCTGCTTTGTCATCGGGCTGGCCACCGGGGGACACATGCTGTCGTTCGTGACCGCGGCCGAACTGGTCGAGCCGCGACTGATCGGCACCTCGGCCGCCATCGCCAACGGTGCCAAGTTCATTGCCGCCGGGCTGCTGATGGCGCTGCCGAACCGCTGGCTGGCCAGTACCGAACCGTCGCTGGCTGATTACCAGCTGGCGTTCTGGCCGTATTTCGCACTGCTGGTCGTGGCGGCGCTGCTGGCGTGGGGCATGCAGGAAACCTGGCGCGACGCGGAGTAAGGCCAGGTATCAGCAGGCATGAAAAAGCGCGACACTGTCGCGCTTTTTTCATTCTGGCAGGCCCTTACACGGCGATAAAACGCGCCAGCGGCGTGCCGCTCCAGTCGATCGCATCGAGCATGTTCTTCACGATCAGTCCCAGTTCGGTATCGCCCTCGATATCGAGCTTGCGGTTGAAGAACAGCGTGTCCGGATCTTCCTCGCGCAGCGCCAGCCGGGCAAAGTCGCAGGCGCGGGCGGTGAAGTGCAGGTCCGGCGTGTCCGGCCGGGCAATGGCGACGAACTGGCCATTGCGGACGGTGAACGATGCGGTCAGGCCGGCATCGCTGGACTCGACCACGAAGGTGCGCTCTTCGAGCAGCTCCAGCGAATCGGCCGGCAGGATGCCGCGCCGGCCGGCCAGGTTCAGCGCGGCGACCAGCGCCATCGACAGCGGGCGCTGCGGCAGCTTGCGGGCCAGTTTGCCGAGCGGGGCCGGCAGGGTAATGTCGGGAATGCTCATCTCAGGCTCCTGATTGCATGATGCCGGCCTGGCCATGCCAGTAGCCGTTGACCAGCGGGGCGTGCGCCAGCGCGGCCAGATCGGTGCCGGCTGCCGGGGCGCCGTGCGCCATGGCCTGACGGAACGCGGCGGCCACCGCCAGCGTATCGCGCGATTGCGGGCTGATGCGGACGATATCGACACCGGCGTCGGCCAGACCGGGCAGGTCGCCGCACAGGTTCATCACGCCGCCGGACAGGGTCTGGATGCCGTTGACGGTCAGGAAGTCCTGGCCTTCGCGGGTATCGAGTTCCATGCCGTCCGGGTGTTCCAGACAGCGGAACTGGCAGTCATCCTTGTTCAGATTGAAGTGGCGGGCGGTAAAGCAGCGTGCCGAGAACGCCAGCGGCAGCTTGCCCCAGGCGAATACCTCGCATTCAAGGCCGGCCGGCCGGGTCGCCAGCACGGCGGCGATGCGCTCGCGCGGCATTTCCACCGGCGGCACCCAGCGGAAGGCGCCGAGACGGACTACCTGGGCCAGCGTGTCCTCGTTGTAGATATTCAGGTGCGGGCCGGCGATGACCCGGCAGCCGGCATCGCGGGCCAGTTTCAGTGCGCCGAGGTCATTGGCCTCGATGGCGAACTCGCCATGCTGGACGAATTTGCGCTGGCGCTTGAGGTCGGATTCACTTTCCAGCAGTGCCTGTGCCGACAGCACGACTTCCTTGCCGGCGTCGGCCAGGTCGCGTGCCAGACCGAGCCAGTCGTCGGTGCGGATCTGCTGGCGGCGGGAACAGACCACCTCGCCGAGGTAAATGGTGTCGATGTCGGGGCATTGCGAGACATCGGCGTAGAACTGCATGACCGTTTCGCGTGGCCAGAAGAACAGCAGGGGGCCGAGAGAGAGTTTCATGGGGGGCATCGAATCCGGTTGGGGAGATCGCGGCGGCGGGGCCGCGATTATTTCCATGGGCGGTTGTAGGCGCCCAGCGTCTGCTGCTGGCCTTCGGACAGCTTGCCGAGCTCCGTCTGCCACGCCGGTCGCACGACGAAGCGCGAGTCGTCCTGCCAGGCGGCGTCGATGGCGGTGCGCAGCACGCGGGTCACCTGTGCCGCGTAGGCCGGGCTGCGCTGGCGGCCCTCGACCTTGATCGCCGACACGCCGATCGACATGATCTGCGGCAGCATCTCCAGCACGTTCAGACTGGTCGGCTCTTCCAGGGCGTAATAGGTTTCGTCGTTGACGTCGAAGCGGCCCTTGCACAGGGTCGGATAGCCGGCGGCCTCGTCCTTGCCGTAGCGGTCGATCAGGATGCCGTTGAGACGCGCTTCGGTACCGGTGGCGGTCCGTTCCCATTTGACGAACTTGGCCGGCGAGCACACGCCGTGGGTGTTCGGCGATTCGCCGGTCGCATAGCTGGACAGCAGGCAGCGGCCCTCGACCATCACGCACAGGCTGCCGAAGCCGAATACTTCGATCTCGACCTCGGTATGGTCGATCACGTGGCGCACCTGGTCGAGCGTCAGCACGCGCGGCAGCACCGCACGCTGGACGTTGTACAGCTCGCGGGCAAGGTTGATCGCCTCGTAATTGGTGGCCGAGCCCTGCACCGACAGGTGCAGGCGCAGTTCGGGATGACGGCGCGAGGCATAGTCGAGCAGGCCGAGGTCGGCGACGATGATGGCGTCGATGCCGAGTTCGGCCGCTTCGTCGATGGCGCGGTGCCACTTGGCCATTTCTCCGGCCTGGGCATAGGTATTGATGGCCATCAGCACCTTGCGCTGTCGCGCATGGGCATAGGCGATGCCGTCGCGCGCCGACTTGTCGTCAAAGTTCAGACCGGCGAAATTGCGCGCGTTGGTGTTGTTCTTCAGGCCCATGTACACGGTATCCGCGCCATGATCGATCGCGGCCTTCAGGGCCGGCAGACTGCCTGCAGGGCAGACGAGTTCGGGTTTTTTGCGCATAAGCGGGATGTTCTGGCGTCCGGGCGGGCAAATGGGAATGAGCGTAGCAAAGGCGGCCCGCCGGGCCATTGAGTCACATCAATTCCAACAGGCTTGCGGATGTCGTATCTGCCGCGAATCTGTTCATCTGCCTGTCATTGAACGGACAAGGCGATTTAACACGCGCTGCCTACCATCCTGTCCATCCCATTGCCGCAGTGAACCTAGCCATGCGCCAGACCCCTGCCAACCGCCAGACCGCTGCTGCCCTGATGTCGGTGGCGCCGGCCGCCACCCCGGGCCAGACCAACGACGACATCCTGTCGATCTTTACCCGCCATCCGCACCTGAGCGGCCTGCCGGTGGTCGAGAATGACCGCCCGATCGGCCTGATCAATCGCAACCAGTTCATGAACCACCTGGCGCGACCGTTCCATCGCGAGATTTTCGGCCGCAAGAGCTGCATTGCCTTCATGGACAACACGCCGCTGGTGGTGGCGCATGACACGCCGCTGACCGACCTGTCGTACCTGGCGCTGGCCAATGGCGACAAGACCCTGAATGACGGCTTTATCGTCACCGACCACGACCGCTATGCCGGGGTCGGGCTTGGCGTCGACCTGATGCGTGCCATGACCGACCTGACCGCGGAAAAGAACCGCCAGGTGATGGAGTCGATCCACTACGCCAGCGTGATCCAGCAGTCGTTCCTGCGCCATTCGCGCCGCGACATGGCGGCGACGCTGGACGACTACTTCATGCACTGGGCGCCGCGCGATGTGGTCGGCGGCGACTACTACTACTTCGTGCGTCGTCCGGAAGGCTTCTTTGCCGCCGTGATCGACTGCACCGGTCATGGCGTGCCCGGTGCGTTCATGACCCTGATCATGGCCAGTGCGCTGAATCAGGTGCTGCGCCACGCCGATCTGCGCGATCCGGCCGGGCTGCTGGGCGAGATCAACCGCATGGTCAAGGCCTCGCTGGGCCAGCAGGCGGACGAGGTCGTCGCCGCCGACAGCCAGCAGTCGGATGACGGCATGGATACCGCCTTCCTGTTCGTCGACAGCCAGACCCGGCGCATGACCTTTGCCGGCGCCAAGACGCCGGTATTCCTGCTGACGCCGGGCTCGGATGCGTTCGAGGTGCTGGACGGCAACCGGATGGGGGTCGGCTATGTGGCCACGCCGGACGATTACTGCTGGGACAACCGCGAAGTGACGCTGGCGCCGGGCACGACGGTCTATGTGAGTACCGACGGGCTGATCGACCAGATCGGCGGCAGCAAGCGCATCGCCTTCGGCAAGCGTCGGCTGCGCGAAACCCTGCTGCGCTGCCGCGAGCAGCCGCTGCCGGCCCAGCAGGCGGAATTGCTCGAGACCTTCGACCGCTGGCAGGGCAGCGAGCCCCGCCGCGACGACGTGACCGTCTTCGGTTTCCGGCTGCCCTGATGGCGCCGTCCCCTTCCCACTACGGACTGATCATGCTGCAGCATTTTGCCCGTTTCCGTGAGCTCGCCGCCGAGCATCAGGTGGTGTTTTTCTACAACGGTACCTTTTCCCAGCCGGTCATCGCCGCGATGGCCGATGCACTGCGCGCCCGGCTGACGGTGCAGGGCGCGGCCGGCGTGCGCCAGCGCAAGCTGTTCTCCAGCTTCATCGAGATGGCGCAGAACATCGTCCACTACTCGGCCGCCTGCGTCGGCAGCCCTGACCAGCGCGATCACGAGCTGCGCGACGGGGCGCTGTATGTCGGCGAACGTGACGGCCAGCACGTGATCGTCTGCGGCAACCTGATGGACGCACTGGAAGTGCCGCGGCTGACCGCGCGGCTGGAACCGCTGCGACGCATGAGCAGCGAGGAAATCCGCGCGCAGTACCGCCAGGCGCTGCGCGCGGAAAACGAAGCGACCAGCAAGGGCGCGGGGCTGGGCTTCCTGACCGTCGCCCGCGATGCCGCCGAACCCATCGAGTACCGGTTTGCCGCCAGCCCGGCGCATCCCGGCCATGTGATGTTTTACCTGCAAGCCATCATTTGAGGTTGCCCATGAAAGCCATCCATCTGCCGGCCACGGCCTATACGCCGCAAGTCGATTTCGACTTCTCCACCCATCGTCTGTCGCTGCGCGGCGAGTCGTATCCGGAAAACGCCGCCTCGTTCTACCAGCCGCTGATCGACGCCGTGGTGCAGTACATCGGCCAGTTGCAGGAAACGCGCATTACCGTCGATGTCGCGCTGGCCTATTTCAACAGCTCCAGCACCAAGCTGCTGTTCAGCCTGTTCGACCACCTGAACCAGGCAGCGCTGGCCGGCAACGACGTGTCACTGAACTGGCACCATGATCCGGAAGACGACACCATCGTCGAGTTCGGCAATGAGCTGGCCGACGACTTCAACGCGCTGGAATTGCGGCTGGTCGAGATCGTCTGACCCCGGCCGGGCGGTTCACCCGCGGGCATTCTTGGTACGCATATTGCATAGCGGTGTGACGATATCGAGCATGAACGGGATGGAACGCCATGAGCCAATTCAGTGAACGCATGGCGCTGAGCGCGTCCGAACGGCGCTGGCTGCCGTGGTCCGGCCGGACCGGCAAGCTGGCCATGCGCCATGCCTGCTGGCTGAACCGCGACCGCTGTCCGGCCATCGAGAGCACTTTCGATGCGTTCTCGCGCACCCGGGTGGCCCTGCTGACCCAGTGGACCGAGCAGCTGTGGCAGTACCTGGACGGGGCGGCCGAACGTCTGGCCAGCCTGCCGCCGGCGTCGTGTGCCGATACCCTGTCATCCCAGCTGGCCGAGCTGTCCGACGTGACGGAGCTGTTTCTGCTCGGTGCCGACAACTGCGTGCTGGCGTCGAGCGCGCCCGGCCGCACTGGCCGGAGCGGGCCAAACGCCCAGGCACTGGAACAGGGGCTCGGGCGCCCGTTCCTGTACGGGCCGTACTGCGATGCGGACACCGTGGCGCTGGGGCCGCGCTCGTCGCGCTTTCACGACGAGGTGACCCTGCTGTTCCTGCGTCCGGTCCAGCGAGACGGCGAGTGCATCGGCTGCCTGTGCGCACGGGTGCCGAACGATGTGCTGGGTGACCTGATCCAGCGCGAAGCCGGGCATATCTTCCACGAGTCGGGCGACAACTATCTGTTCATGGTCGAGTCGCGCTTCGATCCGACCATTGCGCCGGGCACGGCGCTGTCGCGTTCCCGCTTCGAGGACCGCACTTTCAGCAGCGGCGACAACCTGAAAGATGGCGTGCGCACCGCCTATGGCACCGTAATGGTGCACGAACACACCGAATTCGAGCTGGTGTTCAACGACCCGGCGACCGGTCGGCTGCACCCCGGGGTGCGCGAGACCATCCGCAACGGGCAAAACCTGTTCGTGGCCTATCCGGGCTATGCCGATTACCGCCATATCCCGGTGATCGGCAAGGGCATGGTGTTCCAGCTGCCGGGATCGCCCGACCGCTGGGGCATGATGTGCGAGGCCGATCTGGAAGAGGTCTACCGCTACCGTTCGATCAGCTTCCAGCTGATGTGCGGCTTCATTCTGGTGCAGGCGCTGCTGGCCATCATCGGTCTGGCGGTGCAGGCGCAGTGGTCGCCGTCGGTCTGGGGCATGGCGCTGGTGCATGGCGTGCTGCTGCTGTTCGGCGCAATCGGTTTTCGCCAGGTGATCGCCCGGCCACTGGCGCTGCGGCTGAAAGACACCATCGGCATGGTGCGCAATCTTGCCGAGGGCGATGGCGACCTGACCCTGCGCATCGACCGCAGCCGGCTGAAGGCCGACGAAACCGGCGGGATGGCGCAGTGGGTGAACAGCCTGATTGATCATCTCGACACCACTATCGGCCAGGTGGTGCGGGTCAGCCATGTGCTGGAACACCACAACCGGGCCATGGAGGCGCACAACACCGCCGCCGTGGTGGCGGCCGGGCAGGTATTCAGCACGGTGGAACGCACTCGTGACGGCATTGCCCAGCAACTGCTTGCGCTGGACGAGGCCAGCCGTGATGCCGGGCAGATGGAAACGGCGATGGTGCAGCAGCGCGAGGCCGCCCGCCTGCAGCTGGCCGCCGTCAGCGAACGTACCCTGCATATCCGTGAAACCGTGGGCGAATCGGCACGAACCATCGTCGCCCTCGGCGACAGCACGCGCGAGATTGGCCTGGTGGTAGAGCTGATTCAGGGCATTGCCAATCAGACCAATCTGCTGGCGCTGAATGCCGCCATCGAAGCGGCGCGCGCCGGCGAATCCGGGCGCGGCTTCGCCGTGGTCGCCGATGAGGTGCGCAAGCTGGCCGAACGGACCAGCCAGTCGACCCACGAGATCGGCAGCATGATCGAGCGGGTGCAGGGACAGGCGCAGAATGCGGTCGATACCATGCAGGTCGGCATGGAAAACCTGGAGGAGGGGCTGGCGCTGGCTGAAGCCTCGGCAGGGGAGAACGCCGAGGTCCGGCAGATTGTCGGCACGCTGCTGTCGACCATCGACCAGCTGACCGAATCCGGGCGCGCCCATGCCGGCGAGACCGGCATGATCGGCACCGTGGCCGGCTCGATGCAGAAGGCCCAGTACAGCCTGACGGTCAGTGCCGCGCAGACGCGGCACACCATCGGCTGGCTGGCACTGCTGGCCGGCCGTTTCCGGGTCAGCGCCGCCGGCCGCTAGGCCGGGGCGCGCCGGGTCAGAAGAACGGCAATACCATCTTGGTCTTGGCGATGGCGATGATCCACATCACCACGAACAGGCCGAGCACGAAGGCGATGCTGCGCTGCGACCGGGTCGGGCCGCGGCGCAGCGCCCAGACCCCGAGCAGCACATAGACGACCAGCAGCACGATCTTGGCCATCAGCCACGGCTGTTCCAGCGGGTTGTACTGCGCCTGCCAGGCCAGCATCACGCCGAACACCAGCAGGAAGGTGTCGATGACATGCGGCGCAATGCGGGCGAGGCGCGAACTGCGCCATGGCGAGCCCGCCAGCATCAGCAGGCCGCGAATGAAGAACGACAGCGCGGTCAGGTAACCGAGTCCGGCGTGCGCGTGTTTCAGTGCCAGGTAGTCCATCGCTTACTCCCCCGAGCGGTGTTTGGCCGCAAGGCGGACATAGTGGGCGGCGGAATACGGCAGGAAGGCGCGATCCTCGTCGGTCAGGTCGCGCAGGCGCTTGACCGGGCTGCCGACGTACAGGCCGCCGGACAGCAGGCGCTTGCGCGGCGGCACCAGGCTGCCGGCGCCGACGATCACGTCATCCTCGATGATGGCGCGGTCCAGCACCACGCTGCCGATGCCGATCAGCACCCGATTGCCGACCGTGCAGCCGTGCAGCGTCGCATGATGGCCGACGGTGACGTCGTCGCCGATCACCAGCGGTGCGCCTTCCGGGTCTTCCGGCGGGCGACGGTGGCTTTCGTGCAGCATGGCGAAATCCTGGATATTGCTGCGCTTGCCGATGCGCACCGCGTTGACGTCGGCGCGCACGACCGCCATCGGCCAGACCGAACTGTCCTCGCCGAGCACGCAGTCGCCGATCACCAGCGCGGTGTCGTCGACGAAACAGCTATCGGGAACGGTGGGCGTGATGCCGTCAAAGCGGCGGATATTGCGTTTCTCCATGCGGACCCCATTTGCCTAATCTGAAGTGAATCATTCTCAATGTTGACCGTGACGCGGCAAAAAAGCCATGCCGCCGTCGCCAGGAAGCCGCCATGACCGCACCCAACCCGCTGATCGACTACCCGAACCTGCCGCCGTTCGCCGCCATTCTCCCCGAACACGTGACCCCTGCCGTCGAGCAGGTGCTGGCCGATGCCCGCGCGGTGGTGGCGTCGCTGACCGCCGGGACGTCGACGCCGGACTGGGACACCTTTGTCGAACCGCTGAACGACGCGACCGAGCGCATCGGCCGGGTATGGGGGCCGGTGTCGCACCTGCAGTCGGTGGTCAATACGCCGCCGCTGCGTGAAGCCTACAACGAAAACCTGCCGAAAATTTCGGCGTTCTTCACTGAACTCGGGCAGAACCTGGCACTGTTCGACAAGTTCAAGGCCCTCGTGGCCTCGCCGGAGTATGCAAAGCTGAGTCCGGCGCGGCACAAGGTGCTGGAAAACGAACTGCGTGACTTCCGCCTGTCCGGCGCCGAGCTGCCGGAAGCGCAGAAGCCGCGCTTTACCGAAATCCAGCTCAAGCTGTCCGACCTCGACGCCCGCTTCGAGCAGAACCTGCTTGATGCCACCGACGCCTTTGCCTACTACGCCGAAGAGAGCGAAATTGTCGGCGTGCCCGATGACGTCAAGGCCATGTACCGCGAGGCGGCCGAGACCGACGGCAAGGCCGGCTACAAGATCACGCTGCAATTCCCGTTTTACTACCCGCTGCTGCAGTATGGCGAAAATCGGGCGCTGCGCGAGACACTGTATCGTGCCTATGTGACGCGCGCGTCCGAGTTCGGCGACGAAAAATGGGACAACGGTCCGCTGATCCGCGAAATGCTGACGCTGCGTGCCGAAGAGGCCCGCATGCTCGGTTTCGCCAGTTTTGCCGAACTGTCGCTGGCGGCGAAGATGGCCGATACCCCGGTCCAGGTCACCACCTTCCTGCGTGATCTGGCCGCGCGCGCCAGGCCGTTCGCGGTCAAGGACCGCGAGGAACTGGAGGCGTTCGCCCGCGACACGCTCGGCCTCGACACACTGGAAGCCTGGGACGTGTCGTTCGCGGCCGAGAAGCTGCGCGTGCAGCGCTACGCCTTCAGCGAACAGGAAGTGAAGGCCTACTTCCCCGAAGCCCGCGTGCTGGACGGCCTGTTCGGCGTGGTGCGCACCCTGTACGGCATCGACGTGGCCGAAACCCGGGCCGAGGTCTGGCATCCGGACGTGCGCTTCTTCGAGATCCGCAAGGACGGCAGCAAGCTCGGCGAGTTCTATCTCGACCTGTATGCCCGCGCACAGAAGCGCGGCGGCGCCTGGATGGACGATGCGCGCGGCCGTCGCCGCAAGGGCGCGACGCTGACCACGCCGGTCGCCTACCTGACCTGCAACTTCTCCGCCCCGGTGGCCGGCAAGCCGGCAACCTTCACCCATGACGAAGTGATCACGCTGTTCCATGAATTCGGGCACGGCCTGCACCACCTGCTGACCCAGGTCGACGTGCCGGGCGTGGCCGGCATTTCCGGCGTCGAGTGGGATGCGGTCGAGCTGCCGAGCCAGTTCATGGAAAACTTCTGCTGGGAATGGGATGTGGTGTCCGGCATGAGCGCCCATGTCGAGACCGGTGCGCCGCTGCCGCGCGTGCTGTTCGACAAGATGCTGGCGGCGAAGAACTTCCAGAGCGGGATGATCACCGTGCGCCAGATCGAGTTCGCGCTGTTCGACATGCTGCTGCACAGTGACTTCGACCCGGTCGGTGGCGACTGGCGTGCGCTGCTCGACGAGGTCCGGCGCGAAGTGGCGGTGAACTTCCCGCCGGCGTACAACCGCTTCGTCAACAGCTTCAGCCATATCTTTGCCGGCGGCTATGCGGCGGGTTACTACAGCTACAAGTGGGCGGAAGTGCTGTCGGCCGATGCCTACGCGGCGTTCGAGGAACACGGCGGCGCCAATGCGGAAACCGGCGCGGCATTCTGGCGCGAGATTCTGGCCGTTGGCGGCTCGCGGCCGGCCATGGTGTCGTTCAAGGCCTTCCGCGGTCGCGAACCGGCGCTGGATGCGCTGCTGCGCCACAACGGCATGACGGCAACTGCCTGAGCAGCAAGCCAGCGTGAAAACGCCGTCTCCCGGTATCGGGGACGGCGTTTTTTTGTCTGCACCGCGCGACGGCAGCCTATTTCGCCAATGGTTTGGCGAAATGGAAGGTGGCGATATGCATGCCTTCGCGGAAGTAGAAACGGTGTGCATCATGGCGATGCGTGGCCGAATCCAGGTGCAGCGTGTCGGCACCGGCGGCGAGGGCGCGGGCTTCGAGCGCGGCGATCAGCTGCTGGCCGACCCCCTGTGAGCGCTGCGTGGCCCGGGTGACCAGATCATCGACATAGAAGAACGGTCCGTTGGCCCAGGTGTTGATGTGGCAGCGCCACACCGCCAGCCCGAGCACGTGCCGTTCCGCATCCAGCGCCACCAGCATGCGGCCGCCACCAGCGAACAGCCCGGCCATGAACGCCGGGTAGTCGGCCGGCAGTCCCGGCCGCAGTTCGCGATGGACATCGGCCGCCTGCGCCAGCAGATCGGGGCGCAGCAGCGCGCCGACCGCGTCGGTGACGTCTATGATGTCGATCATGCTCAGCCCCGGCTGGGAGCAATCACAAGTGACTCACCTTCAAGCACTACCGTATCCTTGACCCGGCATTCGGTCTTCAGCGTCACGCGCTTCTTGACCGGGTCCAGGGTGGTGACGGTGCAGCGGGTGTTGACGGTGTCGCCGATGCGCACCGGCGCCTTGAACTTGCAGCTGTTTGACAGGAAGATCGTGCCTTCGCCCGGCAGACGCGTGCCGAGGATGGTGGAAACGAAGCTGGCGGTCAGCATGCCGTGAGCGATGCGCGACTTGAATGGCGTGGCTTCGGCATACTCGGCATTCAGGTGCATCGGGTTGGTGTCACCGGAAACGGCTGCAAACATCAGCACGTCGGCATCGGTGATGGTCTTGCCGAATTCGGCGTACTGGCCGATTTCCAGGTCTTCAAAGTAGAGGGTCATTCCATTACTCCTTTGTTGGTTTGTCGGGCAAAAGTTGCGATGTTGCAATGCAGCACATTACCATGTGTACCCACTTATGCGTCAGAGTGGCCGTTCAGCGCAAGATGCGATTGTCGGCCAGCAAAAAGTCGGGTATAAATTCAAACGCTCGTTTGAGAGTCGCGGAGCCGCGCCGGTCTGTCGGTCGACGCTCACTGAATTCTGCTGGAGGAATATGAAAGCACTAGTCGCCGTGAAGCGCGTTGTCGATTACAACGTGAAGGTCCGCGTCAAGGCGGACGGATCGGATGTCGATATCGCCAACGTCAAGATGTCGATGAATCCGTTCGATGAAATCGCCGTCGAAGAGGCCGTGCGCCTCAAGGAAGCCGGCAAGCTCAGCGAAATCGTCGCCGTGTCCTTCGGGGTCAAGCAGTGCGAGGAAACCCTGCGCACCGCGCTGGCGATGGGGGCCGACCGTGCCGTCCACGTCGAGACCGATGCCGAGCTGCAGCCGCTGGCCGTGGCCAAGCTGCTGGCCAGACTGGTCGAGAAGGAAGCGCCGCAACTGGTGATCCTCGGCAAGCAGGCCATCGACGACGATGCCAACCAGACCGGCCAGATGCTGGCTGCGCTGATCGGTGCCGGCCAGGGCACGTTCGCCTCCAGGGTTGAACTGTCGGCGGAATCGGTGACCGTGACCCGCGAAATCGACGGCGGGCTGGAAACGGTCAAGTTCGGTCTGCCGGCGGTCATCACCGCCGACCTGCGCCTGAACGAGCCGCGCTACGTCAAGCTGCCGAACATCATGGCCGCCAAGAAGAAGCCGCTGGAAAAACTGACCACGGCCGATCTGGGCGTAGATGTCGCCCCGCGACTGAAGACGCTGAAATTCGCCGAGCCGGCCAAGCGCTCCGCCGGCATCAAGGTGGGTTCGGTCGCCGAACTCGTGGCGAAACTGAAGAACGAAGCAAAGGTGCTGTGAGCATGGCCATCCTCGTTATTGCAGAACACGACACCGCCGCGCTGAAGTCGGCAACCCGCAACACCGTCGCCGCCGCGCAGAAGCTCGGCAGCGACATCCACGTGCTGGTCCTGGGCCAGAACGTCGGCGCCGTGGCCGCCCAGGCTGCCGCGCTGGCCGGCGTGCAGAAGGTGCTGACGGCCGACAACGCCGCCTTCGCCCATGCGCTGGCGGAAAACCTGGCCCCGGCCGTGGCGGAAATCGCCCGTGGCGGTTACAGCCACGTGCTGGCCCCGGCCACCACCTTCGGCAAGAACCTCGCCCCGCGCGTGGCCGCCCTGCTGGACGTGGCGCAGCTGTCCGACATCGTTGCCGTGGAATCGGCCGACACCTTCGTGCGTCCGGTCTACGCCGGCAACGTGCTGGCCACGGTGCAGTCGATCGACCCGATCAAGGTCATTACCGTGCGGACGACGGCATTCGAGCCGGTCGCCGACGGCGGCAGTGCCGCGGTTGAAGCCGTGGCGGCGGGCAGCGATGCCGGCCTGTCGGTCCACATCGGTTCGGAGCTGACCAAGTCCGATCGCCCGGAACTCGCCGCAGCCCGGATCGTCGTATCCGGCGGTCGTGCCCTCGGTTCGGCCGAGCAGTTCCAGGCCGTGATCGAGCCGCTGGCCGACAAGCTCGGTGCCGCCGTCGGTGCGTCGCGCGCCGCGGTCGACGCCGGCTACGCGCCCAACGACTACCAGGTCGGCCAGACCGGCAAGGTGGTGGCGCCGGAACTGTACCTGGCACTCGGCATCTCCGGTGCGATCCAGCATCTGGCCGGCATGAAGGACTCCAAGGTGATCGTCGCGATCAACAAGGACGAAGAAGCGCCGATCTTCCAGGTCGCCGACTACGGGCTGGTGGCCGATCTGTTCACCGCCGTGCCGGAGCTGATGGCCGAGCTGTCGAAGTAAGCACCATGACCAGGGTCGCACAGACGGCCCGGTCGGGACGGGGCCTCAGGCCCTGCCCACCCGATTTCACGAGGCGGCGCCACCCTGTCCGGTAACGGACCGGGTCGCCGCCTTTTTGCCGCCGATTACGGCCGGCATCCCGAACAGACGAGAAACAAAGGAGTACATCATGAGCTATCAGGCCCCGCTGAAAGAGATCCGCTTCGCGCTGGAACAGGCGGAACTGACCGCCGTCTGCACCCTGCCGGGTTATGAGGACTGCAACGTCGAACTGACCGATGCGATCCTGGACGAAGCCGCCAAGTTTGCCGAAGGCGTACTGGACCCGATCAACCGTGCCGGCGACAAGGGCAACGTCTGGGCCGACTACGCGGTGACCACCGCCGAAGGCTTCAGCGAGGCGTATGCCCAGTTCCGCGACAGCGGCTGGGGCGGTCTGCGCGCGCCGCAGGCATTCGGTGGCCAGGGGCTGCCGGCGCTGGTGGCGATGGCGACCGAGGAAATGTGGTGCGCGTCCAACCTGTCGTTCAGCCTGGCACCGCTGCTGACGCTCGGCGCGATCGAGGCCCTGGCCCATCATGCCGATGCCGAACTGCAGGCGGTCTATCTGCCGAACATGTGTGCCGGCATCTGGACCGGCACCATGAACCTGACCGAACCGCAGGCCGGCTCCGACCTGGCCCAGGTCAAGACCCGGGCCGTACCGGCCGACGACGGCAGCTACCTGATCACCGGCCAGAAAATCTTCATCACCTGGGGTGAGCACGACATGGCCGACAATATCGTCCATCTGGTGCTGGCCCGCCTGCCGGACGCGCCAGCCGGCGTGAAGGGCATCTCGCTGTTCGTGGTGCCGAAGTTCCTGGTCAATGCCGATGGCAGCCTCGGCGCGCGCAATGACGCCCGCTGTGTATCGATCGAGCACAAGCTCGGCATCCACGGCTCGCCGACGGCGGTGATGAGCTTCGGCGACGAGGGCGGTGCGGTCGGCTATCTGGTCGGCGAAGCCAACAAGGGCCTGTCGTACATGTTCACCATGATGAACCACGCCCGCCTCGGCGTGGCGGTGGAAGGCATGGCGATCTCCGAGCGTGCGTACCAGCAGGCGGTCGACTATGCGCGTGACCGCGTGCAGTCGCGCGAACTCGGCAGCCCCAATCCGGCACCGGCGGCGATCATCCGTCACCCGGACGTGCGCCGCATGCTGATGACCATGCGCGCCCAGATCGAAGCGCAGCGCCTGCTGACCTATCTGGCCGGCGCGACGCTGGACCGTGCGTCCCATCACCCGGTGGCGGCGGAAAAGGCGCGCAACCAGGCGCTGGTCAATTTCCTGATCCCGATCGTCAAGGGCTGGAACACCGAACAGGCGAATGAAATCACCTCGCTCGGCGTGCAGGTGCATGGCGGGATGGGCTTTATCGAGGAAACCGGCGCAGCGCAGTACTACCGCGATGCGCGCATCACCTCGATCTACGAAGGCACGACCGGCATCCAGGCCATGGACCTGATCGGCCGCAAGCTGGCCAGCGAAAACGGCGCGACCGCCCGGGCGCTGCTGGAAGCGGTCAAGGGCGACGCCGCGCGCCTCGATGCGCTGGGCGCGCCGTTCGCCGCCACCCGCGCGCATCTGGAAGCCGGTGTGGCTGCCGCCGAGGCGTGCATCGACTATGTGCTGGCGAATTTCGCCACCGCGCCGCAGGGCCCGGCCGCCGGCTCGGTACCGTTCCTGAAGCTGATGGGCATTCTGCTTGGCGGCTGGCAACTGGCGCGTGCCGCGCTGGTGGTCGACGCCCAGCGCCAGAACGCCGATGCCGACACGGCCTTTATCGACGCCAAGCAGATCACTGCGCGCTTCTTTGGCGAACACCTGCTGCCGCAGGTGCCGGGCCTGGCCGCTGCGATCACTGGCGGTGCCGACTCGGCGCTGGCGCTGGACGACGCTGCATTCTGAGCGGGTCGGCTCATAAAGGCGGGCACCGGCGGCAGCAATGGCGTCGGTGCATGCCGGACTGACAGAAACTGCCGCCAGAACGGCAGTCCGCCTGATTGAATCCTGCCCGTTCCATCCCCGCCGCCGCAGGGGAAACGCCGCTTCGCTGCGGGCGGGGTTTATGGACAGGCTGAAACCGCGTCACCGCAAGGTGACGCGGTTTTTTCGTCCGGGGAGCAAGGTCTGCCGACCGGCGGCCTGCTACACTCGCGCCTTTATGCCGCTGGTCGCTGGTCCGGGAAATGCGCACATACCAATTTGAGTCGTCCGCCGAAGCGGGTTTCTGGGGGCGTTGCCGCCAGGGGCTGCTGCTGGCGGTATTGTTGCTGGTGTTCCTGACCGGAATGCGGGTCTGGCTGGTGCTTGGCTATGCGCCGGCGGATACCGCCGCGCTGAAGCAGGACTGGCTGCATGCCCTGCTGATGGGGCTGCGCTTCGACGCCAAATGGGTCGCCTCGACGCTGCTGCCGGCCTGGCTGCTGCTGGCGCTGGCCCAGGCGTTGCCGGGCGGGCTGCGCCGTCTGCTCGATCAACTGCTGGTGCGGGTCTATGCGCCGCTGGCGGTGGCGGCCCTGACCCTGGTGTCGATCGTCAATCATTTCTATTTCGGTTTCTATCTGAGCCCGATCAATCCGATCGTGTTCGGGCTGTTCGAGGACGATACCGGCGCCATCCTGTCGACGGTGTGGCGCGACTATCCGGTGGTCAGCGGCACGCTGGCCTGGCTGGCCGCCACCGCGCTGATCCTGTGGCTGGCCGGCCGCAGCCGCGGCCGTTCGGCCATTGCCGGCTGGGGCAAGCCCGCCCAGGCGCTGATGGTGGTGCTGACCGTGCTCGGCTTCACCCTGCTGGCGCGCGGCAGCCTCGGCACTTTCCCGCTGCGCGAAACCGATGTGGCGGTATCGACCAACTCCTTCATCAATTCGACGGTGCCGAACGGCCCGCAGGCGCTGTATACCGCCTGGGGCATCCGCAAGGAAATGGACCTCGGCCGCGATCCGTATGCCGGCCTGAAGCGCTTCGGCTTCAAGACGCCGCTGGAAGCCGCACACGCACTGGGCTGGCAGGGCGACGACGAGGCTGCACTGGCCCGCTCGGTCTCGACCTTCGCGAAACCGTCGCTGTCGGCGCCGCGTCCGCACGTGGTGTTCGCGCTGATGGAGTCGTTCGGCCGCGAACTGCTGAATACGCAGGACCCGGTCGCCAATGACGTGCTCGGCCGGCTGGCGCCGCATTTCGACCAGGATTATTACTTTTCGCGCGCGATCTCCATCGAGCACGGGACCTTCCCCAGCCTGGAAGGCCTGCTGTACGGTACACCGATCTCGCCGCTGACCCAGAGCGGCTACGGCTACAAGCCGTTCCCGTTCTCGGCGGTCAAGCCGTTCAAGGACGCCGGCTACAAGGTGGTGTTCATCACCTCCGGCAGCGCCAGCTGGCGCGGGCTGGACCGCTCGCTGAAAGTGCAGGGCTTCGACGAAGTGGACGGCATGCAGCGCATTCTCCAGCGCTTCCCCAATGCGACCACCGGCACCTGGGGCGTCGACGACGACTACATGTTCCGCTTCGCCAGCGAGCGGCTGGCCGAGGCCGACCGCAAGGGCGAGAAGCTGATGCTGTTCACGCTCAGCGTGACCAATCATCCGCCGTACCGGCTGCCGGCCGACTACAGGAAGCGGCCGCTGGACGTGAACCGGCTGCCGGCGCACCGGACGGCCGACACCCGGCTGGCGCAGAGCATCATGGAAACCTACCAGTATGCGAACGACAGCCTCGGCGGCTTCATGGACCGGGTCAAGGGCAGCGCACTGGCGTCGCACACCATTGTCACCGCCACCGGCGACCACAACTCGCGCTCGATTTTCGAGTACCCGGACTCCAGCATCCTGCCGCTGAAATACGGCGTGCCGATCTATCTGTACCTGCCGCCGGCCATGCGACCGCACGGCAAGGTCGACACCCGGGCCTGGGCCAGCCACCGCGACATTTTCCCGACCCTGTATGCGCAGGCGCTGGGCATGGCGCCGTCGTGGTGGGCCGGTCGCAATCTGCTGGCGCCGGCCAGCCGGCCGACGGCGGTCAGCTTTATCCAGGACGAGGGCGGGCAGGGCATCGTCATCAGCGACGACGGCGCCGCCCAGAACCTGACCCGGCCGGCCTATCTGCGCTGGAATGGCGACCAGTTGCAGCCGGCCGGTGCCAATGTGCCGGAAGCGCTGCGCGCCGAGACCCGGCGTGCCCAGGCCTGGCTGGCGCTGTCGGACTGGCGGGTGCGCCGCGCGGCGCTGGCGGAGAAACGCTAGCGGCCTGCGATGACAGGGTGATGGCGACGGAATGATCGATGCAGAGCGGTTTTGCAGAATATTCGCAAGACCTTATTTGCAAATTGAAACATTCATGTCGCTTGATTGAAAATATTGCGACGCAGTAAAATCCGAAGGTTTGACCGAACGGGATGAGCGGCCGACGAGCCTGCTTGTCCCGTTTGGCGCATCTAGCGTCCGTATTCTGCATCACACACAGGAGCAGCCCGTGTCCGATCACCCAGCAATTCTCGCGCTTGCCGACGGTACCCTTTTCCGCGGCCGCGCCATCGGCGCGTCAGGCGTCACGGTCGGCGAGGTGGTGTTCAATACCTCGATGACCGGCTATCAGGAAATCCTCACTGATCCGTCCTATACCCGCCAGCTCGTCACTCTGACCTACCCGCATATCGGCAACGTCGGCGCCAACGCCGAAGACGTCGAGTCGCGCGGCGTGTTCGCCGCCGGCCTGATCATCCGCGATCTGCCGCTGATCCATTCCAGCTTCCGCGCCACCGAGTCGCTTGGCGACTACCTGACCCGCAATGGCACCGTCGCCATCGCCGATATCGATACCCGCCGGCTGACGCGCCTGCTGCGCGAAGGCGGCGCCCAGCCGGGCTGCATCATGGCCGGCGACATCGACGCCGGGCGCGCGGTGGAACTGGCGCGCGGCTTCGGCTCGATGGCCGGCCAGGATCTGGCCCGCGTCGTGTCCTGCAGCGAAGCGTATCCGTGGAAGCAGGCCGAATGGCAGCTCGGCAGCGGTTATCGCGACAGCACTGCCCCGCGTTTCCGCGTCGTCGCCTACGACTTCGGCGTCAAGTACAACATCCTGCGCATGCTGGCCGAACGCGGCTGCGACATCACCGTGGTGCCGGCGCAGACCCCGGCCCGCGACGTGCTGGCGCTGAACCCGGATGGCGTGTTCCTGTCCAACGGCCCTGGCGATCCGGAACCGTGCGACTACGCGATCGCCGCCATCCGCGAACTGCTGGACAGCGGCGTGCCGGTGTTCGGCATCTGCCTCGGCCACCAGCTGCTCGGCCTGGCCACCGGCGGCAAGACCAGCAAGATGAAATTCGGTCACCACGGCGCCAACCACCCGGTGCAGGATCTCGATTCCGGCCATGTGATGATCACCAGCCAGAACCACGGCTTCCAGGTCGACGAGACCAGCCTGCCGGCCAATGTGCGCGTCACCCACCGCAGCCTGTTCGACGGCACCGTGCAGGGCATCGCCCTGACCGACAAGCCGGCGTTCAGCTTCCAGGGGCACCCGGAAGCCAGCCCGGGCCCGCATGACGTCGCCTACCTGTTCGACAAATTCATCGGCCTGATCGAAGCGCGTACGCGCTAGGACGGACCCGGGGAGACAACAGCATGTTCGGCATCACCGATCCCGCCACCTACCTGATCGGCACGATTTTCATCGTGCTGCTGCCAGGCCCCAACTCACTGTACGTGCTGTCGGTCGCCGCATCGCGCGGCATTCGCGCCGGCTATCAGGGGGCGCTGGGCGTGTTCGTTGGCGATGCCGTGCTGATGACGCTGGCCGCGACCGGCATGGCAGCGGTGCTGAAAGCCTATCCGGTGCTGTTCTGGGGGCTGAAATACGTCGGTGCCGGCTATCTGGCCTGGCTCGGCTGCAACATGCTGCGCGCCGCGTGGCGCGCCTGGCGGCAGGCCGGCAGGCCCGCCGCGCCGATCGCGCCGCCGGCCGCCGCCGTGCAGGGCGGGCAGCCGTTCCGCAAGGCGCTGGTCATCAGCCTGCTGAACCCGAAAGCCATCCTGTTCTTCCTGTCGTTCTTCATCCAGTTCGTTGATCCGGCCTATCCGCATCCGGCCGTCACCTTCCTGGCGCTGGCGGCCATCCTGCAGGCATGCAGTTTCACTTACCTGACCGTGCTGATCCTGGCCGGCAGCCGGCTGGCGGACGCGTTCCGTCGCCGGCAGCGGCTGGCATCCGGCGTGGTCGGCGGTGTCGGTGTCATGTTCCTCGGCTTCAGTGCCAAGCTCGCCACGGCGAGCATCCATTAAGATTTCTACAGATTCAGCGGAAGCAGCCATGCCCAAACGTACCGACATAAAGAGCATCCTGATCATCGGCGCCGGCCCGATCGTGATCGGCCAGGCGTGCGAATTCGACTATTCCGGCGCCCAGGCGTGCAAGGCACTGCGCGAAGAAGGCTACAGGGTCATCCTGGTCAATTCGAACCCGGCCACGATCATGACCGACCCGAACATGGCCGACGTCACCTATATCGAGCCGATCACCTGGCAGATGGTGGCCAAGATCATCGACAAGGAACGTCCTGACGCCGTGCTGCCGACCATGGGCGGCCAGACCGCGCTGAACTGCGCGCTCGAACTGGCCCGCCACGGCGTGCTGGAACAGTTCAATGTCGAACTGATCGGCGCCTCGGTCGAGGCCATCGACAAGGCGGAAGACCGCGACAAGTTCAAGCTGGCGATGCAGAAGATCGGCCTCGAGTGCTCGCGCTCGCGCGTCGCCCACAGCATGGACGAAGCGCTGGAAATCCAGGCCGGACTCGGCTTCCCGACCATTATCCGCCCGTCGTTCACCATGGGCGGCTCCGGTGGCGGCATCGCCTACAACCGCGAAGAATTCCTGACCATCTGCGAGCGCGGCTTCGAGGCCAGCCCGACCCACGAGCTGCTGATCGAAGAATCCATGCTCGGCTGGAAAGAATACGAGATGGAAGTCGTGCGCGACCGCGCCGACAACTGCATCATCATCTGCTCGATCGAGAACCTCGACCCGATGGGGGTGCATACCGGTGACTCGATTACCGTTGCCCCGGCGCAGACGCTGACCGACAAGGAATACCAGATCATGCGCAACGCGTCGCTCGCGGTGCTGCGCGAGATCGGCGTCGATACCGGTGGTTCCAACGTGCAGTTTGCCGTCGAGCCGGAAACCGGCCGCCTGATCGTGATCGAAATGAACCCGCGCGTCAGCCGCTCGTCGGCGCTGGCGTCGAAGGCGACCGGCTTCCCGATCGCCAAGGTGGCGGCCAAACTGGCGGTCGGCTACACGCTGGACGAACTGAAAAACGACATCACCGGCGGCGCGACCCCGGCCTCGTTCGAACCGTCCATCGACTACGTGGTCACCAAGATTCCGCGTTTCGCCTTCGAGAAGTTCCCGATGGCGAACGACCGCCTGACCACGCAGATGAAGTCGGTTGGCGAAGTGATGGCCATCGGCCGTTCGATCCAGGAATCGCTGCACAAGGCGCTGCGCGGCCTGGAAACCGGCCTGGCCGGCTTCGACCCGCAGACCACTGACCTGGACACCATCCGTGCCGAAATGGGCGCGCCGGGCCCGAACCGGCTGCTGTACGTCGCGGATGCCTTCCGTGCCGGCCTGTCGGTCGACGAGGTGTACGGCATCAGCCGCATCGATCCGTGGTTCCTGGTGCAGATCGAGGACCTGATCCGCGATGAACAGCAACTGGCCGGCCGCACGCTCGGCACGCTGGATGCCGGCGCAATGCGCGCGCTGAAGCGCAAGGGCTTCTCCGACCGCCGCCTGGCGGCGCTGTTCGGCGTCGACCAGGGCGTGGTGCGCCAGCACCGCTGGGCGCTGGGCGTCCGTCCGGTCTACAAGCGGGTCGACACCTGCGCGGCCGAGTTCGCCACCAGCACCGCCTACATGTACTCGAGCTACGAGGAAGAGTGCGAAGCGCGGCCGACGTCGCGGCGCAAGGTGATGGTGCTCGGCGGCGGCCCGAACCGTATCGGCCAGGGCATCGAGTTCGATTACTGCTGCGTGCATGCGGCGCTGAGCCTGCGCGAATCCGGCTTCGAGACCATCATGGTCAACTGCAACCCGGAAACGGTGTCCACCGACTACGATACGTCGGACCGGCTGTACTTCGAGCCGCTGACGCTCGAGGACGTGCTGGAAGTGGTCAATGTCGAGCAGCCGTGGGGCGTGATCGTCCAGTACGGTGGCCAGACGCCGCTGAAACTGGCGCGCGCGCTGGAAGCCAACGGCGTACCGATCATCGGCACCTCGCCGGACATGATCGACGCCGCCGAAGACCGCGAGCGCTTCCAGAAACTGTTGCAGGACCTCGGTCTGAAGCAGCCGGCCAACCGCACTGCGCGCAATCCGCAGGACGCGCTGCGGCTGGCGGCCGAGATCGGCTATCCGCTGGTGGTGCGCCCGAGCTACGTGCTGGGCGGCCGGGCGATGGAAATCGTCCACGAACAGGCCGACCTCGAACGCTACATGCGTGAAGCAGTCAAGGTATCGAACGACAGCCCGGTGCTGCTCGACCGCTTCCTGAACGACGCGATCGAAGTCGACGTGGACGCGATCGGCGACGGCAAGGACGTGGTGATCGGCGGCATCATGCAGCACATCGAGCAGGCCGGGGTGCACTCCGGCGACTCGGCGTGCTCGCTGCCGCCGTACAGCCTGTTCCCGGCGCTGCAGGACGAGATCCGCCGCCAGACCGTGGCCATGGCCAGGGCGCTGAACGTGGTCGGGCTGATGAACGTGCAGTTCGCGATCCAGGGCGATACCATCTTCGTGCTGGAAGTGAACCCGCGCGCCTCGCGGACCGTGCCGTTCGTGTCCAAGGTGACCGGCCGGGATCTGGCCAAGGTGGCCGCGCGCTGCATGGCCGGCATCACGCTGGCCGAGCAGGGCATCACCGGCGAAGTGGTGCCGCCGTACACCGCGGTCAAGGAGGCGGTGTTCCCGTTCATCAAGTTCCCGGGCGTCGACACCATCCTCGGGCCGGAAATGAAGTCCACCGGTGAAGTGATGGGGGTCGGCCGCAACTTTGCCGAAGCCTTCGTCAAGGCGCAGATGGGGGCCGGCGACCGCCTGCCGACATCGGGCAAGGTGTTCATCTCGGTCCGCAACGGCGACAAGCACGGCATCGTCGACGTGGCGCGCGAACTGCAGCGGGCCGGCTTCGGCCTGTGCGCGACGCGCGGCACGGCCAGGGTGCTGGCCGACGCCGGCATGGGTGTGCAGCGGGTCAACAAGGTGACCGAGGGTCGTCCGCACGTGGTCGACATGATCAAGAATGGTGAAATCGCCATGGTGATCAACACCGTGGAAGAAAAGCGCCAGTCCATCATCGACAGCCAGTCGATCCGTTCCAGTGCCCTGCAGGGCCGGGTGCCGTTCTATACCACGCTGGCCGGTGCGCGCGCCGTGGCGCATGGCCTCAGCGAGAGCCAGGCGCTGGACGTCTATCCGCTGCAGGATCTGCACACCCAGTTGAAGGGCTGAATCGGCCGCAATGACGATGACGTTGGCAAACGCTTGGATTGACCGGCGTTTGCCGCTAGAATCGTCGGCAACCGATTGAATCGAGAGAAGCCGCCGTCCCCGTGACGGCGGCTTGCATTTTATGTCGCGACCGTCGCACCGCGGGTGCCGGACGGACGAGAAGGAGGATGAGTGAAATGATCAAAGTGCCGTTGACCAAGTTTGGCGCCGAGCAGCTCCGGAACGAACTGCAGAACCTGAAGTCCGTGGCCCGTCCGGAAGTGATCGCCGCCATCGCCGAGGCGCGCAGCCACGGCGACCTGTCGGAAAACGCCGAATACGACGCCGCCAAGGAACGCCAGGGCTTTATCGAGGGCCGGATCGCCGATCTGGAAAGCAAGCTGTCCAACGCGCAGGTCATCGACCCGGCGCAGCTCGATGCCGATGGCCGCATCGTGTTCGGCGCCACCGTGCAGCTGGTCGACCTGGAAAGCGATGACCAGGTCACCTACCAGATCGTCGGCGACGACGAAGCCGACATCAAACTGGGCAAGGTCTCGGTGAATTCGCCGATCTCGCGTGCCCTGATCGGCAAGGAAGCCGGCGACGTGGCCGAAGTGGTCGCGCCGGGCGGCATCCGCGAATACGAAGTGCTCGACGTCAAATACCTCTGACGTCCTGATCCTGGCCGCAAGCGGAGGGATGGCGATGGATGGAACACTGGACTGGCTGCGCCGCGTGGCGCAGACCCTGTGGATCGGCGGCATCTGGGCCATTGGCCTGATCGTGGCGCCGGTGCTGTTCACGCGCCTGGAGCGCGGAGCGGCCGGAGCGATCACCTGGCATGTGCTGGGGGTGATGGGCTGGATCGGCCTGGTCTGCGGCCTGGTGCTGCTGATCGACTGGCTGTGGCGGCAGGGGCTGGCCGGCATGCGTGACGGCGGCTTCTGGCTGATTGTCGGCATGCTTGCCTGCACGCTGGTCAACCATTTCGCCATTGCGCCGATCCTGGTCGGAGTCAAGGCCAGCGCGGCCAGTGCCGCGACCGGCATGTTCGGCGGCGGCTTTGGCACCTGGCAGGCGATTTCCAGCCTGCTGCTGCTGGTGCAGAGCCTGATGGGGCTGCTTTTTGTGACCCGGCACGGCTGAGCTGTCCCGTTTCTAAGCAAATCTAAGCAAAATAAAAGGCGCAGCGGTTAGGCTGCGCCTTCGGATTGCGGCATGGCTCAGGCCGGACGGCAGTCAGCGGCCGCGGGGCTTTTTTGCCGCCGGCAGCACGATGCGCTGTTTGTCCGACGGACGGTAGACCACCAGCAGCTTGCCGATGACCTGGACCGGCGCGGCATCGAGATCGTCACAGATCTGTTCGTAAATGGCGAGACGGGCTTCGCGCTCATCGCCGAGTACGCGGATCTTGATCAGCTCGTGCGCGTCGAGGTTGATGGCGATCTCGCGGACCACGGCGTCGGTCAACCCGTTGTTGCCGATCATCACGACCGGGTTCAGGTTGTGGGCCAGACCCTTGAGATGCTGGCGTTGTTCCGGCGTCAGTTCGATTTTCATATTCTGCAAATTGCGGTTTCAAAAGGTGATTTTACGGTATGGCCCGATCCAAGACCAGTGCGGCCTGGCTACACGAGCATGTCAACGATCACTGGGTCCATCAGGCCCAGAAGGAT
The DNA here is from genome assembly GCF_003269145.1 of Microvirgula sp. AG722. Classification (NCBI taxonomy): domain Bacteria; kingdom Pseudomonadati; phylum Pseudomonadota; class Betaproteobacteria; order Neisseriales; family Aquaspirillaceae; genus Microvirgula; species Microvirgula sp. AG722. The sequence continues at coordinate 339,587 of NZ_QLTJ01000001.1, read as the reverse complement.
GGCTACCGTTCGCGTGCCGCCTACAAGCTGCTGGAGATCAATGAAAAGGACAAGCTGCTCAGGCAGGGGATGACAGTGGCCGACCTCGGCAGCGCGCCGGGAAGCTGGTCCCAGGTCGCGGCCCGCATCGTCGGCGATCACGGACGGATCTTTGCGCTGGATATCCTCGAAATGGCGGCGATTCCTGGCGTAGACTTCATCCAGGGCGACTTTCGCGAGGACGAGGTGCTGGCACGCTTCGAGGCGTTGCTGGACGGACGTCCGCTTGATCTTGTGATTTCCGATATCGCCCCCAACATCACGGGGATGAGTGCGACCGACCAGGCCCGCTCCGCGTATCTGTGCGAACTGGCGCTGGAATTTGCCCGGCAGCATCTGAAACCGGGTGGTCATTTCCTCGTCAAAGTCTTCCAGGGCAGCGAATTCAATGCTTACCTGGCAGAAATGAGAAGCAGCTTTACCCAGGTTGTGTCCCGCAAGCCAAAAGCGTCGCGGGACCGATCGACAGAAATATACCTATTGGGCAAGGGTTTGCGCTGACAGGCCACTAGCTCATGATTACAATCGAATCATCTTTGCTTTGAAAGCTGGCGTGCGCCCAGTGGCGTAAAGGAGCCTTCACTTGAACAACATCGGCAAGAACATCGCCATCTGGGTGATCATCGGTCTGGTGCTGATGACTGTGTTCAATCAGTTCAGCAAGCGTCAGGACACGCAGAACCTGGTCGAATATTCGCAGTTCATCAGTGACCTGGAGTCGGGGCGCGTGCAGAGCGTGACCATCGAAGGCCATCCGCTGCGCGGACAATGGCTGAAAGGCAAGTTCACCGGCGGCGGCGCGTTCACCACCTACGCGCCGTACGACCCGAAACTGGTCGACGACCTGATCAAGAACAACGTCCGCTTCCAGGCCAAGCCGGATGAGGAACCGTCGATGCTGATGAATATCTTCATCAGCTGGTTCCCGATGCTGCTGCTGATCGGCGTCTGGGTCTTCTTCATGCGCCAGATGCAGGGTGGCGGTCGGGGCGGCGCGTTCAGCTTCGGCAAGAGCCGCGCCAAGATGCTCGACCAGGACACCAACACCATCACCTTCGCCGATGTCGCCGGTTGCGACGAGGCCAAGGAAGAGGTGAAGGAAATCGTCGACTACCTGCGCGACCCGAGTCGCTACCAGAGCCTCGGCGGCCGCGTGCCGCGCGGCATCCTGCTGGCAGGCAGCCCGGGTACCGGCAAGACGCTGCTGGCCAAGGCCATCGCCGGCGAAGCCAAGGTGCCGTTCTTCTCGATCTCGGGTTCCGACTTCGTCGAAATGTTCGTCGGTGTCGGTGCGGCGCGCGTTCGCGACATGTTCGAGAACGCCAAGAAGAATTCGCCGTGCATCATCTTCATCGATGAAATCGACGCGGTCGGTCGCCAGCGTGGCGCCGGCCTCGGCGGTGGCAACGACGAACGCGAACAGACGCTTAACCAGTTGCTGGTGGAGATGGACGGTTTCGACACCAACTCGACCGTCATCGTCATCGCCGCCACCAACCGTCCGGACGTGCTGGACCCGGCGCTGCAACGCCCGGGCCGCTTCGACCGCCAGGTGGTGGTGCCGCTGCCGGACATCCGCGGCCGCGAACAGATCCTGAACGTGCACATGCGCAAGGTGCCGATCGCCAACGACGTGGCGCCGGACATCATTGCCCGCGGCACGCCGGGGTTCTCCGGCGCCGACCTGGCCAACCTGGTCAACGAGGCCGCGCTGTTTGCCGCGCGTCGCAACAAGCGACTGGTGGACATGGAAGATTTCGAATCCGCCAAGGACAAGATCATGATGGGCGCCGAGCGCCGCAGCATGGTCATGACCGACGAGGAAAAGAAGAACACCGCGTACCACGAGTCCGGTCACGCCGTGGTGGCCAAGCTGCTGCCGAAGTCCGACCCGGTGCACAAGGTCACCATCATCCCGCGCGGTCGCGCGCTGGGCGTGACCATGCAGTTGCCGGAACAGGACCGCTTTGCCTACGACCGTGGCTACCTGATGGACCGGATTGCCATCCTGTTCGGGGGCCGGATCGCCGAAGAGCTGTTCATGAACCAGATGACTACCGGCGCCAGCAACGACTTCGAGCGTGCGACGCAGATGGCGCGCGACATGGTGACCCGCTACGGCATGTCCGATGCGCTGGGCCCGATGGTCTATGGCGACAACGAGGGTGAAGTGTTCCTCGGCCGCTCGGTGACCACGCACAAGAACATGTCCGAAGACACGATGCGCAAGGTCGACCAGGAAATCCGCCGCATCATCGACGAGCAGTATGCGCTGGCGCGCCGGCTGCTCGACGAGAACCGCGACAAGGTCGAGGCGATGACTGCAGCGCTGCTGGAATGGGAAACCATCGACGCCGAGCAGATCAACGACATCATGGACGGCAAGCCGCCGCGGCCGCCGAAGCCGACCGCCAGTGTCGGCGGCAGCAGCCCGACGCCGCCGGCCGGCCCGACCCCGGCGCCGAGTTCCACGCCGGCACAGGAAATCTAGTCCTGACGGGCTGCCCGGTTTGAGACCGGGTACGAAATTCAGTGGATAATGACGCGACAGCCTGGCTGTCGCGTTTTCATTTAGCCTTTCCCTACTGCCTATGAATACTCTGCACTGCGGCCGCTTCACGCTGTCGCTCGAACGTCCGCTGGTGATGGGCATCGTCAATGTCACACCGGATTCCTTTTCCGACGGCGGTCGCCATGCGCGGCCGGACCAGGCGCTTGACCATGCACTGAAGCTGGTGCGCGACGGCGCCGACATCCTCGACATCGGGGGCGAATCGACCCGGCCGGATGCGGCGCCGGTAACGGTCCAGCAGGAAATGGACCGGGTGCTGCCACTGCTGGAACGGCTGCGCGACATCGGCGTGCCGCTGTCGCTGGATACGCGGCACACGGTGGTGATGCAGGCCGGGCTCGCGATCGGTGTCGATCTGATCAACGATGTGGCGGCGCTGGAGGACGACGGCGCCGTGGCGCTGCTGGCCGGCAGCGACGCCGCAGTGTGCCTGATGCACAAGCAGGGCGAGCCGCAGAACATGCAGCACGATCCGTCCTATCAGCGCGACGTGGTCGACGAAGTGCAGGCCTACCTGACTGAACGGGTCGCCGTCTGCATCGCTGCCGGCATCGGCCGCGAGCGGCTGCTGGTCGACCCGGGCTTCGGTTTCGGCAAGACCGTCGACCACAACTATGCGCTGCTGGCACATCTGGACCGCTTTGCGACCATCGCGCCGGTTCTGGCCGGGCTGTCGCGCAAGACCATGCTCGGTGCGGTCACCGGCATTGCCGAGCCCGCGGCACGAGTCAGTGCCAGCGTGGCCGGGGCGCTGATCGCCGCCGGGCGTGGCGCGGCCATTCTGCGCGTGCACGACGTGCGTGAAACCTGCGAAGCGCTGGCGGTCTGGCGCGCGACCCGGGCCGCCGGCTAGGTCGTTTCCTACTTTCCCTTACCCCCCGTGCGGCCAGCCCGCATCCGGAGAAACTCATGGCGCAACGCAAGTATTTCGGTACCGATGGTGTTCGCGGCGAAGTCGGCAAGCACCCGATCAGCCCCGATTTCGTACTCAAGCTCGGCTATGCGGCCGGGCGGGTACTGGTCAAGGCCGACAGCCCGCATCCGACCGTGCTGATCGGCAAGGACACGCGGGTCTCCGGCTATATGCTCGAAGCCGCACTGCAGGCCGGGTTTACGGCGGCCGGGGTCAATGTCCGGCTGACCGGCCCGCTGCCGACGCCGGGCATCGCCTACCTGACCCGGGCCTTGCGCCTGGATGCCGGCGTGGTGATCTCGGCATCGCACAACCCGTATTCGGACAACGGCATCAAGTTCTTCGCCGCTGGTGGCAACAAGCTCGACGATGCGCTGGAAGCCGAAATCGAAGCGCTGATCGATGCACCGATGGACACCAAACCGTCGCGGGAACTGGGCCGCGCCAAGCGCATCGACACGGCTGCCGACCGCTATATCGAATTCTGCAAGAGCACGTTCCCGAACGAGTTCGACCTGCGCGGGCTGCGCATCGTGGTTGACTGCGCACACGGCGCGACCTATCACATCGCGCCGTCGGTATTCCACGAACTCGGCGCCCAGGTCATCGCCACCGGCGCCGCCCCGAACGGCTTCAATATCAACGACGGCTGCGGTGCGACCCACCCGCGCCATCTGCAGGCCGCCGTACTGCAGCACGACGCCGATATCGGCGTGGCGCTGGACGGTGACGGCGACCGGCTGATCATGGTCGACAATGCCGGCCGCGTGTATGACGGCGACCAGCTGATCTACGTGATCGCACGGGCGCGGATGCAGCGCGGCGAACTGCAGGGCAGCGGCGTGGTCGGCACGGTGATGACCAACCTCGGCATGGAACTGGCGCTGCAGAACCGCGGCATCGAGTTCGCCCGCTCCAGGGTCGGTGACCGCTATGTGCTGGAAATGCTGAAGGCGCGCGGCTGGCTGCTCGGCGGCGAAGCCAGCGGCCATATCCTGTGCCTGGACAAACACTCGACCGGCGACGGCATCGTGTCGGCGCTGCAGGTGTTCGCTGCGATGAAAACGCTGGATGCGTCGCTGGAGACCATCTGCCGTGACTGGCAGCCGTTCCCGCAGACCATGATCAATGTCCGGGTGCAGAAGGGGACCGACTGGAAGCCGGCGACCGTGGCGCCGATGGCGGCAGCCGAACAGGCGCTGGCCGGACGCGGCCGGGTCGTGCTGCGGCCGAGCGGCACCGAACCGGTCGTCCGGGTGATGGTCGAGGCCGATGATGCCGAGCTGGCCGCCCGCTGGGCGCGCGAGATTGCGAACGCCATCGAAACCGCCGCCCACAGCGCCGCTTAAGGTCCCCGGGCGTATACTTTCGTTGCCATGCGAACCGGATATGACCGTATTCGAAAACACCTGGTTCTGGATCCTGCTCATCGGCGCCAAGCTGGTCCTGACGCTGTGCACGATGATCCGTTTACTGAAAAAAAACTGAGGAAAGCGTAATGACCCCGATCGACCGCCCGTTCCCGGCCTGGCGCGCGCGCCGCATGCGCCGCGACGATTTCTCCCGTCGCCTGATGCGGGAAAACGTGCTGACTGCCAATGACCTGATCTACCCGGTCTTCGTGCTGGACGGCCAGAATCGCGAACAGGCTGTCGAATCGATGCCTGGCGTCAAGCGCCAGAGCCTGGACCTGCTGCTGCGCACGGCAGAAGAGGCGGTGTCGCTCGGCGTACCGGCGCTGGCGCTGTTCCCGGTCATCGAGGACGGCAAGTCGCTGGATGGTGCCGAGGCCTACAACCCGGACGGGCTGGTGCCGCGCGTCGTGCGCGCGCTGAAGCGCGAGTTCCCGCAGCTGGGCATCATCACCGATGGCGCGCTCGACCCGTACACCACCCATGGCCAGGACGGCGTGATCGACGAAAACGGCTACGTGATCAATGACGTGACCACCGAAGTGCTGGTTCGCCAGGCACTGTGCCATGCCGCGGCCGGCGTCGACGTGGTCGCGCCGTCCGACATGATGGACGGCCGCATTGGCGCGATGCGCCAGGCGCTGGAGGCCGAAGGCCATATCCACGTCCGCATCATGAGTTATGCCGCCAAGTACGCTTCGTGTTTCTATGGCCCGTTCCGCGACGCGGTGGGCTCGTCGGCAAACCTGGGACGCGCCGACAAGAAGACCTACCAGATGGACCCGGCCAACAGCGACGAGGCCCTGCAGGAAGTGGCTGCCGATCTGGCCGAAGGTGCCGATATGGTCATGGTCAAGCCGGGCATGCCGTATCTGGATGTCATTCGCCGGGTCAAGGACCAGTTCGGCGTGCCGACGTTCGCCTACCAGGTATCGGGCGAGTACGCGATGCTGCAGGCGGCGATCCTCAACGGCTGGCTCGATCGTGACAAGAGCATCATGGAGAGTCTGCTGGCCTTCAAGCGTGCCGGTGCCGACGGCATCCTGACCTATTACGCGCTGGACGCCGCGCGCCTGATCAAGGCCGGAAATCACTGATCGCCGTGCGGGCGATCAGTGCAGGCTGACACTCCGGAACGCCGCTGGCTGAAGGCCGGCGGCGACCCGGAGTGACGTACGTGGACGCAATCAGAACAGCATGTCCTTGGTCACGCCCTTGCGCCGCAGGATGCGGCGCAGGCTTTCCAGCCCTTCGATCTGGATCTGGCGCACCCGTTCCCGGGTCAGGTTCAGGCTTTCGGCCAGTTCCTCCAGCGTGCAGATCTCGTAGCCGTTCAGCCCGTAGCGGCGCTCGATGACCATGCGCTGCTTGTCGGTCAGCTGCTTCAGCCATGCCCGCACGTAGCGGGTGACCTGATTGCTGTGCAGCTGGACGTCAGGCTCTTCGTGCTGCTCGTCCGGAATCGACTCGCCGATGGTCAGCATCGGGTCGATGTCCAGCGGCGCATCCAGTGATGCCATGCGCTCGTTCAGGCTCATCACCCGGCGCACCTCGTCCGGCGACTTGCCGACCATGTGGGCAATTTCTTCCACGGTCGGCTCGCGGCCGATCTGGCTCTCCAGATGGCGCGAGGCACGCAGGTAGACGTTGAGCTCCTTGATCACATGGACCGGCAGGCGAATGGTTCGCGACTGGTTCATGATCGCGCGCTCGATCGACTGGCGAATCCACCACGTCGCATAGGTCGAGAAGCGGAAACCCCGCTCGGGGTCGAATTTCTCCAGCGCATGCATCAAACCGATATTGCCTTCCTCGATCAGATCGAGCAGGGCCATGCCGCGGTTGATGTAATGCTTGGCGATATTCACCACCAGGCGCAGGTTGTGCTCGATCATGCGCTGTCGCGCCTCGAAGTCGCCCTGTACCACGCGGCGGGCAAGCGCACGCTCCTGATCCGGCGTCAGTAACGCGTTATTGCCGATGTCGTTGAGGTAGATCTGCGTGACATCGGCGATCTCCTCGTAGGCGGGGGTACTGGCTTCTTCTTCGTCCGCATCGCTGGCTTCTTCTTGTGCTTCCGCGATGTCGTCCAGGTTTTCTTCCAGGCGGTCGGTTTCGTTGCTGTCCATGCGTTTCCCCTCATTTGGCCACGCAGTCCGGAGTCGGTCAGTCTCCAGCTACTAGCGTTTGGCCAGATAGTTTTCGGGGTCTACGGGCTTGCCGTAGCGGCGAATCTCGAAGTGGAGCTTCACCTGGTCGGCGTCCGTATTCCCCATTTCGGCGATCTTCTGCCCTTTCTTCACGGCTTGGCCTTCCTTCACCGACAGCGCGCTGTTGTGCGCGTAGGCGGAGAGGAAGGTCTTGTTGTGCTTGATGATGACGAGCTTGCCATAGCCGCGCAGTCCGCTGCCGCTGTAGACAACCTTGCCGTCGGCCGCCGCGACGATGGTCTGTCCGCTCTTGCCGGTAATATCCAGTCCCTTGCTGGTCGCGTTGTAGCGGCCAGCGATCTTGCCATCGGTCGGCCACAGCCAGCCGCCGGCCACCTGTTCATCGCCCGCTGCCGCTGCCGGGGAGGGCGTCGTGGCTGCCGCCGGCTTGTCGGCCGCCGCCTTGTGTTCTTCCGGCGCCGTTCTGGCCGGCGCACTGGCGACAGCCGCCGCGCCATTGCCGTTCTGGCCTTCACTCAACTGTGCCAGCCGGGTGGCGGCATTGTCGCCATACGGCAGCTTGATCGCCTTCGGGTACTGCCTGGACTCGCCATTGCCGCTGCTGATGGGGGCTGACGACGCGCTGGCGGTCTCTGCCGGCACCTCGGCCGCTGCCGTTGCTGCCGGCGTGTGCGGGGTCGGGCTGGCCCCCTGTTCGGAGGCACGCAATTTCAGTACCTGGCCGACCTTGATGTCGGCCGGATTGCCAATGCCGTTCAGTTCGGCCAGTTCGCGGTAGCCGAGGCCATTGTTCAATGCAATCCGGAACAGGTTGTCACCGGGCTTGACCGTATAGGACTCCGGCGCGTCGGAGGCGTTCGCTGCCGGGGCGGAGATTGTCGACGTGCGGCTGCCGCTGATCGGTGCAATGCGCTCGGCCGGCTTGACCGCGTAGACATCCGAGCTGCTGGCGCCGGTGTCCGGGGCCGGCGCCGGCGCGCTGGTGGTCGCCGCGCGGCCGCCGTACTGGACGACCGGTGCGGCGGGCTGCGTCATCGACGAGCAGGCTGCCAGCAGCGTGACACTGCCGATAATCAATGCAATTCGTTTCAAAATAGGGTGTGCGCCGTGCATAGAATCTTTTGGGCTGATACGTGTAAGGGCGAATTGGGCAAATGTCCAGCACTAAATCGGGATTCAGCAATGGCGGCTTTTCCCGTGCCGGTGCATTCTGCCGGACCGTTCGCGGCGGGTGGGAGGCTCAGGACTTGCCTGGCAGCAGCGGGACGAACTTGACCGCGTCGTAGCGGGTCCGGTTGACCCCGTGTGCGGTCTTGTCGACCACCCACAGATACTGTTCCTGCTCGTTGCCGATCGGCAAGACCATCCGGCCGCCGGGGGCAAGCTGGTTGATCAGTTCCTCGGACAGCGCCGGTGCGGCGGCGGCCATCAGGATGCTGTCGAACGGTGCGGCCTCGATCAGACCGAGCCGGCCATCACTGTGCACCAACCGGGGTGTGACCAGCTTAACGGTGCGCAAGTTCATTCTGGCGCGATCGAGCAGGGCACCAATCCGTTCGACCGAGTAGACCTCGCGGATCAGCCGGGCCAGGACGGCGGTCTGGTAACCGCAGCCGGTACCGATTTCCAGTACCTTTTGCGGCTGGCGACCGTCGGCAAGCAGCAGCTCGCTCATGCGCGCCACGGTCCATGGCTGGGAAATGGTCTGGCCGTGACCGAGCGGCAGCGACGTGTCGTCGTAGGCGCGCGACGACAGCGCCGGATCGACGAAGACGTGGCGGGGAATCTCGTACATGGCCGCCAGCACGCGTTCGTCACGGATGCCGTTCTCGCGCAGGCGGTCGATCATGCGCCGGCGGGTGCGCTCGGAAGTCATGCCGTAGCCCCCGCCCGGGGCGAGGCTCAGCGGGTCAGCCATTGGGTCAGTCCGGGAAGTTGGCGATGCGAGGTCAGATCGATGGACAGCGGCGTGACCGACACATGGCCGTTCTTCACCGCGTGGAAATCAGTGTCCGGACCGGCATCCTGCGCCGGGCCGACCGCGCCGACCCAGTACACGGTGTCGCCGCGCGGATTCACGCTCCTGACCACCGGCTCGGCATGGTGGCGGCGGCCGAGGCGGGTGATCTTCATGCCCTTCAGCGCCGAGTACGGCAGGTCGGGCACATTGACATTCAGCAGCGTCGGCTCGGACAGCGGCTGTTCGATCAGCCGCTCGACCAGATCAAGGGTCACGCGGGCAGCCGTGTCCAGCCAGGCGCCGGGCTTGCTGACCAGCGACACCGCGATCGACGGCACGCCGAGCAGGAAACCTTCGGTCGCCGCGGCGACCGTGCCGGAGTACACGGTATCGTCGCCCATGTTGGCGCCGTGGTTGATGCCGGAGATCACCATGTCGGGAATGCTGTCGAGCATGCCGGTGACCGCCAGGTGCACACAGTCGGTCGGCGTGCCGTTGACGAAGTAAAAACCGTTGGGGGCACGCCGCAGGGACAGCGGACGGTCCAGTGTCAGCGAGTTGCTGGCCCCGCTCCTGTCCCGTTCCGGCGCGACCACGGTCACGTCGCCATACGGGCGCAACGCCGCCGCCAGTGCCTCGATACCGGGTGCAAAGTAGCCGTCGTCATTGCTGAGCAGGAATTTCATGCGGAACCTCGAATTGAACTTGTCCGATTGTAACCGTCCCGGCCGGCAAGAGAACCCCCGCTGCAGCTATTGATGGCGCGGGACCGGCCCCGGTTCCGCGCCGCCATGACCTGTATCAGGCGCGGTAGCGCTGCTGGCTGAATTCGAGCATGCGTTCGATCGGCAGACGGGCGGCATCCATCTGTGCCGGCGTCAGGTAATCGATGACCGTGCCGGCGCCCGCCTGCGCGCGGCGCACGGCGTCAACCGTGTTCAGTTTCATGTACGGACAGGAGTTGCACTGACAGCCGGTATAGATCGGCGCCTGGCGCAGGTCCAGATCGGGGCGCGCCTGATGCATGTTGTACAGAATGCCGTCCTCGGTGGCGACGAACAGCACGGCGGACGGGTCGCCGGCGTAATCCCTGACCCAGTTCAGCATGCCGGAGGTCGAGCCGATGTAGTCGGCGCGCTTGAGCACCGGCAGCGGGCTTTCCGGGTGGGCGATCAGGAAGCGGGTGCCCTTGCCGTCGATGGCGGCAAACGCCTCGTCGAGCGCCGCTTCGTTGAACTTGTCGTGCACCTCGCACACCGCACTCCACAGCGGCATGTCGTAGCCGTACTGGAAGTTCAGGTAGGCGCCCATATTGCGGTCCGGCGAGAAAATGACCTTTTTGCCCTGGCTGTACAGGTCGGCGATGATGTCGTCGACGTTGCGGCTGGTGACGATCCAGTCGGACAGCGCCTTGTGCTCGGCCGACGAGTTGATGTACGACACGTGCACGTGGTCCGGGTAGCGCGCGCGCCAGGCCGCCAGGGCACCGACATCGGTCTGGGTGACCAGCGAACAGGTCGAGCCGCTGTCCGGCAGGATCACGGTCGCGCCGGGGTTCAGGATCTTGGCGGTTTCGGCCATGAAGCGGACACCGGCGAACACGATGATGTCGGCTTCGGCGTCACGGGCGTACAGCGACAGCTCCAGGCTGTCGCCGACCTTGTCCGCCATCTGCTGGACTTCGGGCTGGGTGTAATAGTGTGCCAGCGTGACAACGCGGGTCATGGTGCTACTCTCCGGCCGGCGCAGGCGCCGGCAGCTAGTGAATCGAATGCAGAAGTCAGACCGTCTGGCCGGGCGGACGTTCGCCGCCAGCGCCCATGCACGGCCGTCCGGACGGACAAAACCGGAAAACATTATCAAAAAAACCACAGCGCTGCAGCCCATATGCATGAACGGGCGCCGGACAATTGACGGCGCGCAAGCGCTGTCAGGCCATATTGCAGTAATGATGCTCTGGCATGATGTCGCGGCGGCTGGCATTGTGCATGTTCGTCATCCGTCCGGATACCGGGGCCCAGGCCCTGTCCGGACGCGGCGAGTGTTGGACAAACAGGCAGGCCGCCACACTCACGATCCTTTCAATCAGCCGGGCAGGCGCCCGACGCCACTGAAACTGTTGAGCCCCATAACGCAAGTCCGCCTATCAGGATCACCATGAAGCCGCACTACCTCACGCCACTGCTCTCTCCCAAACACATTGCCGTCATCGGGGCCAGCGAAACGCCGGGTTCGGTGGGGCAGGCGGTATTCACAAACCTGATGGCCGGCGGGTTCAAGGGCAAGCTGTATCCGGTCAACCTCAACCACCGCGTGGTCGGCGGCATGGCCGCCGTCAGTTCGGTGCGCTCGATAGAGGGACCGGTCGACCTGGCCGTGGTGACCACGGCGGTGCGCAGCTGGCCGGGCATCATGAAGGACTGTGGCAAGAAAGGCGTCAAGGCGGTGCTGCTGGCCAAGGAGTTCGCCGACGCCGACCCGCTGTCCAGCGAAGTGATGCAGGAGGCGGTGTCGATTGCCCGCCATTACGGCATCCGCGTGCTCGGCCCGAACATGCTCGGTCTGATGCGGCCGGTCATCGGCCTGAACGCCAGCAACTATTCCGGACGCGTCCGCAGCGGCAACCTGGCGCTGGTGTCGCATTCGTCGGCGCTGTGCGCGGCAATGCTCGACTGGGCCGACGCCAAGGGCATCGGCTTTACCAGCGTGATCTCGATGGGCGACAGCGTCGACCTCGACTTCGGTGAAATCCTCGATTATCTGGTGGTGGACCCGCAGACCCAGGGCATCCTGCTGCACGTCCATCACCTGCATGACGCCCGCCGCTTCATGAGCGCGCTGCGCATGGCCGCGCGTACCAAGCCGGTGGTGGTCATCAAGTCGCGGCGCGACGATGCGCCGCTGACCGGCGTCACCCATTCCAGCCATCTGGTCGCCAGCGAGGATGTCTATGACATCGCACTGGAACGGGCCGGCGTGCTGCGGGTCAACACCATCGCCCAGCTGTTCACCGCCGCGCGGGTGCTGGCGGCCAATTACCGGGTGCAGGGTGGCCGGCTGGCCATCGTGACCAACGGCATCGGGCCGGGGATTCTCGCCGCCGACAGCGCGCGCGCCAATCATGTCGAACTGGCCACGCTGTCCGAGGACACCATCAAGCTGCTGAACGATGTGCTGCCGGTCAACTGGTCGCGGCGCAATCCGGTCGACATCATCGGTGACGCCAGCCCGGCCCGCTACCGCACGGCGGTCAAGGCCTGTCTGGACGACCCCGGCGTCGACGGCGTGCTGACCATCCTGACACCGCAGATCGGTACCGATCACTTTGCCACCGCCCAGCTGATGGTCGGACTGCAGAAAGAAATCCACAAGCCGCTGTTCCTGTGCTGGCTCGGCGACACCAAGGTGGCGGAAAGCCGTGCGCTGTTCGTGCAGAACCGCATCGTGCACTTCCACGCGCCGGAGTTCGCCGTCGAGGTGTTCCGCGCGCTGGCGACCTTCCACCGCAACCAGCAGCTGCTGATGCAGACGCCGGGGCCGCTCGAATACGTGGCACAAGTGCCGACCCACCCGAACCGGGCGCGCAAGATCATCCAGGAAGCGCTGGCCGAAGGCCGCACCGTGCTGTCCGAACAGCAGTCGAAAGCGGTACTGGCCGCATTCAACATCCCGGTCAACGAGGCGCGACTGGCGCACGATTCCGACGAGGCCGTCGCTCATGCGCAGGCACTCGGCTATCCGGTGGTGCTGAAGATCGACTCGCTGGACATCATCTACAAGTCCGATGTCGGTGGCGTGGAGCTGAACCTGCGCACCGAAGCGGCCGTGCGGGCAATGTTCGATGCCATCCTGCAGCGTGCGCGGCTGAACCGGCCGGATGCGGTCATCAACGGCATTCTGGTCCAGCCGATGACCCGCCCGCGCTATGGCCGCGAACTGATGATTGGCGTGACCCACGACGAGTCGTTCGGTCCGGTGGTGACCTTCGGCATGGGTGGCATTGCCGTCGAGGTGCTGGACGACACCAGCCTGGCGCTGCCGCCGCTGAACGACTACCTGGTGCGGCAGATGATTGCGCGCACCCGGGTGTCGAAAATCCTCGGCGCGTTCAAGAACATGCCACCGATCGACATGATGGCGCTGACCCAGGTGCTGCTGCGCGTCTCGGAAATGGTCTGCGAGCTGCCCGAGCTGTACGAAATGGACGTCAATCCGCTGATTGCCGACGAGAACGGCGTGATCGCGCTCGATGCGCGGGTCGTGGTGCGCAAGGCCAAGCGCGCGCGCCGCTACTCGCACATGTCGGTGATGCCGTATCCGAGCGACCGCGTCCACAGCGCCAAGCTCAACGACGGCACCATCGTCACCATCCGCCCGATGCGGCCGGAAGACGCCGAGATGCAGCAGACCTTCGTGCGCGGGCTGTCGGAGGAGAGCCGCTACAACCGCTACATGTCGAGCATCAAGCAGCTGTCGCAGCAGCTGCTGGTCCGCTTCACCCAGCTCGACTACGACCGCGAGCTGGCCTTCGTCATGATGCGTGAAGTCGAGGGGCGCGAAGTCGAGCAACTGGCGGTATCGCGCTACTTTACCGAGTCGGACAACGAGACTTGCGAGTTCGCGCTGGTGGTTGGCGATGCATGGCAGGGGCGCGGGATCGGGCCGATCATGATGCAGGCGATTTTCTCCGCGGCGCACGAGCAGGGCCTCAAGAGCATGTATGGCGAAGTGCTTGCCAGCAACAAGGGCATGCTGAAGCTGATGCACAAGCTGGGCTTCAAGATCGAGCCGCATCCCGAGGATCGTGCCCTGACCCTGTGCACGGTCCAGCTGGACGAGGCCAGCAAGGCCAAAGCCACCGCTTGACGACACGTACGTCTTCTGCTTGCCTCTGAGCGGAAAAACCCAGTAAAATCCGCTGTTTCACGTTCACCCGGTTTTTTAGAAAGAGGCAACTCAATGGTTGTGATTCGTCTTGCCCGTGGCGGTGCCAAAGACCGTCCGTTTTACAATGTGGTCGTTACCGACTCGCGTAATCGCCGCGACGGCCGTTTCATCGAGCGCGTGGGTTTCTACAACCCGGTCGCGACCGAAGGCACCGAACGCGTGCGTCTGAACCTGGACCGTCTGAACCACTGGACCAGCGTCGGCGCCCAAGTGAGCGATGCTGTCGCCAAGCTGCTCCAGCAACAAAAGGCTGCCTGATTCAGGCAACCTGATTTCGAATTGAATTGAATTGCAGCAAGGTTCGGCATTAGTGGATACACAAGATCTGGTCGTCATGGGGTATGTCTCCGGCGTTTTCGGCATTCGCGGCTGGTTGCGCGTGCATGCCGACACCGAGTTCGATGACAGCCTGTTCGACTACCCGGTCTGGTGGCTGGGACGTAACGGCGAGTGGCGCGAATACCGCCTCGAGGAAGGCGCAGCCCAGAACAAGGGCATTACCGCCAAGCTCGAAGGCGTTGACGACCGCGATGTGGCCTTTGGCCTGCGCGGCTGTCAGGTGGCCGTGCCGCGGGCGCAGTTGCCTGCACCCGCCGACGGCGAATACTACTGGAACGACCTGGTCGGTCTGGCGGTGTTCAACCGGGCTGGCGAGTCGCTCGGGCAGGTCGAAAGCCTGTTCGAGACCGGTGCGTCCGCCGTCATCGTCGTCCGCGACACCGATACCAAGCACCTGATTCCGTTTGTCGGCGTCTATGTTCTTGATGTCGACCTGCCGGGCAAGCGCCTGACAGTGGACTGGGAACGCGACTACTGATGCAGATCGATGTCGTCACGCTGTTTCCGCCGATGTTCGACGCGGTGACGCAGCACGGTGTGACGCGACGGGCAGTCGAGCAGGGCATCTGGGGCTTTCAGGCCTGGAACCCGCGCGACTACGCCACCGACAATTACAAGACGGTCGATGACCGTCCGTATGGCGGTGGGCCCGGCATGGTCATGCTGGTGGACCCGCTGGCGCAGGCGCTCGATGCCGCGCGGCGGCGACAGCAGGCATTGGGGGTCGAGCGGCCCAGGGTCATCTACCTGTCTCCGCAAGGCCGGCCGCTGACGGATGCCAGAGTGTGCGAACTGGCGGCGACGCCGGGTATCGTGCTGCTGTGCGGTCGCTACGAAGGTGTGGACGAGCGCTTGATTCAACGCGAAATCGACGAGGAAATCTCGATCGGCGATTACGTACTGTCCGGCGGGGAACTCCCCGCCATGGTGCTGATCGATTCGATCGTGCGCAGATTGCCCGGCGTGCTGAACGACGCGCAATCCGCCGAGCAGGACTCGTTCGCGACCGGACTGCTCGATTGTCCGCACTACACGCGGCCCGAGGAATACGACGGCCAGCGCGTACCGGATGTGTTGCTTTCGGGCAACCATGCCGAAATCGCCAAATGGCGACTGAAAATGTCGCTGGGGCGGACCCTCGAAAGACGGCCCGACCTGATGGCGAACAAGCAGCTCAGTAAACAGGAGGCTCGGCTGCTGGCTCAGTACCAGCAGGAACAAGCCCCGGAAAACAACAGGAGTTAACCATGAATCTGATTCAGCAACTCGAGCAGGAAGAAATCGCCCGCCTCGACAAAACCATTCCCGCCTTCGGCCCGGGTGACACCGTTGTGGTGCAAGTGAAGGTCAAGGAAGGCAACCGCGAACGTCTGCAAGCGTTCGAGGGTGTGGTCATTGCCAAGCGTAACCGCGGTCTGAACAGCGCGTTCACCGTGCGCAAGATCTCGTCGGGCGAAGGCGTGGAACGTACGTTCCAGACCTACTCGCCGCTGGTCGTCGCCGTTGACGTCAAGCGTCGTGGTGATGTCCGCCGTGCAAAGCTGTACTACCTGCGCGAACGTTCGGGCAAGTCGGCTCGCATCAAGGAAAAGCTGACCAAGCGCGTGCAACCGGCGGCGTAATGCCGGCGCCGTCGATCCGTCGATGGCGATGCAGCGAACAAAAAGCGCGAACTCAGTTCGCGCTTTTTGTTTGTCCAGACCATGCACAGCGAGAAGGAGGCCTGCATGTACAGCGCCGTGATACCCGCTCCCTGGGGCGGCCGGCTCGGCATCCGTGACGATGGCGCCGTGCTGACCGGGCTCGATTTCCTGCCGGCGCCGACCGCCGTGCAGCCGCCACGGGGCGAACTGGCCATCCAGGTCTGCCATGAGCTGGAACACTACTTCAGCGACCCGTCAGCAACGTTCAGCGTTCCGCAACGGCGCGGTGGCACGCCGTTCCAGCAGCGGGTATGGGCGGCGCTGGTGGCCATTCCGGCCGGCCGCGTGCTGCGCTACGGCGAGCTGGCGGTGCAGCTGGGGTCGAGTGCGCGGGCGGTCGGCCAGGCGTGCGGCAGCAACCCGCTGCCGCTGCTGGTGCCCTGTCATCGCGTGCTGGCCGCGCGCGGGCTCGGCGGCTTCGATCATCGCCAGGACGGCGAGCGGCTCGACATCAAGTTGTGGCTGCTTGGCCATGAAGGCTATCTGCTGCCACTGGTGTCGTGAACGAAAACGCCCGGCTTGCCGGGCGTTTTCTGTTGCACTGCAGGATCGATCAGATTGCTGCCGCCGGGGCCGGTTGCGGTTTCTTCGTTTCCGGTTCGTCGAACAGCAGCACCACGCCGCCCTCCTGGTCGAGATCGACGGTGACGCTGCCGCCGTCGGCCAGGCGACCGAACAGCAGCTCGTCGGCCAGCACCTTGCGGATGGTGTCCTGGATCAGGCGCGCCATCGGCCGCGCGCCCATCAGCGGATCGAAGCCCTTGCTGGCCAGATGCTTCTTCAGCGGCTCGGTGAAGTGAACTTCCACCTTCTTCTCCGCCAGTTGCGCTTCGAGCTGGATCAGGAACTTGTCCACCACCTGCAGGATGATGTCCTCGTTCAGCGTCTTGAACGAAATGATCGCATCCAGCCGGTTGCGGAACTCCGGCGTGAACAGGCGCTTGATATCGGCCATTTCGTCACCGGCCGCCTTGGTCGACGTGAAGCCGATGCTGCCCTTGCTCAGGTTTTCCGCGCCGGCATTGGTGGTCAGGATGATGATCACGTTGCGGAAATCGGCCTTGCGCCCGTTGTTGTCGGTCAGCGTGCCGTGGTCCATCACCTGCAGCAGCACGTTGAAGATGTCCGGGTGCGCCTTTTCGATTTCGTCCAGCAGCAGCACCGAGTACGGGTGCTTGCTGATGGCCTCGGTCATCAGGCCGCCCTGCTCGAAGCCGACATAGCCCGGCGGGGCGCCGATCAGTCGGCTGACTGCATGGCGCTCCATGTATTCGGACATGTCGAAGCGGATCAGCTCGATGCCCAGTGTGTAGGCAAGCTGACGCGCGACCTCGGTCTTGCCGACACCGGTCGGGCCGCTGAACAGGAACGAACCGATCGGCTTTTGCGGGTTGCCGAGTCCGGAGCGCGACATCTTGATGGCCGCAGCCAGCGCATCGATGGCCTGGTCCTGACCGAACACGACGTTCTTCAGGTCGCGGTCGAGGGTCCGCAGGGCATTGCGGTCGTCGTTCGAGACCGTCTTGGCCGGGATGCGGGCGATCTTGGAGATGATTTCCTCGATCTCGTGCTTGGAAATCACCTTTTTCTGCCGGGATTTCGGCAGGATCTTCTGCGCAGCGCCGGCCTCGTCGATCACGTCGATCGCCTTGTCGGGCAGGTGGCGGTCGGTGATGTAGCGCGCCGCCAGCTCCGCCGCCGACGTCAGGGCCGCCACGGTGTACTTGACGCCGTGGTGCGACTCGAAGCGTGACTTCAGCCCCTTGAGGATCTGGATGGTCTGCTCGACCGTCGGCTCGACCACGTCGATCTTCTGGAAGCGGCGCGACAGCGCATTGTCCTTCTCGAAGATGCCGCGATACTCGGTGTAGGTCGTGGCGCCGATGCAACGCATGCTGCCGTTCGACAGCGCCGGCTTCAGCAGATTGGATGCATCGAGCGTGCCGCCGGAGGCCGCACCGGCGCCGATCAGCGTATGGATTTCGTCGATGAACAGGATCGCGTGCGGGTCGTCCGCCAGCTGCTTGATCACTGCCTTCAGCCGCTGCTCGAAGTCGCCGCGGTACTTGGTGCCGGCCAGCAGCGCGCCCATGTCCAGCGAGTACACCGTGGCTTGCGACAGCACGTCCGGCACTTCGCCCCTGACGATGCGGCGGGCCAGCCCCTCGGCGATGGCGGTCTTGCCGACACCGGCCTCGCCGACCAGCAGCGGGTTGTTCTTGCGCCGGCGGCACAGGATCTGGATCACGCGCTCAAGCTCGTGGTCGCGGCCAATCAGCGGGTCGACCTTGCCGGCCTGGGCCAGCTGGTTCAGGTTCTGGGTGTAGTTTTCCAGCGCGCCGCCGGCTGCGGTCGCTTCGGCTTCCTGCTCGGCTTCGCCCTCGGGGGCAGGCGCGGCGGCGCCGCGTGCCGGCGTGGCGTCGCTGCTCTTGTTCTTGGTGATGCCGTGCGAGATGTAGTTGACCACGTCGAGACGGCTGATGTTCTGCTGGTGCAGGAAATACACCGCGTGCGAGTCCTTCTCGCCAAAGATGGCGACCAGGATGTTCGCGCCGGTCACTTCCTTCTTGCCGGAACTCTGGACATGCAGGATGGCGCGCTGGATCACGCGCTGGAAGCCCAGCGTGGGCTGGGTTTCGACGTCCTCGGTACCGGGAACGGTCGGGGTGTGCTGGTCGATGAACTCGGCCAGCTGCCGACGCAACTGGTCGATGTTCGCATTGCATGCGCGCAACACTTCCGCGGCCGACGGGTTGTCGAGCATGGCGAGCAGCAGGTGCTCGACGCTGATCAGCTCGTGCCGTTTCTGGCGCGCCTCCATGAACGCCATGTGGAGGCTGACTTCGAGTTCTTGGGCGATCATTGGTTTTCCTCCATCACGCACTGTAGCGGGTGCTGGTGCACCTTGGCGTATTCCGTTACCTGGACCACTTTGGTACTGGCGACATCCTTGCTGTAGACGCCGCACACACCGCGACCTTCTGTATGCACTTTGAGCATGACTTGGGTCGCATGTTCCCGGTCCATATGAAAAAAGCGCTCCAGTACGATTATCACGAAATCCATTGGCGTGAAATCGTCGTTGAGCAAAACCACTTTGTACATGGGCGGAGGCGCAAGGCGGGTCCGCTCGGGAGCCAGCTCTGTGCCGGGTTGGTGCTGGTTAGGCATACGACGGACTTTCTCACAGCACTATGCTTTCAATTTTGTCCCGCCGGGGACCTTTTTCAAGCGCTGATGAAGTTATGCAATATGGCTTGACGGTAACATCGTACTCGCGTAGAAAGTTTAGCGGTGGTCGATGAAGCGATCGGCTTGACGCCGTGCAACGCCGTCATGTCTGGCTTCGAATGACACACGTAAATGGGTGCGTCACCCGGTTAGGCAACATATAAGCAAGGAAACGTTTCAGATGGCAACTGGTACCGTAAAGTGGTTCAACGACGCCAAGGGTTTCGGTTTCATTACGCCGGATGACGGTGGGGAAGATCTGTTCGCCCACTTCTCGGCCATCAACATGAACGGGTTCAAGACCCTGAAGGAAGGCCAGCGCGTCTCCTTCGAGGTCAACCAGGGTCCGAAGGGCAAGCAGGCCAGCAATATCCAGGCCGCTTCCTGAGTCGTTGGTGAATGTAGAAAGCCCTGCGTCGCTGCAGGGCTTTTTTGTTGCCCTGCGCCCGGTGCCGGCCACCGTGAGCGCACGCGCAGCCCGCTATCCGCGCAGTGCCCGTGCCAGTACCTCGAAGACCCGGCCATCCATCGACTGTGCCACATTGAAGCGCAGGTAGCGACCGGCATCCGGCGAGTGACTGAATGCGTTGCCCGGTGCCAGCACCATCTGCTCCTGCAGGCAGGCACGGGCCACGGCGGGCGCCTCGGCGCCGGCCGGCAGCCGGCACCAGAGGAACATGCCGGACCGGGGAACGTGCCAGGGCGTGATGCCGAGCGCTTCGAGCCGTGGAAGGGTCTGGTCCATGGCTTCCGCCAGCCGCAGCCGCACCGTATCCATGTGCTTGCGGTAGCCGCTGTCGGTCAGCGCCGCCAGCAGGATGTTGGCGGCCAGCCGTCCGCCACTGAAGCTGGTGGCGATCCTGAGGTCGGTCAGGCCGTCGATCCAGTCTGCCCGCGCTGCAATGTAGCCGCAGCGCAACGAAGCCGAGATGGTCTTGGAGAAGCTGCCGATATGGATCACGCGGCCGAGCCCGTCGAAGGCCGCCAGTCTCGGTGCCGGGCTGGTTTCGAGATCGGCAAAGATGTCATCCTCGACGATCACCAGGTCCGAATGGTCGGCCAGCTTCAGCAGCCGGTGCGCCGTGACTGCCGTGAGCGTGGCGCCGGTAGGGTTGTGGATGCCGGAGTTGGTGATGTAGAGCCGGGGCGAGTGCGCCTGCAGGGCGGCGCCGAAGGCCTCGACATCCGGCCCGGCCGGCGTGTACGGCACGCCGACGACCTTGACCCGGTGCGCTTTCAGCAAGGCGCGGAAATTGAAGTAGCAGGGGTCGTCGACCAGTACGGTGTCGCCCGGTTCCAGCAGAAAGCGGCAGATCAGGTCGATGGCATGGGTCCCGGATTCGGTCAGCATGATCTGCTCGGCGGGGACGTCGATGCCGGTGGCGGCCAGCCGCCGGGCGAGGAACAGGCGCAGCGCCGGCAGGCCGGGCGGCGTGGCATATTCCGCAAGCTCCACCGTGTCGGCGCGCGCCATGGCCCGCAGCGCGCGGCGCATTCCCGCTTCGTACATCCACGAGGCGGGAAGCCAGCCGCAGCCGGGCTTCAGTATGCCGGCATCCGTTTCAAGCGATTGCCGCGAAATCCACAGCGGATCGACATCCCTGTCCTGTCTGGGTTCGATCTCCGCCAGCGCCAGCGGGGCCGCCGGCCCGGTGACATAGAATCCCGAGCCCGGCCGCGGGCAGATGATGCCTTCGGCCGCAAGGCGCTCATAGGCTTCGACGACGGTCGAGACCGAAAGCTGCATGGCCTTTGCCTGCGCCCGGACGGAAGGCAACCGCATTCCCGGCAGGTAGGTGCGGGAGGCGATGCCGGTCCGGATCGCGTGCATGACGACATCGATCCGGGTGCTGTGTGGCGTCATTTCATTCCTGACTGTATTGCTTGCTGTGGGATAACAGTTCTTTTGAATTGTACTGGATTGTATCTGGGTAAGCCGGCAGCCCCATGCTCTACTTGAGCCCAATCTGAAAGGGGCGGGCTGTGGACAAGACGACGAGTGGCTGGATAAACGGGTTTATCGGGGTGGTGATTTTTGCCGGCTCATTGCCGGCGACGCGGGTCGCGGTCAGGGATCTCGATCCGGTGTTCCTGACCTGTGCCCGGGCGAGCATCGCCGCCCTGCTCGGGCTGGCGCTGCTGCTGGTCCTGCGGCAGCGTCGCCCGGCGGCAGGCGATGTGCCCTCGCTGGTGCTGGTGGCGCTGGGCTGCGTGGTCGGCTTTCCGCTGCTGACCGCGCTGGCGCTGCAGCACGTGACGTCCGCGCACTCGATGGTCTTCGTGGGGCTGCTGCCACTGTGCACGGCGATCTTTGGCGTGCTGCGCGGTGGCGAGCGTCCCCGGCCGGCCTTCTGGCTGTTCTCGATGCTCGGCAGTGCCTTTGTCATCGGCTATGCGCTGCTGGGCGGCATTGCGGCATCGCTGCCGGGCGACATGCTGATGCTGGCGGCGATTGGGGTGTGCGGTCTGGGCTATGCCGAGGGTGCGCGGCTCTCGCGCCGGCTCGGGGGCTGGCAGGTCATCAGCTGGGCGCTGGTCCTGTCGCTGCCGGTCATGCTGCCGATGACCGCGTGGACGCTGCCGGCATCGCTGGACGCGGTTGGCGTGCCGGCCTGGCTCGGGCTCGGCTACGTTGCCCTGTTCAGCATGCTGATCGGTTTCGTGTTCTGGTATCGCGGCCTGGCGCAGGGCGGCATTGCGGCGGTCGGCCAGTTGCAGTTGCTGCAGCCGTTCTTCGGTCTCGCGCTGGCCGCGCTGCTGCTGCACGAGGCAGTCAGCTGGGCGATGCTGATGGTGACGCTCGGTGCCGTGGCCTGCGTGATGGGCGCGCGAAAGTTCGCAGCGGCCTGACAGGGGCCCGGAAACGAAAACGCGCCCTCATGAGAGGGCGCGTCTGTCCGGGCCGGCCGGCAGTTGCCGGCCGTCGGTATTACATGCGGGCGATCATCGCGTCGCCGAAGGCCGAGCAAGACACTTCCTGCGCGCCTTCCATCTGGCGGGCGAAGTCATAGGTCACGACCTTGTCGCCAATGGCGGCTTCCATCGACTTGATGATCAGGTCGGCGGCTTCGGTCCAGCCCATGTGGCGCAGCATCATTTCGGCCGACAGGATCAGCGAACCCGGGTTCACCTTGTCCTGGCCGGCGTACTTCGGTGCCGTACCGTGGGTGGCTTCGAACATGGCCACGGCGTCGGACAGGTTGGCGCCCGGGGCGATGCCGATGCCGCCAACCTGTGCGGCCAGCGCGTCGGACACGTAGTCGCCGTTCAGGTTCAGCGTGGCGATCACGCTGTATTCGGCCGGACGCAGCAGGATCTGTTGCAGGAACGCATCAGCGATCGCGTCCTTGACGATGATGTCGCCGCCGGTCTTCGGGTTCTTGAACGAGCACCACGGGCCGCCGTCGATCGGCTTGGCGCCGAATTCCTTTTGTGCCAGTGCGTAGGCCCAGTCACGGAAGCCACCTTCGGTGTACTTCATGATGTTGCCCTTGTGCACGATGGTCACCGACGGCTTGCCGTTGTCGATCGCGTACTGGATGGCCTTGCGCACCAGGCGCTCGGTGCCCTGACGCGACACCGGCTTGATGCCGATGCCCGAAGTTTCCGGGAAACGGATCTTCTTCACGCCCATTTCGTTCTGCAGGAAGGCGATGATCTTCTTCGCGCTGTCGCTTTCGGCTTCCCACTCGATGCCGGCGTAGATGTCTTCGGTGTTCTCACGGAAGATCACCATGTCGGTCAGGTCCGGGCGCTTCAGCGGCGAGGGCACGCCGGTGAAGTAGCGCACCGGGCGCAGGCAGGTGTACAGGTCGAGTTCCTGGCGCAGTGCCACGTTCAGCGAGCGGATGCCGCCGCCAACCGGCGTGGTCATCGGGCCCTTGATCGAGATCACGTAGTCACGCAGGGCGGCCATGGTCTCTTCCGGCAGCCAGACGTCGCCGCCGTAGACGCGGGTCGACTTCTCGCCGGCGTAGATTTCCATCCAGTGGATCTGCTTCTGGCCGGCATAGGCCTTCTTCACTGCGGCGTCGACGACCTTCTTCATCACCGGGGTGATGTCGATGCCGATGCCGTCACCCTCGATGAACGGGATGATCGGGTTGTTCGGGATCGCTTGACCCGCGATGATTTTCTGACCGCCTTGTGGCACCTGAATGTGGGACGTGCTCATGCCTGCTCCATCTTTTGTTGAACGGTTATGACAAGTGACCCCGCCGCAGGGGAGGGCTTCGGCGGGACGGACGGAATGCCAGAGAAGGAGAAATGGCAGGCGCGGGCCGGATACGGAAGGAAACGGGCGAGCGCCGCAGTCGGTTTTTTACATCTTTTCGTTATTTTCGGCTTCTCTTCGTCGAGCATCATTATCCGAAAAAAAGCGAGCGGTTGCTAGAGGCGCGCCCGTGCTTTGTCTGTATCCGAAAAGCCGGGCGTCAACCGGCGAAAAACAGCGGTGTTGCGATGCAATATCGCGCCATGTTGACGGCTTGCCGCTGTCCGACAAATGCCCGACCATGCAGGAAAACACCGGCATGACGGCGGCGTTCCGGCCCATGACACGGCGCACAAGCCGGGCCGCGGCGGCGCCCCGCCGGCCACGGTCATTATCCGACAGCAGGCCCCGCACGGCGGGCAGAGAAGGCGAACATGCGCATCCCCGAGGAGAGCAATCCGGTTGCCCGCGACATCGCGCAGGCACTGGTGGACGGTTTCGACAAGCATTACAGCCTGTTTCGTGCCAGTTCGGCCCGTTCGCGCGCCTGGTTCGAGGAAGGCGACTGGGCCGGCATGCAGCAGGGCATCCGCGACCGGATCCAGTTCTACGACGACCGGGTCGAGGAGACCATCCAGCGGCTGCGCACCGAGTTTCATGCCGATCTGCTCGACGACGATATCTGGCAGCAGGCGAAATTCAACTATATCGGCCTGCTGACCAACCATCGCCAGCCGGAACTGGCCGAGACCTTCTTCAACTCGGTGTTCTGCCGCGTGCTGCATCGCGATTACTTCAACAACGACTTCATTTTTGTCCGGCCGGCGATCAGCACGGAGTATCTCGAATCCGACCCGCCGACCTACCGCAGCTACTATCCGGCAGCGGCGGGCATCCGTGCCACCATCGAGCGCATCGTCGCCGATTTCGGCTGGCAGCGGCCGTTTGCCGACCTGCGCCATGACATTGTCTGCCTGCTGCGGATGGCGAAGGACTTCCTTGGCGGCCAGTGGCCGCGACTCGAAGCCAACTACCAGATCCAGGTACTGTACTCGGCGTTCTACCGCAACAAGAGCGGTTACATCATCGGCAAGGTCATCAACGGCGGGCAGAGCTGGCCGTTCGCGATCCCGGTGCGTCATGATGACGACGGACTGCTGTACCTCGATACCATCCTGCTCGAGGTCTGGCGGATCGGCATCCTGTTCAGCTTCAGCCGTGCCTATTTCCTGGTCGACATGGCAGTACCGTCGGCCTATGTGCGCTTCCTGCGCAGCATGCTGCCGATGAAGTCGTCGGCCGAGCTGTACACCATGCTGGGCCTCGGCAAGCAGGGCAAGAACATCTTCTATCGCGACTTCATGCACCACCTGCAGTACTCGGACGACCATTTTGTCGTGGCGCCGGGCATTCGCGGGCTGGTCATGCTGGTGTTCGTGCTGCCGTCGTTCCCGTACGTGTTCAAGATCATCAAGGACGTGTTTGGCGGCACCAAGGAAGTCGACCGGGCGACGGTCAAGCAGAAGTACCTGCTGGTCAAGCATCACGACCGGGTCGGCCGCATGGCCGACACGCTGGAGTTCTCCAATGTGGCCTTTCCGCGCGGGCGCTTCGACCAGGCGCTGCTGGACGAAATCCGCCGCCTGGCGCCGTCGATGCTGGAAGAGGACGACGGCCAGATCATCATCAAGCACCTGTACATCGAGCGGCGGATGAAGCCGCTGAACATCTACCTCGACGAGGCGGCCGACGAGCAGAAAATCGAAGCGGTGCGCGAGTACGGCAATGCGATCAAGGACCTGGCCACCGCCAATATTTTCCCCGGCGACATGCTGTTCAAGAACTTCGGCGTGACCCGCTACGGGCGGGTGGTGTTCTACGACTACGACGAAATCGAATACATGACCGACTGCTGCTTCCGGGACATTCCCGAGGCACAGACGCCGGAACAGGAAATGGCGGCCGAACCGTGGTATCCGGTTGCCCGCAACGACGTGTTCCCGGAGGAGTTCGGTCGCTTCCTGCTCGGCGATCCGGTGGTGCGCCGCACCTTTCTCCACTATCACCGCGATCTGCTGACGCCGCAGTTCTGGCGTGAAAAGCAGGACCGGATCCGGGCGGGCATCCTTGACGATTTCTTCCCGTATCCGGAGGAAATGCGCTTCAGTCGCCAGCGCCGGCGGCGGCCGATGACGGTCTCTCCCGGTGCCGAGGTGGCCGTTCCGGTGCTTGAAGGCGGCAAGTAGTCTTCGCGCGCCGTCACTTGCTGCCCGTGCAATCCGATTACAATCCGGCTCCCGTTTCTGCAAGGAGCCGGTCCATGCCGCGCCTCATCCTGCTCAACAAACCGTTTGGCACCATCTGCCAGTTCAGCCCGAGCCCGCCGCACGCGACACTGGCCCAGTGGGTGCCGGTGGCCGGCGTGTATCCGGCAGGGCGGCTGGATACCGATAGCGAAGGTCTGCTGCTGCTGACAGATCACGGTCCGCTGCAGCATGTGATTGCCCATCCGCGCGCCAAATCGCCCAAGGCCTATTGGGCGCAGGTGGAAGGCACGCCGTCGGCGGAACAGCTTGATGCACTGCGGGCGGGCGTGGATCTCGGCGATTTCGTGACCGCGCCAGCCCAGGCGCGGCTGATCGACACGCCGGACGGACTGTGGGAGCGGGTGCCGCCGGTACGTCACCGGCTGTCGGTGCCGACGGCATGGCTGGAGATCGTGATCAGCGAGGGCAAGAACCGCCAGGTGCGGCGGATGACGGCCAGTGTCGGGCTGCCGACATTGCGGCTGGTGCGGGCAGCCATCGGGCCGCTGCGTCTCGATGGCCTGCTGCCGGGGGCGTGGCGCGAGGCCGGCCCGGAGGCCCTGCCGCCGGCCTGGCGTCAGGCGTGGCTGCAGCCGGCCGCGGACAGGCAGCGGCCGTCGATGCCACGCGCGCAGGACGGCTGGCGCCGGCGCGGGAAGGCATGAGGGAAATCGGGGAGGGGCGCCGTGTCGGCGTAGCCGTTTCCGGCTACGCGACAGGGTTCGACATGGTGTCAGGCACCTGTCGTGAAGTAGGCGACCGGGCCGGTCGTCGTCAGGCCGATGTGGAAGCGCTCATTGTCCTGACGGGGCGCACAGGCCGATGAGGTTTCGAGTGTCCTGACCGTTTCGAACAGGACTTCGGCTTCCTTGAAATACTGGGCTGCCTGGATATCGCAACACAGCACGGCATCGATCAGGTCCGCATCCGGGTGAGCACCGTGGATTGCCATATTGCCTTCCGAAGTGCCGAACAGGTCCAGTGCCGGTGGCAGGCTGATCCCGTGCGCGCCGATCAGCGACATGGCATGTCGGGAAAACTTGCCCAGACAGCGCTGGGCAAGGCTGCGTACCTCGGCCAGCGACGGAGCAACATGGTTGTCATCGGGGCAAAGCAAGGATTGCAAGGCAGGGGCCGTGGCTCCAGGTTGCGCGGACATGTGCTGTTTTCCTTCAGTGCAAGGGACCTGGAAGGGAGGGCCCCTGGGTTATGGTTATGAATGTTGACTAATGGGTTTTGTTTTTGTGTTTTCTACCCATTATGGGTGTCAATTTCTCGCTGTCATCACGGAGTATAAAACCGCTTTTGCTGGGGTTCCGGGTCCGTTGACATAGCCAATATAGAAAACTGTTGGATAATTGCTGGGAATTTTCGGAAAAATCAGAATTTTCCTATTTTTTGTTTGATTCGGAACAGGAACGCCAGTGCCTCGCGCGGGCTCAGCGCATCCGGGTCCAGGTCGGACAGGGCATCGAGCACGGCGGAAACCTCTTCCGGAACCGTTGCTGGCGCTGTTGCCATCGAGAACAGGTCGGGCCCGTCATGTCTGGCTGCCTGGTTTTCCAGTTCGGCCAGTTTTTTCCTGGCCTCACGAACAACCCGGGCCGGCACGCCGGCCAGACTGGCGACTTCGATACCGTAGCTCTGGCTGGCCGGCCCGTCTTCGACATGGTGCAGGAAGACGATGCGATCCTTGTGTTCGACGGCGGACAGATGGACATTGGCCACCGTCGGATAATCCGATGCCAGCCGGGTCAGTTCGAAATAGTGGGTTGCAAATAGAGTATAGGCGCGATTTTTCTCGATCAGCTGGCGGGCGATGGCCCAGGCCAGTGCCAGGCCGTCGAACGTCGACGTGCCGCGTCCGACTTCATCCATCAGCACCAGGCTGTTTGCGTCGCTGTTGTGCAGGATATTGGCGGTTTCTGTCATTTCGACCATGAAGGTCGAGCGACCGCCGGCCAGATCGTCCGAGGCGCCGATGCGGGTGAAAATCCGGCTCAGCTGCCCTATCGACGCCTGCTGCGCCGGCACGAAGCTGCCGATATGCGCCAGCAGCGCAATGTGCGCCACCTGGCGCATATAGGTCGATTTGCCGCCCATGTTCGGCCCGGTGACCAGCAACAGTTTCCGGTCGGCCGCCAGCCGGGTGTCGTTCGGGATGAAACGCTCGACCTGGGACTCGACCACCGGGTGACGACCGGCCTGGATATCGATCACGCTGCTGCTGGTCAGCACCGGCTTGCAGTAGCCGAGGGTGGTGGCACGCTCGGCCAGATTGGCCAGCACGTCGAGCGTGGCAACGGCGCGGGCAATGCGCTGCAGCTCGGGAATGTGCGGGGCCAGTTCGTCGAGCAGTGCCTCGTACAGGCGTTTTTCCAGCGCCAGGGCGCGCTCGTTGGCCGACAGCGCCTTGTCCTCGAAGGTCTTGAGTTCCGGCGTGATGTAGCGCTCGGCATTTTTCAGCGTCTGGCGGCGACGGTAGTCGTCGGGCACCTTGTCGGCCTGGGCGCGGCTGACCTCGATATAGAAACCGTGGACCTTGTTGAATTCGACTTTCAGCGTGGTGATGCCGGTGCGCAAGCGCTCACGGTTTTCCAGCGCCAGCAGGAACTCGCCGCAGTTGTGCTGGATATTGCGCAACTCGTCGAGTTCCGGATGAAAACCGCCGGCGATGACGCCGCCGTCGCGCACCATGGCCGCCGGTTCGGCACTGATGGCCAGTGCCAGCCGTTCGGCGATCGGCGACTGCGCCGGCAGGGCATCATGCAGCACGGCCAGCAGCGCGGCCGGCTGACCGCCGGCCAGTTGCGCCCGCAGCGCCGGCAGGCGCAGCAGGCTTTCGCGCAGGCTGGCGAGGTCGCGCGGGCGGGCACTGCGCAGGGCAACGCGGGCGGTAATGCGCTCGATATCGGCCACGCCGTCCAGCGTGGCGTGCAGCTCGCTGCCGGATGACTGCAGGGCAGCTACCGCATCCAGCCGTGCACGGATGGCGGCCGGATCACGCAGCGGGTGGTGCAGCCACTCGCGCAGCAGGCGGCTGCCCATGCTGGTCGCACAGCGGTCCAGCAGTGAGGCCAGTGTCGGCGACGACTCGCCGCGAATGGTCTCGGTCAGTTCCAGGTTGCGGCGGGTGGCCGCATCCATGTCCAGATACTGGCCGGTATGCTCGACGGTCAGCCCGCCGACATGGCTCAGTTCGCCCGACTGGGTATTCTTTACATATTCGAGCAGGGCACCGGCAGCACCGAGCGACACGCCGAGGTCCTCGGCACCAAAACCGGCCAGATCCTGTACGGCGAAGTGGCGCGCCAGCCGCTGGCGGGCGCTGCTCTCGTCGAAGTGCCAGGGCGGCAGCCGCTTCAGGCTGGCGGCCAGCCCGCCGGGCAGCGCCGGCGTGGCACTGTCGTCGGCGACCAGCATTTCGGCCGGTTTCAGCCGTTCCAGTTCGCTGGTCAGCCGCTCGGCATCGGTTTCGAGTACGCGGAAATCGCCGCTGGCCAGCGACAGCGCGGCAATGCCTAGCCGCCCCTTGCGCCAGGCCAGCGCAACGATCCGGCTTTCGCGCTTGTCGTCGAGCAGTGCGGCATCGGTCAGCGTGCCCGGGGTGACCACCCTGACCACCTTGCGCTCGACCGGTCCCTTGCTGGTGGCCGGGTCGCCGATCTGCTCGCAGATCGCCACCGATTCACCGAGACGCACCAGTCGGGCCAGGTACTGCTCGACGGCATGGAACGGCACGCCGGCCATCGGAATCGGCTGGCCGCCGGACTGGCCGCGGGCGGTCAGCGTGATGTCCATCAGCCGTGCGGCCTTGACCGCGTCGTCGTAGAACATCTCGTAGAAGTCGCCCATGCGGTAGAACAGCAGGCTGTCCGGGTGGTCGGCCTTCAGTCCCAGGTACTGCTGCATCATCGGGGTGTGCTGCGGCGTGCTGGCGGAATCGGTTGCGGGGGTGGGTGTCGGCTTGCCGGCCATCGTGTCCTCAATAAGCGACCGTCCGTCGGTTTACCGGGCGGACGGGACGTGAATGCAAACCGCTATTGTGCAATGCCGCGCCGCGGAACACATACCCCGGATGCGAGAACGCCGGCAGAATCTGCCGGCGTCGGGGGGCAGGATGTCGCAAAAGTGCATCAGACGGCGGAGGGATTGCGTGCACACCGGTGTACCGTGTTCACGATATTTTCTGCCGGTCGGCGTGTGCCGACGCCTCTGTGACCGGCTGTGCCCGCCTTCATGAGCCGTCTGGAGGTCAGTCAATCTCCAGCCTGACCGGTTTTCCTATGCGACCGAGCATCTCGATCAGGGTGTCGATGGAGAACTTCGACGTTTTCCTGTTGATGACATCCGAGACGCGCGGGCGAGAAACCCTCAGGATGCTGGCTGCTTCTGTCTGCTTGAGGTGATGATGTTCAATCCACGATGCCAGCTCGGTCATCAACTGCACCTTGAGACGCTGTGTCTCGTTGATTTCCCTGGCGGCGGCGGCCTGCAGACGCCCGGCCTCCTCTGGCGAAAAGCCGAGTTCGGAGAAGAGGTTGGCGTCTGCCCTGGTCACATGGCGGATTTCGGTATCAATTTTCATCGCTCGAACTTTCTGGCATTGACCACGGCGCGGTAACGCAGCCTGGCGATGTGCTTGTCGCGCTCGCTGGTCGCCCGCGTTTTTTTCCGGAAACTGTGCAGGACATAAACCGCTTCCTCGAACTTGGCGACGTACATGATCCGGTAGATGCCATCACTCTCCCTGATGCGTATTTCCCGTGTGCCGGGACCGATCTCGTCGAACGGTTTCCAGTCGGCAGGGTCGAGCCCTGCCTGCACCCTGCTCAGCTGAAAGCCGGCTTGCCGGCGGGCGTCCTCGGGGAAATCCAGCAAATCGGTGTAGGCCGAGCCTGCCCAGCGAATTTCCTTGTCGATTTCCATGATACGTCATGTATAAAATTTTATACCACGATCAGTGGCCGCGTGTGGGGTCACCCGCAGAGGGCAAGCGTCCTCCTGCGACGTGCCTGCAGCAAATCCCTCCACAGGGTTGCAGGCACAATGTCGCAAAAGTGCATCAGACGGCGGAGGGAACGGTCGCCACCCGGGACCGGGTGGCGGGACCTCAGCGTTTTTCCGCCCGGCGGCCGAGGTCGGGCAGGAAGGCGGTCAGCAGGCCGATCAGCGGCAGGAACGCGCACAGCTGGTACACCATGTCGATACCGTACACGTCGGCCAGCCGGCCGAGGGCGGCCGCGCCGATGCCGCCCATGCCGAAGGCAAAGCCGAAGAACAGGCCGGATACCGCCCCGATCTTGCCCGGCAGCAGTTCCTGGGCGAATACCAGAATGGCCGAGAAGGCCGAAGCGAGGATAAAGCCGATGATGAAGGTCAGCGGGCCGGTCCAGGCCAGGCTGGCATGCGGCAGCAGCAGCGTGAACGGCGCCACGCCAAGGATCGAGCCCCAGATCACCCGCTTGCGGCCGATGCGGTCGCCGATCGGGCCGCCAAGCAGGGTGCCGGCGGCAACGGCAAACAGGAACACGAACAGGTACAGCTGCGCGGACTGCACCGACAGCTGGAACTTGTGGATCAGGTAGAAGGTGTAATAGCTGGTCAGGCTGCTCAGGTAGAAATACTTCGAGAAGATCAGCATCAACAGCACGCCGACGGCCAGTGTGACCTGGCGCGACGACAGCGCATGGCCGGGTGCGGTGCGGGCAGCGGTCTTGCGGGCGCGCTGCTGGCGGCGATACCAGCCGCCGATTTTCCACAGCACGACCATGGCCAGCAGGGCGGCGGCCGAGAACCAGGCGACGCTGCGCTGGCCTTGCGGAATGATGATCCAGGCGGCCAGCAGCGGGCCCATTGCGCTGCCGGCATTGCCGCCGACCTGGAAGATCGACTGGGCTAGGCCGTGGCGGCCACCGGATGCCATGCGTGCCACGCGCGACGATTCCGGGTGGAAAATCGATGAACCGGTGCCGATCAGCGCGGCAGCCAGCAGCAGCGTCGGATAATCGGTCGCCGCCGCCAGCGTCAGCAGACCGACCAGGGTGCAGCCCATGCCGATGGCCAGCGAGTACGGTTGCGGTCGCTTGTCGGTATACAGTCCGACCACCGGCTGCAGCAGCGAGGCGGTGATCTGGTAGGTGAGGGTGATCAGGCCGATCTGGGCAAAGCTCAGATGGAAGCTGCTTTTCAGCAGCGGATAGATCGCCAGGATCAGCGACTGGATCATGTCATTCAGGAAATGCGAGAAGCTGATGGCGCCGAGCACGCGAAAGCCGGTGCGTTCGCTGTCGGCCCGGGGCGGGGCAGTGGTGGTGGTGGTCATGACGTCGGAGCGCAGGGTGGGTGGCGATAGCGACTGATCATAACTGGCGACCTGCTGCCCGTCCTGCGAGAATCAGGCAGCAACTGGCGCAAATCGGGCAGGTGGACTGCACCGATGCCAGCGAAAGGTCATCGATGCAGCTCCCTCCCCGCTATCTGGCCTACGACCGGCGTGACGTGCCGGTGATTGCGATGGCGATCGATTATGCCGACGGTCATGTCACGCCGCCGCACAGTCACCCGAACGCACAGCTGATCCATACCGTGCAGGGGGTGCTGGTGGTCGGCACCGCGCATGGACAGTGGGTGGTGCCGCCGACGCGCGGGCTGTGGATGCCGGCCGGCACCTCGCACTGGGTGCGCATGGTTGGTGATGTGCGCATGCGCACGGTCTTTATCCGCTGCGATGCCGCGCCGGACTTGCCGGACAGCTGCCGGGTGCTCGGCATTTCCGGGCTGCTGCGCGAGCTGATCCTGGCTGCCATCGATGTCCGGATACCTTATCTGTCTGACTCTCGCGACGGGCGGCTGATGCGGTTGCTGCTGGATGAGCTGCGCGAGATTCCGACCCTGCCGTTGCAACTGACCCTGCCGTCGGACCCGGCCCTGCAGCAATTGTGCGCGGCACTGGTGGCCAGCCCCGACGATGCCACCACACTGGCGCAGTGGGCGGCGCGACTGGCGCTCGATCCGCGCACCATTGCCCGGCGTTTTGTGCGCGAGACCGGCATGACCTTCGGCCAGTGGCGGCAACAGGCCCGGCTGCAGGCAGCGCTGGAAGCACTGGCCACCGGCAGCAAGGTGGTCGATGTCGCCCTTGGCCTCGGCTACGACAGCCCCAGTGCGTTCACCGCCATGTTCAAGCGCCAGTTTGGTGTCGCCCCGAGTGTGTTTTTCCGTTAGGACCAGCCTTCCAGTACCAGCTTGCCGATGGTGTGGCCGGCCTCGAGCCGGGCGTGGGCGCGACGCAGGGTAGTGGCGTCGATCGGGCCGAGCACTTCGCCGAGCGTGGAGCGCAGCCGGCCGGCGTCGATGCCGTCGGCGATGCGTGCCAGCAGACGGTGCTGCTCGATGCGGTCGTCGGTGCGGAACATGGCGCGGGTGAACATGAACTCCCAGGCAAAGGCCGCGCTCTTGCTTTTCAGCAGCTCGACCGGCAGCGGGCGGGCATTCTCGACGATGGTGACGATGGTGCCCTGCGGCCGGATCAGCTCGGCCAGTGCCGGGAAGTGCTGGTCGGTGTCGTTGAAGCAGGCGATGTAGTCGACCGTGTCCAGCCCCAGTGCCCGAACCTGTGCGACCAGGTCGCCGCGATGGTCGATGACATGATCGGCACCGAGCTCGCGGCACCAGCTTGCGGATTCGGTTCGTGAGGCGGTGGTGATCACCGTCAGCCGGCCGAGCGTTCTGGCCAGCTGGATGCCGATCGAACCGACCCCTCCCGCACCGCCGACGATCAGTATCGTCTTGCCGGCATCCTGCCCGTCCGGGCTGATGCCAAGACGGGTGAAGCAGGCCTCCCAGGCGGTGATGGCGGTCAGCGGCAGAGCGGCCGCGGCGGCAAAGTCGAGGCTGGCCGGCATCGGGCCGACCAGGCGTTCATCGACCAGCTGGAACTCGGCGTTGCAGCCGGGACGGGTGATGTCGCCGGCGTAGTAGACCCGGTCGCCGGGTTTGAACAGCGTGACATCGCGGCCGACGGCATCGACCACGCCGGCTGCATCCCAGCCAAGCACGCGCGGCGTGCTTTCCTGTTGTGCTTTTGGCGCGCGCACCTTGGTATCGACCGGATTGACGGCAATGGCGCGCACGGCGACGCGCAGGTCATTCGGTCCCGGTTCCGGCAGTGGCAACTCGATATCGAGCAGCGACTCGGCGTGGTCGATGGGCAGGTAGCGGTACAGGCCGACGGCTTTCATGGTGGTGTCTCCAGGCGATGACGATGAGTGATGCCGGAAGTGTAGTCGGCGGTGGATTCGCCGATTAGACTGCCCAATGTGGAAACTTTGTCCGTCAGGATGAACAATGACGCCGGAATTCGACCGGATGGCAGTCTTTGTGCAGGTGGTGGAAAGCGGCAGCTTTACTGCTGCGGCGCAGGCGCTCGGCCTGCCCAAATCCACGGTCAGTCAGCAACTGGCCAGGCTGGAAGCCTCGCTGGGTGTGCGGCTGTTGCAGCGGAGTACGCGCAAGCTGAGTCTGACTGCCGCCGGGCAGCTGTATGTCGGCCACTGCCAGCGCATGGTCGAAGCCGGTCGTGCCGCCGATGCGGCCGTTTCCCGGCTGCGCGATGCGCCGGCCGGCCAGTTGCGCATTACTGCGCCGGAGGCCTCCGGCGCGCTGCTGTTCGCCGGGCTGGTGCCGGCATTTCGCCGCCGCTACCCGCTGATCAGCGTCGACATGCTGGTGACCGATGCCCATCTCGACCTGATCGGCGAGCGCATCGATCTGGCGTTTCGTACCGGGCGGCTGGCGGATTCGAGCTTTGTCAGCCGGCATGTCGGCGAGGTGCGCCGTGCTCTGGTGGCGGCCCCGGACTATGTGGCGCACGCCGGCCTGCCGGTTTCACCGGCCGATCTCGCCGCTCATGCCTGTCTGGTTCATCATCCGGCCCCGGACTGGCCGCTGACGGGGGCGGATGGCCTGCAGCGGGTCGTGCCGTCGCCGGGCATGCGCAGCAGCAGCCTGATGTATCTGCAGCAGGCTGCCGTTCATGGTGCCGGCATTGCCATGCTGCCGGCGTTCATGTGCCGGTGCGAGCTGGCCAGCGGGCAACTGGTCGAACTGCTGGCAGCGTATCCGCCGTTGCCGAACCAGTATTTCGCTGTCTATCCGACCCGCACCCACGTGTCGGCCGCGCTGCGCGCCTTCCTGGATTTTGTCGGAACATGGGGGCTGGCCGAGCGGCTGGCAGCCGTCGATAAATGAAAATGGCAGACCGGAGGTCTGCCATGGGGCGGATCGCAAACTGCCGGAAATGATTACCGGACGTGCGGTGCCAGCGTGTGCAGCATCTGCGCCAGCACCTTCGGGTTGGCGGCGACCACGTCACCGGATTCCAGCCAGCCCTGCTCGCCGAACACGTCGGTGACAATGGCGCCGGCTTCCTGGGCGATCAGGCTGCCTGCGGCGATGTCCCACGATTTCAGGTTCAGTTCCCAGTAGCCGTCCACGCGGCCGCTGGCGACATAGCACAGGTCGAGCGCGGCCGAGCCTTCGCGGCGCACGCCGGCGGTCTTGCGGATCATGTCGGCGAACATGGCCAGGTACTGGTCCAGATAGCTGACGTCGGTGTACGGGAAGCCGGTGGAGATCAGGCTGTCGGCCAGGCTGATGCGCTTGCTGACGCGGATGCGGCGATCATTGAGGAAAGCGCCGCCGCCTTTGCTGGCGGTGAACAGGTCGTTGCGGTTCGGATCATAGACCACGGCCTGCTGGATCTGGCCCTTGTGCGCGAGGGCGATGGATACGCAATACTGCGGATAGCCGTGCAGGAAGTTGGTGGTGCCGTCCAGCGGATCGATGATCCACAGGTATTCGGCGTCGGACAGCGAGGCCCCGCCCGATTCCTCGGCTAGAATGGCGTGCTTGGGGTAGGCATCCCGGATCATGTCGATGATGGCCGCTTCGGCCGCACGGTCGACGTCGCTGACGAAGTCGTTGTGCTGTTTCTGCTCGGCGCGGATCAGGTCGAGGTTGTTCGACGCGCGTTGAATGATGTTGGCGGCGCGACGCGCGGCCTTGACCGCGATGGTCAGCATCGGATGCATGGGAGCCTCTCTGGCAAAGGGGGCGCGCCGCGAATTCTTGCCGCCGCGCGTCTGGATAGTCCGGGTTTAAGGAACGATAAAGACCCGGACAGTTGGATGTTCCGGGCCTTTTGATGGCCGGAATTTTAACGCAGTTTTCTCAATGTCGAAACCCGAAGTCCCTGATTTTTTGCGTAATGTGCGCGTCGTTCTGGCGCGTCCTTCCCATCCCGGCAATATCGGCGCCGCCGCGCGCGCGATGAAGACCATGGGCGTGACCCGCCTGTATCTGGTCGAGCCAAAGCGTTTTCCCGATGCCGAGGCGACCACGCTGGCATCCGGCGCGGCCGATGTGCTGGAGAACGCCGTGGTGACCGGCACGCTCGATGCCGCGCTGGAAGGCGTGTCCATCGCCTGTGCGCTGACCAGCCGCAAGCGCGAGCTGACCACGCCGCTGGCCGCGCCGCGCGACGCCTGTGCCGAGCTGCTGGCGGCGGCCCGCGACGGGGTCGAGGTTGCACTGGTGTTCGGCAACGAAACCTACGGACTGTCGATCGACGAGGTCGCGCGCTGCAACCGGCTGGTCACCATTGCCGGCAACCCGGACTATTTTTCGCTGAACCTCGGCCAGGCGGTACAGGTCATGTGCTATGAGCTGTTCAGCCAGTTGGCATTTCCGCTTGATCATTTGCGGGCCAATGCCGAACTGGCCAGTCATGAAGAGGTCGAAGGGTTCTATGGTCATCTCGACCGGGTGCTCGACGGTATCGGTTTCTATGACCGGCGCAATGGCGAACGGCTGATGCGCCGCTTGCGCACCCTGTATGACCGCGCCAGCCTGGAGCGGCAGGAGATCGATATCCTGCGCGGCATGCTGAAGCAGATCGAACGCCGCTGCGGGCCGGACCCGTACCGACACGACTGAGTCGCGTGAACTGCGCCGCCGATCCCCGCCTGCTGCCGTTGCTGGCCTCGTTGCGCGAACCGGCGGTGCGGGCACTGGCGTCACTGCTGCTCGGGCCGTCGCCGTGGGACAGCGGTGTCGAGTTCGACCGGGCCCTGCTGGCCGGACCGCGGGCTGCCGAACGGCTGCTGGCACTGGACCGCCGCCCTGCCGTATTGCTGGACTGGCTGGCGGCCCGGCGCACCGGGCGCCTTGGCGCCCATGCCGAGGCGCTGCTGGCCTTCTGGCTGGCACAGCGGAGTGCGCAGCTTGAACTGGTGGCGGCCAACCGCGCGGTGCGGGTCGAGGCGCATACCCTTGGTGAGTTCGATTTCCTGCTGCGGCTGGACGGACGGCCGCTCCATGTCGAAATGGCGTGCAAGTTCTATCTGGAAGTCGCGCCGCAGTGCTGGGTCGGGACCGACCTGCGCGATGCGCTGGCGCTGAAACGTGCGCAACTGGTGCGCCAGCTGGCGCTGGCCGGCGATGCGCGTGCGGCGGCGACCCTCCCGCCCGGTTTCGCCGGCTGCCCGGCCTTTACCGTGTTGCGCGGGCAATTGTTCCGGCCGGCCGGCAGCGGCGAACCGGTGCACTGGTGGCGGCATCAGGGGGAGGCCTGGCCGGCACGGGCGGCCGACAGCCGCTATCTGCACCTGCTCCGGCTCGACTGGCTGTCCCCGGCCCGGGCTGGCCGGGCCGACGTGCAGACCGCCGCCGAGCTGCAGGCGCGGCTGGCGGGCAGGAGAGAGGCGCTGATGGTGGCGGAAATGCAGGCCGTCGGCGATGACGACTGGCAGGAAGTGTCGCGCGGCTTCGTGGTGCCGGCGCACTGGCCGGAGCCCGGCCGGCTGGCCACCCTGATGGCGCGCATCGCGGCGCTGGATGGCGGGGAGAAGGAATGATGAAGCAGCTGCTGATCCTGTGGGCCGGTCAGACCGGGCGCAACCTGCAGCTGGCGCGGGCCGCGGCGGCGGCGGCCAGTGAGGCGGGCGAGGGGGAGATCGACGTGCGGCTGCTGCCGGCGCAGCAGGCCGGCATCGACGATCTGCTGGCCTGTCACGGCCTGATTGTCGCCACGCCGGAAAATTTCGGCTACATGGCCGGCACGCTGAAGGATTTTTTCGATCGCACGTTCTACCCGGCCCAGGGGCGGGTGGAAGGATTGCCGTATGCGATCCTGATCTGTGCCGGCAATGACGGCAGCGGGGCGCGAGTCGCGATCGAACGCATTGCGCGCGGCTATCCGCTGACGCCGGCCTGCGAGCCGCTGATCGTGCATGGGGAGCCCGACCAGGCCGCGCTGGAGCGCGCGGCCGAGGTCGGTGCGACGCTGGCGCTCGGCCTGTCGCTGGGACTGTTCTGAACCGGGTTCAGGTGGTGGCAATCGGCATGCTCTGCTGGCAGCCGCCGACCAGGGTCTTCAGGTTCTCCGGCTGAATCAGCTGGATGTGCTTGTGTTCGACAATGATCCAGCCCTGGGCCTGGAATTTCGACAGCGTGCGGCTGACGGTTTCCAGCTTCAGACCGAGGAAGGAACCGATTTCCTCACGGCTCATGCGCAGGATGAAATCGTTGGCGGCGAAGCCGCGGGCGGAGAAGCGCTGGGACAGGTTGAGCAGGAAGGCGGCCAGACGTTCTTCCGCCTTCATGTTGCCGAGCAGCAGCATGACCGACTGGTCACGGACGATTTCACGGCTCATCAACCGGAAGAAATGATGCTGCAGGGTCGGGATGTCACGACCGAGACTGGTCATGCGCGAGAACGGCAGTTCACAGACCTCGGCATCCTCGAGCGCGATTGCATCACAGCCGTGCAGGCTGCTGGAGACGCCATCCAGGCCCAGCAGCTCGCCGGACATCTGGAAACCGGTGACCTGCTCGCGGCCGTCATGGCTGGAAATGCAGGTCTTGAAAAAGCCGGTCCGGATGGCGAACATGGACTTGAACGCCTCGCCGGCGCGGAACAGGTACTCGCCGCGCTTCAGGCGCCGACTCTGCCGGATCACGGCGTCGAGCTGGCTCATCTCCTCGCGATTGAGTCCGATGGGCAGGCACAATTCGCGAAGACTGCAGTTCGAGCAGGAGATCTTCAGCGTGTGGGCAGTAAGCGGATTGTGTTCGGCCATGATGATCCGTTCAGGTTGTTATCATGCCAGGCTTGACGACTATCAAAGGCGCCCCTGCACGATTCAGGCAAAGTGGTTCACTGCCTGAGAGGTTTATCCATTTATGACGACAGCAATTCACGACAACGTGGCTCCCGCCCAGTTCATTTTCGACCGAGAGTTGATCGAACGCC
Organism: Microvirgula sp. AG722; assembly: GCF_003269145.1. Classification (NCBI taxonomy): domain Bacteria; kingdom Pseudomonadati; phylum Pseudomonadota; class Betaproteobacteria; order Neisseriales; family Aquaspirillaceae; genus Microvirgula; species Microvirgula sp. AG722. Next base: position 300,466 of record NZ_QLTJ01000001.1, on the reverse strand, counting down.
TCGACGGCAGCGGTCCTCGCTACACCTCGTATCCGACGGCAGACCGTTTTACCACCGAATTCAACGGCGTAGATTATCGCCACTGCCTTGAGCAAAGGCAAATCGGCGCCAGCGCCAAGCCAGTATCATTATACGCTCATATACCGTTCTGTAATACAGTCTGCTACTACTGCGCCTGTAACAAGGTCATTACCAAGGACAAGACGCGTGCGGATACCTATCTGGGTTATCTCGAACGCGAGCTGGCGCTGCATGCCGAAGGGCTGGGGCCGCGCCAGGACCTGATCCAGCTGCACTTCGGCGGCGGCACGCCGACCTTCCTGTCCGACGAGCAGATGCAGCGGCTGATGGACGCGATCCGTCGCCATTTCAACCTGTTGCCCACTGGCGAATACTCGATCGAGATCGATCCGCGCAAGGTCAGCGCCGACACGGTGCGGCTGCTGGCGACCCAGGGCTTCAACCGCATGTCGGTCGGGGTGCAGGATTTTGATCTGCAGGTGCAGAAGGCCGTCAACCGGGTACAGAGTGTCGAGGAGACGCTGACGGTCATCGACGCCGCGCGGTCGTCCGGCTTCAAGTCGGTCAGCCTCGATCTGATCTACGGCCTGCCGCACCAGACCGTCGACTCGGTCCGGCGTACGCTGGAGACGGTGCTCAGCATCCGTCCGGACCGGCTGGCGCTGTACAACTACGCCCACCTGCCGACGGTCTTCATGCCGCAGCGGCGCATCAACGAAGCGGATCTGCCGTCGGCCGAGGTCAAGCTCGACATCCTGCAGATGGCGGTGCAGATGCTGACCGATGCCGGTTACGAATTCATCGGCATGGACCACTTCGCCCTGCCGGACGACGATCTGGCCGTGGCCCTGCGCCAGGGACGGCTGCAACGGAACTTCCAGGGCTACTCGACCCATGCCGACCATGATCTGGTGTCCATCGGGACCTCGGCCATCGGCAAGGTCGGCGCCAGCTATCACCAGAACGCAAAAGACCTCGAACAGTATTATGCGATGCTGGACGAAGGTCGGCTGCCGATCGTCCGCGGTCTGCTGCTGAGTGCCGACGACCTGCTGCGCCGGGCAATCATTCAGGCGCTGATGTGCCGCTTCTCGCTGTCGATGGAAGCGATGGGCGAGGGTTTCGGCATCGACTTCAAGCAGTATTTCGCGCCGGAAATGGCCCGGCTGGCCGAATACGAGGCTGACGGACTGGTCGAGCTGGATGACGAGTGGATCGCCGTGACGCCGCAGGGGCGTTTCCTGATCCGCACCATTGCCATGGTGTTCGACCGCTATCTGCGCGAGAAACAGACCCACGCCCGCTACTCGAAGACGATCTGAGCCGCTGACGCCGTATCAATGGTGTGCGTACAGCTGCCTCAGGTAAATCGCTGTGCTCTGCTGTTCGAACCGGACCGTATTGACCAGGCTGGTGCGCGCAGAGGTCCACATGCCCTGAGCCTGGAAGACCCGGACGTCCTCGTACGGCAGCTTGTGCAGCGTGAACGACTTCCAGAGGTACTCGGGTGAAACGGTTCCCTTGCCGGCCACGACAGTCTTGCCCAGCCGGTTTGCGACAACCTGGGCGACGGATGACATGCTGTTGCCCTGGCCTGCGTGACACGACCCCAGCAACACGGTGTCCGTGTCGGCGTCGAGCAGCGGGCGGATACGTCTGGCCAGTTGGGGGGCGCGCAACAGCTTGTTTGCGGCGATCGTCACATGGGGTGAGCCATGGATGCCGACTGTCTGTACGCCCGGCCCCTTGTTCCAGACTCTCAGTGACATGTCAAAATCGGGGTTTTTCCGCAGATGTCTGCCCAACCGCCATGCGCCGAAACCGATGGCGCCCAGGACCAGGCTAACCAGACTCGCGGCGACCCCCAGGCCGTAGGATACCCTTCCCAGCGTTGCTGCCTGTCCAGGGCTTGAGCCGGCCAGCAGATTGGAGGCCGCGCCGGTAGCGACGGAGATGATCGCCAGCGCCAGCCCCAGACTGGCCAGTATGGATGCCGTGCCAAAGGTGGCAATGGAGAGGACCAGACTGACCAGGCCGAGGGCGATTCCGGTGTTGGAAATCGCTGAATAACCGGAAGGATCACGATTGTTGACCGGGTCGCCCAGACAGAATGCATAGGGATTGATGCCTCCCGTCCCGAACGGGCTCAATGGGTCCGGTTGCAGGACGCGCTGAATCATCGGGTCGTAGCTGCGTACACCATTACCCATATGGTAGTAATTTTTGTTGCCGACATAGTCTGAAAGCATGCCATGCAGGCCGAGCCGTGGACGCTTTTTCCAGATTCTGACGGCTTGCGCTGCTGCCCTGGCCGCTGCCGGAGACGGGGGACGTGATGGCATGGCGTTTCCTCCTCGTGGAGTTCCTGGCCGCACATCAATTCGCGGTCGATGGACTGGTGTCTGAACGTTTCCTTCTTCCTGCATAGTAAGGGCTGGTCTGGCGCCGGTTGCAATTCCCGACGAATGGGCTGGCGCTGTCCTCAGACCGACGGTGGCCGGACGTGGTCCGGGTGCGAGGGGCAATCGGCCTGGTGGTCGCTGACCACGCCGACTGCCTGCAGGTACGCCTGGATGACCGTGCTGCCGACGAAATTCATGCCGGCTTTTTTCAGCGCCTTGCTGATCCGGTCAGACAGCGGGGTCGAGGCTGGCGCGTCGGTGTAGCGGGTGAAACGGCTGACGACCGGCTGCCGGTCCACGTGCGACCACAGCCAGTCGGAAAACGAACCGTGCTCGGCCTGCATGGCGACGAAGACCCGTGCATTGCGGCGGGCGCTGACCACCTTGAGCCGGTTGCGCACGATGCCCGGGTCCTGCAGTGCGGCCTCCAGCTCCTCGTCGCTCATCGCGGCGACCCGCTGCGGGTCGAACTGATGGAAGCGGCGGCGGTAACCGTCGCGCTTGCGCAGGATGGTGATCCACGACAGACCGGCCTGGGCGCCTTCCAGGATCAGCATTTCGAACAGCTTGCGGTCATCGTGGACCGGGCGCCCCCATTCCTCGTCGTGATAGGCGATATACAGCGGGTCGGTCCCGCACCACGGGCAGCGCTCACCGGTCATGCCGTTCTCCATCGGTTCAGGGTTCGTCGCCCGGCCGGGCGAGGTCGAAGGCTTCACCCTCGCCGATCCGGCGGCGCAGCACGTTCAGGTAGACGTTCGGGTCCGGCATGCTGCCGTTGCGCTGGGCCAGCCAGATCATCTCCGCCAGACCGTCCATCGCCGCATGCTGGGCATCGTGACGGGTGCCGAGCCGGGCCGCGAGGCGGTCGACCAGATCGCGGACGCCGGCGGGCTGATCGATCGACACCTGCTCCTCGATCGACAGATGCATCATCATGTGCAGGAACGGGTTGGTTTCGCCGCCCTCCGGACGCCAGTCGCGGTCGAGGTAGCGGTCGGGGTCGGCCAGCATCGGCTGGTATTCGGGGTGTTCCAGTTCGATGGCCAGCGCGATCCGTTCGAGGTCGGTCAGCGGCTGTCCGGCATGATGCTTCTGCCAGGTATCGAACAGGAAACGGCGGGCTTCGTCACGGCTGGGATTGAACATGCAGCGGCCAGGGGATAACTTGAGTAGATTGGTAGGGATTATACCCTGTGACCCATTGCCAAGGAGCAGCGATGCCGAGTGTCCATGATTTTTCCGCCGTGCGTCTCGACGGCAGCGAGCAGAAACTGTCCGACTATGCGGGCCAGGTCCTGCTGATCGTCAACACCGCCAGCGAGTGCGGTTTTACCCCGCAATACGCTGGCCTGCAGGCGCTGCAAGAGCGTTTCCATGACCGCCGGTTCAGCGTGCTCGGCTTTCCATGCAACCAGTTCGGCGGACAGGAGCCGGGCAACGAGGCGGAAATCGGCCAGTTCTGCACCACCCGCTTCGGGGTGAGTTTTCCGATGTTTGCCAGGGTCGATGTCAATGGCGCGCAGGCGCATCCGCTGTACGCCTACCTGACGCACGAGAAGCCCGGCGTGCTGAACACCGAGCGCATCAAGTGGAATTTCACCAAGTTTCTGGTCGACCCGCAGGGCGCGGTGGTCGATCGCTATGCGCCTGCGACCAGGCCGGCAGCGCTTGTCGACGCCATCGAGCGCCTGCTGCCGCGCTCAGACCAGAGTGCCTGGCAGTTGTGAGAGGCTGCTGTGCCAGGATAGGGAGCGCGGCAGCCCGCTGGTGAACTGGAGACCCCGCACGTTGAGTTCAAACAGGGACCCGGCAGCGGTCTCGGCATGGAATGCCGCATTGCTCTGGCCAGATGACACCGGCACCGATGCCGGGGCAGACCGCGTTCTGAATGGCGCGTGCCGGGGGGGTAATCTGTGGAAATGCTGCGAGACCCACTGCCGCGTGGTGCTGAACCTTTCTGACAGCATGGACACCGTTCGTGCGGGTCTGCGCCGCAAGTGCTGCAGTGCCGCGAGATTCGCCTGTCTCAGTTGTATCTTGTGGAGGGCGACCATCGCCTTGATGCCATGAACCGCCGTGGCAAAACCGATGGTGTTGCCGATGGCGACCAGGATATTGCCGGCCAGCGACAGAGCATTGCCCAGTGCGGAGTCCGCTCCCAGTGCGCTGCCGGCGCTTTGCAGCGACATGCCTGTCACTGCCACTACAAGGCCGACCGAGGCGATGATGAGGGCCAGCGTGCCGCCACTCATGAAGTTGAGGATGATGCCGGCCAGACTGGCCAGGATGCCGGTGGCGTTGGCAATGTAGCCAGTGATGTCGGTGGTGGTGCCAAGCACGTAATAGCCGGATGGATCGCGCCGGTTGACCGGATCACCGCTGCAGAATGCATACGCATTGATACCGCCCCTGCCGAACGGGCTGTGCGGGTCCAGACGCAGGAAACGCTGGGAAACCGGGTCGTAGCTGCGTGCGCCATTGCCAAGGTGATACCACTGGCGGGTGCCGATCCGGTCTACCAGCTGACCATGCATGCCGACCCGCGTGAGCGGGGCGGGTGACACCGCCGCAGTCAGGCGCGGGCGGGTAGCCGGGGACTGGGCATTCTGAACTGCAGGCATCATGATCTCCACGGCTGGCCGGCGGGGAGCGAGGCCGTACCGTGGTGTCCGGTAGCACTCTCTGCCTGGTCTTTATCTAGATCTAGGCAGGGGTTGCATGACTGTCATTGCGGACTGACGAGTGGTTTCCGGCGGAACACCAGGTCCCAGACCCCGTGGCCGAGGCGCAGGCCGCGCTGCTCGAACTTGGTCAGTGGCCGGTAGTCGGGGCGTGGCGCGTAACCGGCGGCGGTGTTGACCAGATCCGGATTGGCGGACAGCACGTCCAGCATCTGGATGGCGTAGTCTTCCCAGTCGGTCGCCAGGTGCAGGTAGGCCCCCGGCTTCAGTCGCGATACCAGCAGGGCGACGAATCCGGGCTGCACCAGCCGGCGCTTGTTGTGGCGTTTCTTGTGCCACGGGTCGGGGAAGAAGATATGGATGCCGTCCAGGCTGTCGGCCGGCAGCATTTCCCGCACGACTTCGACCGCGTCATGGCGGATGACGCGGATGTTTTCCAGTTGCTTCTCGCCGACCAGCTTCAGCAGGCTGCCGACACCGGGTCCGTGAACCTCGATGCCCAGGTAATCCTGTTCGGGATGGCGCTCGGCGATTTCCGCGCTGGCCTGGCCCATGCCGAAGCCGATTTCGAGGATTTTCGCTGCCTGGCGGCCAAAGGCGGCATCCAGGTCCAGCGGCTGGCCGGTGTACTCGATGCCGAAACGCGGGAACAGCGTGTCGTAGGCGCGCTTCTGTCCCGGGGTCAGGTGCCCCTGACGCAGGACGAAGCTCTTGATATGGCGCTGGAAGTCGGGATTTTCCATGTGGCGGGACGCGGGGAATGACAAAGCCGGCGATGTTACCCGGCGGCCGCGTCGGCGACCAGTTCGATGGTGGCATCAGCGGACGCCAGAAAGGCGTCCAGGGTCGGATAGCGCAAGGCAACGGGCAGTTCGGCATGCATGCGCGCATTCAGCAGCAGGCGAGACTCGCGCAGAAACGACCATTGCGCCGGCGACACGGCCGTGGCCAGTTCGGCATGCGGCAGACGCGGCGGGCGGGTCAGCCGGTAACGGTCGGCGATGGCATCCAGCCACTCGCCGGTGGCCAGCTGGCTGTCGTCGCAGACGTTGTAGCAGCGAATGCCACCATGGCGTTCGAGCGCGGCCACGCACAGCAGGGCCAGATCGTCGGCATGGATGCGGTTGGCCGGCGTGTCCTCGCTGGCGATCGCGCACGGCGTGCCGGCGCGCAGCCGTGCCAGCGGCAGGCGGTCACCGGCATAGATGCCCGGTGCCCTCAGTATGGTGACGCTGGCACCGGTCTGGCGGGCAAATTGTCGCCACAGCCGTTCTGCCGTCAGCCGGCGCATGCCGCGCGCCGAGTCCGGACGGCATGGCGCCGTTTCCGGTGTCGGCGCCCCGTGGCGGTCGCCGTACACGCCGCTGGTACTGATATAGACTATCCGGCGTGGTATGCTTGCCCGCCTTTTGAGTACGTTGGCAAGCCGCGCGACCCGGCTGTCACCACTGGCGGATTCGTCCGGCGGCGCGGTGTACAGCACGCAGTCGGCCAGCCCGGCCAGCCGCTCCAGCGACGCGCGATCGTCGAGATCGGCGTGGATTGGCAGCGCGCCCAGTGCCCGCCACATGGTGGCCTGTTCCGCCCGGCGGTGAACCACCAGCACGCGGTAGCGGCCGGTCAGACGAGGGAGCGCGCGCCGGGCGACATCGCCGGCGCCGACGACGAGCAGGGTCGGGAAATCGGGCATGCCGGCATTGTAGCCGGTCGCCAACGCCACCGCCGAACACGGGGCTTTTTTATCGCAATCAGCCCGGATGGCTGTCGCCGTGATGCGTGGGGTTTGCCGCGTCACCCGCTGTCCGCACCGCATCTGGATCGTTTATGTCCCAAGTGACTTTGCAACCGAGTGGCCGCTGTCTGACGGTCGAAGCGCAGGAAACCATTCTCGAGGCCGCACTGCGCCAGGGCGTGGCGCTGCCGTATGGCTGTCGCAACGGCGCCTGTGGCGCCTGCAAGGGCAAGGTGCTGTCCGGCGAGGTCAGCCACCGTCCGCACCAGGCCAAGGCGCTGCCCGATGCCGAACGCCAGGACGGAATGGCACTGCTGTGCTGTGCCGAGCCGGTCGGCGATGTCACCGTCTCGGTGCGCGAGGTCGAAGCGGCCAGCAGCATCCAGATCAAGACCCTGCCGTGCCGGGTCGAAAAAATCGAACGTGTTCACGACGTCGCCGTGCTCAAGCTGAAGATCCCGGTGTCCGAACGGCTGCAGTTCCTCGCCGGCCAGTACATCGACATCCTGATGAAGGATGGCAAGGCCCGCAGCTTCTCGCTGGCCAATGCGCCGCACGAGGACGGCCTGCTGGAACTGCATATCCGCCACATGCCGGGCGGGACTTTTTCCGAGTACGTGTTCCACCAGATGAAGGAAAAGGAAATCCTGCGTTTCCGGGGGCCGATGGGCAGCTTCTTCCTGCAGGAACACTCCGACAAGCCGATCGTGTTTCTGGCCAGCGGCACCGGCTTTGCACCGGTCAAGGCCATTATCGAGCATGCGATCCATATCGGCGTGACGCGGCCGATGGTGCTGTACTGGGGCGCGCGCACCCTGGCCGACCTGTACATGCCGGCGCTGCCGGAAGCGTGGAAAGCCCGGCTGCCGGACTTCCGCTATGTGCCGGTGCTGTCCGAACCGCTGGCGACGGACGGCTGGACCGGACGGACCGGTTTCGTCCACCAGGCGGTGCTCGACGACTTCAGTGACCTGTCCGGCCACGAGATCTACGCCTGCGGCGCGCCGGTCATGGTTGAGGCGGCGCACGGCAGCTTTATCCGCGAGCGCGGGCTGCCGGAAGATGCGTTTTTCTCCGATGCCTTCTTCCTGTCCAGGGACACCAAACCGGCAGCATAAGCAGGGAAAAATCGCGGCAGGAGAAACTGGGCCGGCATGTTATGACATGCCGGCCCAGACTGCTCATGAAGGAGGGCACCGACGGCAGCAGTGGCGTCGGTACACGCCCGACTGACAGGATCTGCCGTGAGCACGGCAGTCTGTCTGATTGAATCCTGCCTCTTCCGTCCCCGCCGCCGCGGGGAAACCTCGCTTCGCTCGTCCGTTCTTCGCGGGTTAGGGGTGGATGGACAGTCCGGGCCGGCATGTTATGACATGCCGGCTTTTTTACTTTCTGTGCATTTTTTGTTGGAAAACGAGCGGCAATGCCATTACCCTCTGGGTAGGTAAATCAGAGAAAGCTAATGATGGCTGAGAAGAAAAAGGGCCTCGGCTTGTGGATGTGCATTGCACTGGTCTGCGGCAACATGATCGGGTCCGGGGTATTCCTGCTGCCATCGTCACTGGCACCGTATGGCGGGATGGCGATCGTGGGCTGGGTGCTGACGGCGATGGGGGCGGTACTGATTGCGCTGGTGTTCGCCAGCCTGACGGCGCGGATGCCGCGCGACGGCGGACCGTATGCGTACACGCATGATGCGTTCGGCAGCTTTGCCGGCTTCTGGATCGCCTGGGGCTACTGGATTGCGCTGTGGGCCGGCAATGCCGCCATTGCGGTCGCCTTCACCAGCTATCTGTCCGGCTTTTTCCCGATCCTGGCCAGCAACCATTACGCCGGCGGTCTGTGCTCGATCGGCCTGGTGTGGCTGGTGACCTGCATCAATCTGCGCGGGGTCGAGAGCGCCGGCGGGGTGGCGGTGGTGACCACCGTGATCAAGCTGCTGCCGCTGGTGGCCATCGCGACCCTCGGCCTGTTCTGGTTCGATGCCGACAACCTGGTTTTCAATCCGAACAACCTGCCTGTCGGGCAGGGCATCAGCTCGGTCGCCGCACTGACGCTGTGGGCCTTCCTCGGCCTCGAATCGGCGGCGGTGCCGGCCGGCGATGTTGAAAACCCGGAAAAGACCATCCCGCGCGCCACACTGATCGGCACGCTGATCGCTGCCGTGGTCTATATCGGCGTGACCGTTGCGGTCATGGGCGTGCTGCCGCACGACCAGCTTGCCAGTTCGCCGGCGCCGATGGCCGATGCCGCCCGGGTGATGTGGGGTGACTGGGCCTATACCGTGGTCGGCATCGGTGCGGCCGTGTCCTGCCTCGGCGCGATCAATGGCTGGTCGCTGATGCCGTGCCACGTGTCGGCCGCCGCCGCGCGCGACGGACTGTTTCCGAAACGTTTCGCCCAGCTGAGCAAGCGCCGGGTGCCGGCCTTCGGCCTGCTGGTGTCGTCGGTGCTGGTGACCATTCTGCTGATCTGCAACTACTCCGGCAGCCGCGGCATGGTGGAAATCTTCAACTTCATCATCCTGCTGGCGACCATGACCACCCTGCTGCCGTACGCGTTTGCCGCTGCGGCCGAGCTGCTGTTCATCGCCACCGGCCGCAAGCCGGCGCGCCATGTCGGCCGTGCTGTGGCCATTGCTTCGCTGGGCTTCGCCTATTCGGTCTGGGCGCTGTATGGCGCCGGGGCGGAAACCATCATGTGGGGCATGCTGCTGCTGATGCTGGGCCTGCCGATCTATGTGTGGATGGCCGCGGAGAAGCACCGCCACGGCGAGGACACCTCCGAGTCCTGACCCCGGTTGCCCAGGCAACGAAAAAGCCCCCGGCCTGTCTGGCCGGGGGCTTTTTGCAGCTGCTGTCAGTGCTTGTCGCCGGAACGCTCGTGGGCGCTGGTCGGGAACGACATTTCGCTGTACTTGACGAAGCGGGTCTTGTGCTTGATCCGGTAGCCCCACCAGATGGCGAGGAACAGCGGAATGCCGACATAGGTGGCGACGATCGCGCTCCAGTTGATCCGGTTGCCGAGGAAGGCCTCGTAGTTCTGTCCCAGCGTGATCACCATGCACAGGAAGAACGCGAACAGCGGGCCGAACGGGAAGTACGGCGAGCGGTACGGCAGCTCGTCCAGCGAGTGGCCCTGCAGCAGGAAGCCCTTGCGGAAGCGGTAGTGGCTGATGGCGATGCCGAGCCAGGCGATGAAGCCGCACATGCCGGACGTGTTCAGCAGCCACAGGTAGACCACCTGGTCGCCGAACAGCGACGAGGTGAAGCACAGCATGCCGATGGCCGTGGTGGCATACAGCGCATTGCGCGGTACGCCGCCGCTGGACAGCCGGGCGAAGATCTTTGGCGCCATGCCGTTGGTGGCCATGTTGTACAGCATGCGGGTCGACGCATACATGCCGGAGTTGCCGGCCGACAGGATGGCGGTCAGGATCACCGCGTTCATCAGCCCGGCGGCGAAGGCCAGCCCGGCGCGCTGGAAGACCAGCGTGAACGGCGAGGTGCCGATGTCGGTCACGTCGTTCTTCAGCAGCAGCGGATCGGTGTACGGCAGCAGGGCGCCGATAATGAAGATGGCGAACACATAGAACAGCAGGATGCGCCAGAACACCTGCTTGATGGCGCGCGGAATGTTCTTTTCCGGGTTTTCCGATTCGCCGGCGGCAACGCCGATCAGTTCGGTGCCCTGGAACGAGAAGCCGGCGATCATCGCCACGCCGACCATGGCCGGCAGTCCGCCGGCGAACGGGGCGTCGGCAATGAAGAAATTGCTCAGTCCCGGCGACGTGTGGCCGCTCATCACGCCGAAGATCATGGCCAGACCGACGCCGATAAAGACGATGACGGTAATGACCTTGATCATCGCGAACCAGTATTCGGCTTCGCCGAAGCCCTTCACCGAAATGAAGTTCAGCAGGAACATCAGCGCGAGGAAGATCACGCTCCAGTACATCCCGGGAACGTGAGGGAACCAGTAATGCATGACGATCTGGGCCGCGGCGAGTTCGACCGCAATGGTGACCGCCCAGTTGAACCAGTAGTTCCAGCCGAGCGCGAAGCCGAAGCCCGGGTCGACGTAACGTTCGCCATAGGTGGCGAACGAGCCGGAAACCGGCATGTAGGCAGCCAGTTCGCCGAGGCTGGTCATCAGGAAATAGACCATCAGGCCGATCAGCGCATAGGCGACCAGTGCGCCGCCAGGGCCGGCCTGGGCCACCGATGCTCCGGAGGCGACGAACAGCCCGGTGCCGATGGAACCGCCGATGGCGATCATGGTCAGGTGCCGGGCCTTCAGGCTGCGGTGGAGCCCTTCCGGCCCGGCGGCCGGCGGCGTGGTAGTGGGGGGAGTTTGCTGCATTCTCGCTCTCCTGTATGAGGCGGTGGTCTGACCATCTTTGGTTCTGGACAGGGGACCCCGGCGTCATCCGCGCCGGGGAGCGGGCGAATCAGTGGCCGGCGAAATCGCAGACGGTGAACAGCGGGATACCGGCATCGCGGATCACCTGCGAACCACCGAGTTCCGGCAGATCGACGATGGCGCCGGCTTCGACGATGTCCGCACCGAGCCGGCGGAGCAGCTTGACCCCGGCGGTCATGGTGCCGCCGGTGGCGATCAGGTCGTCGATGACGACGAAGCGCTGACCCGGCGTGCAGGCATCGGCATGGACCTCGACCGTGGCACTGCCGTATTCGAGTTCGTACTGCTCGGCGATGGTGGTGAACGGCAGCTTGCCCTTCTTGCGGATCGGGACGAAGCCGACGTTCAGCTCATAGGCAACGACCGAACCGAGAATGAACCCGCGCGCATCGAGCCCGGCCACCATGTCCACGCGCTGGTCCATATAGCGATGGACAAAAATATCGACCAGTACGCGGAAGGTTTTCGGATCCTGCAGCAGCGGCGTGATGTCGCGGAACTGCACGCCTGGCTGCGGCCAGTCGGAAACGGTGCGGATATGCGCCTTGATATAGTCGGCGTAAGTGAGGTGTTGCAACTCGGCCATAAAAATTTTCCAGCTGTCTGGCGCCCGCCTGGTGGCGGGCGCAGCGGACGATGGTAGTCCCGTCGGTAGTGTGGTGGTCAGTGGAAGAACGCAAACTTGACCGCGAACAATGCCGCAATGATGACCACGGTCGGGGTGATGTCGCGGTAACGTCCCGACAGGATCTTGATCAGGGTATAGCTGATGAAACCGAACGCGATGCCATCGGCAATCGAGTAGGTAAACGGCATGCCAACGGCAGTGATCACCGCCGGCGCCGATTCGGTCAGGTCGTCCCAGTCGATTTCCGACAGGCCGCGTGCCATCAGCACGGCGACATAGCACAGTGCCGGCGCGGTGGCGAAGGCCGGAACGGTGCCGGCCAGCGGCGACAGGAACAGCGCCGCCAGGAAGCACAGCGAGACGACGACGGCGGTCAGGCCGGTGCGGCCGCCGACGGCGGTGCCGGCTGCCGATTCGACATAGGCGGTCACGCTGGAAGTGCCGAGGATGCCGCCGGCCATGATGGCGGTGGAGTCGGCGAACAGCGCCTTCTGCAGTCGCGGCAGGCGGCCGTTCTTGTCCAGCAGTCCGGCGCGGTGCGACACGCCGACCAGGGTGCCGGTGGTGTCGAACAGGTCAATGAAGAAGAAGATGAAGATCACGCCGATCAGGCCGCTGTGGAAAGCGCCGGCCAGGTCCATCTTCATGAAGGTTGGTTCGATCGACGGCGGTGCGGCGAACACACCCTTGAATTCGGTCAGGTTCAGCAGCACCGACAGCAGCGTGACCAGCAGCACGCCGATGATGATCGAGCCGGTCACCTTGCGGTATTCGAGTGCGACGATGACGATGAAACCGAACACCGCCAGCAGCGTGCTCGGCGACTGGATGTCACCGAGCGTGACCATGGTGGCCGGCGACGCGGCGATCACGCCGGCGCCCTTCAGACCGATGATGGCGAGGAACAGGCCGACGCCGGCTGAAATCGCCAGCTTCAGCGAATGCGGAATCGCATTGACGATCAGCTCACGGATTTTCAGGCTGGTGATGGCGACGAAGATCACGCCGGAAATGAACACCGCGCCCAGCGCGGTTTCCCACGGTACGCCCATGCCCTTGACCACGGCGAAGGTGAAGTAGGCGTTCAGGCCCATGCCCGGAGCCAGTGCGATCGGGTAGTTGGCCACCAGCCCCATCACCATGGTGCCGAGGGCGGCGGCAATGCAGGTGGCGACGAACACGGCGTTGAAGTCCATCCCGGTCTGGGACAGGATCGCCGGATTGACGAAGATGATGTAGGCCATGGTCAGGAAGGTGGTCAGGCCGGCAATCACTTCGGTTTTGACCGACGTGCCGTGTTCCTTCAGCTTGAAAAACGAATCGAGAGAAGCCATCTCGGCGCATCCCATAAGGTTTGGATAAGGAGGAAGGCGCGTATTCTACGCAAAAAATGCCTGCGCCAACGCGCTGTTATCGCACGGGACTGCGCTGGATCATGTGATCGGCATGGCTGCCGGTGTCGGCGGCGATGGCCTTTTGTGATAATCTGGAAAATTCGACAATTTCGAATCCTTGCCTTCCAATCCCATGCAGAGCGGTAATATCTTCATCGTCACCGCGCCTTCCGGCGCCGGCAAGACCACGCTGGTCGCAGCCCTGCTTGCAGCCGACAAGCAGGTGCAGCTCTCGGTGTCCTATACCACGCGCGCACCGCGGGACGGCGAGACGCACGGCCGTCACTACCATTTCGTCGACCGGGCCACGTTCGAGTCGATGATCGACCGTGGCGACTTCCTCGAATACGCAGAGGTCTACGGCAACTACTACGGCACCAGCGAAACCTGGATCCGCGAGCAGCTGTCGACCGGACGCGACATCCTGCTGGAAATCGACTGGCAGGGCGCGCAGCAGGTACGGCGCACGTTTCCGGAAGCGATCGGGATCTTTATCCTGCCGCCGTCGGTCGAAGTGCTGGAGCACCGCCTGCGCGGCCGGGGCAAGGACGACGAGGCCACCATGCAGAAAAGGCTCGCCGCCGCGCGCAGCGAGATCGACCATGTGGCCGAATTCGATTATGTTGTGGTCAATGAAGAACTCGATGAAGCGGTCAGGGACCTGGTGTCCGTGGTTCGCGCCGAGCGCCTGACGCAACTGCAGCAGATGGAGCGCCGTGGCCGGCAGATCGCCGCCATGCAGTCGCTGGACTGATCCGCCCACCCTTACACGACACGAACAGGACAAACAGATGGCACGAGTAACTGTAGACGATTGCCTCAAGCGCATCCCGAACCGCTTCGACCTGACGCTGGCCGCGGCCTACCGCGCCCGCCAGATCGCCAACGGCGGCCAGACCCTGATCGACGGCGCCAAGGACAAACCGACCGTGGTGGCCCTGCGCGAGATCGCCGCCGGCCATGTCGGTCGCGAACTGCTCGACCGCGCCCGCAGCTGATCACCGACCGCGAACGATAACAGCATGAACAGCGCCGACGCCCACACCATCGACTATGACGCCATGGTGAATGCCCAGGCGGAAGCGCTGCTTTCCACTGCCGCGACCTACCTGAAGCCGGACGACGTACCGTTCCTGCGTACGGCCTTCGAGTTCGCGCGCGACGCGCATACCGGCCAGACCCGCAAGAGCGGCGAACCGTACATCACCCATCCGCTGGCGGTGGCGCAGATCCTCACCGAATGGAAGCTGGACGCGCAGGGCCTGGCTGCTGCGCTGCTGCACGACACCATGGAGGACACCGGCGTTGCCAAGGCGACGCTGGCCGAGCGTTTCGGCAAGCAGGTGGCCGAACTGGTCGACGGGCTGTCCAAGCTGGAGCGGCTCGAATACCAGAGCAAGGAATCGCGCCAGGCGGAAAACTTCCGCAAGATGGTGCTGGCGATGGCGCGCGACATCCGCGTGATCATCATCAAGCTGGCCGACCGGCTGCACAACATGCGCACGCTGGATTCGATGCGCGAGGAAAAACGCCGGCGCATTGCCCAGGAAACGCTGGACGTCTATACCCCGATTGCCAACCGCATCGGCCTGAACAAGGTGTACCGCGAACTCGAGGACCTGTGCTTCAAGCACCTGTACCCGAACCGCTATCACGTGCTGTCCAAGGCGGTGAAGGCCGCGCGCGGCAACCGGCGCGAACTGGTCGGCAAGATCATGCAGTCGCTGGCGCGCAAGCTGCTGGAAGCGAATATCGAGGCCACCATCCGGGGCCGCGAAAAGAACCTGTACAGCATCTATCACAAGATGCAGGAAAAGCACCTGAGCTTCTCCGAGGTACTGGACATCTACGCATTCCGCGTCATCGTCAACGACGTGCCCGGTTGCTACCTGGCGCTGGGCGCGCTGCACGGGCTGTACAAGCCGATTCCCGGCAAGTTCAAGGATTACATCGCCATTCCGAAGTCGAATGGCTACCAGTCGTTGCACACCACGCTGTTCGGTCCGTACGGCACGCCGATCGAAGTGCAGGTGCGCACGCGGGAAATGCACAAGATCGCCGAAACCGGCGTGGCCAGCCACTGGATGTACAAGTCCGGTGGCCCGACCATGGACGCGGCGCGTCAGCGCACCCACCAGTGGCTGCAGGACATCCTCGACATCCAGGCCGAAACCGGCGATGCGGTCGAGTTCTACGAACACATCAAGATCGACCTGTTCCCGGACGAGGTCTACGTGTTCACGCCGAAGGGCAAGATCCTGGTGCTGCCGCAGGGGGCGACGCCGGTCGATTTCGCCTATGCGGTCCACACCGACATCGGCCATCGCTGTATCGCCGCCAAGGTCAATCACGAGCTGGTGCCGCTGCGCACCGAGCTGAAAAACGGCGACACGGTCGAAGTGATCACCGCCGCACACTCGAAGCCGAACCCGAGCTGGCTGAACTTCGTCGTCAGCGGCCGGGCGCGCTCGGCGATCCGC
Source organism: Microvirgula sp. AG722 (assembly GCF_003269145.1). Taxonomy (NCBI): domain Bacteria; kingdom Pseudomonadati; phylum Pseudomonadota; class Betaproteobacteria; order Neisseriales; family Aquaspirillaceae; genus Microvirgula; species Microvirgula sp. AG722. Next base: position 284,703 of record NZ_QLTJ01000001.1, on the reverse strand, counting down.
AGCTATCTGAAGACCCTGCATCGCGAGGAAGCGCGCGTGCTGGGCGACCGCCTGCTGAAGCAGTCGATCCATTCGCTGGCCGCGCAGCCGTTCGTGCTGTCCGATGGCGTGTGGAGTGCGTACCTGAAGGAAGTCGGCGACAAGAACGTCAAGTCGACCGACGTGCTGGCCAGCATTGGCGCCGGCAAGCAGCAGGCGATGGTCGTCGCGGCCCGGCTGCTGGAACTGGCCGGCGAAGTGCTCGGTGGTCCGGCGCGCAGCGGGCCGCTGGTGATTCGCGGCAACGAGGGCAGTTCGATCCAGTACGCGGCCTGCTGCTCGCCGCTGCCGGGCGAACGCATCGCCGCCGCGCTGACCAAGGGCCAGGGCATGGTGCTGCACACCCGCGACTGCGCCCAGCTCAAACGGCTCGACCCGGACCGGGTGCTGGATGCCGAGTGGGAAATCCGCACGCCGCGCCTGTTCAGCGTGCCGGTGACCATCCTGGCGCAGAGTGCGCGTGGCGCACTGGCCAGCGTTGCCGCCGCCATCAGCGAGGGCGGGGCGAATATCGAGAGCGTCGACATGCAGGACGCGCACCATGGCGAAGGCTATGTGCAGATTCATTTCCGCCTGCAGGTCGGCAGCGCCCAGCACCTGAACGAAGTACTGAACCACATCCTGGCGCAGCCGCTGGTCGAGCGCGCCGTGCGCGGCTGAGCCGGCGCGGCGACAAAACGCTTGGGTTGCGCTGCACCGGTGATTACACTTTCCCGCTTTCCATCGTCCGCCAAGTCACACTACCCATGAATATCCTGGTGCTTACCGTCAACGGTGTCCGGCGCGAAGTGTCTGCGCCGCAGACCGTGGCGACATTGCTGGCCCATGAGTCCTTGCGGGAACGCCGCGTGGCGGTCGAGGTCAATGGCGAACTCGTGCCGAAAAGCCGCCATGCCGACACGGCGCTGGCCAGTGGCGATGCGGTCGAGATCGTCGTCGCCGTCGGCGGCGGCTGACCTGCCGCCGCACCCGCATTCGCCCATTTCATTCCGAGGACAGCATGGATTCACTCGTTATCGCCGGCCGCAGCTACGCTTCGCGCCTGCTGGTAGGCACAGGGAAGTACCGGGACTTCGACGAAACCGCCAGGGCGCTGGATGCGTCCGGTGCCGAGATCGTTACCGTGGCCATTCGTCGCGTCAATCTGGGTCAGGACCCGAGCCAGCCGAACCTGCTCGACGCCCTGCCGGCCGACCGCTACACGCTGCTGCCGAATACCGCCGGCTGCTACAGCGCCGACGACGCCGTGCGCACGCTGCGGCTGGCGCGCGAACTGCTCGACGACCACCGGCTGGTCAAGCTGGAAGTGCTGGGCGACCCGAAAACGCTGTTCCCGAACGTGCGCGAAACGCTGAAGGCGGCCGAAGTGCTGGTGGCGGAAGGCTTCGACGTCATGGTTTATACCTCGGACGACCCGATCGTTGCCCGCGAGCTGGAACAGATCGGCTGCTGCGCGATCATGCCGCTGGCCAGCCTGATCGGTTCCGGCATGGGCATTCTCAATCCGTGGAACCTGCAGATCATCATCGACGAATGCAAGGTGCCGGTACTGGTCGACGCCGGGGTCGGCACGGCCAGCGATGCGGCCATCGCCATGGAGCTCGGCTGTGACGGCGTGCTGATGAATACCGCCATTGCCACCGCGCGCGAGCCGGTGCGGATGGCGCGGGCAATGAGGCTGGCGGTCGAGGCCGGGCGCGAAGCCTGGCTGGCCGGGCGCATGGCGAAGAAGCCGTACCAGGCCAGCCCGAGCTCGCCGGTTGACGGCCGCATCGGCAGCGGCAACTAGCGCGGGCGCAGCTCGTGGACCGTCTGAAAAAACAATGTTTTACATTTTGGACGGTGCCCGGCTACAATTACGGACTCAGCCGAATTCTTCGGTTGTTTTATTTTGATCAAACACATCCAAAGGATTGGTGATTCTTCATGCCTAGCGTTCGCGTGAAAGAGAACGAGCCGTTCGAAGTGGCAATGCGCCGCTTCAAGCGCTCCATCGAAAAAACCGGTCTGCTGACCGAACTTCGCGCCCGCGAGTTCTACGAGAAGCCGACCGCAGAGCGTAAGCGCAAAAAAGCTGCTGCCGTAAAGCGCCACTACAAGCGCCTGCGCAGCCAGATGCTGCCGCCGAAGCTCTACTGATTTTTTCGGTACCGCGAGAAGCAAAGCAAGAAACCGCGAGCGCAAGCTTGCGGTTTCGCCGTTTCCGGGCTGGCAAAATCAGCGATGACCGTCGTCTTGTCGTCGCGCTGCATTGGCCCCACATTGTCCTCATTGTTGAATGATCGAGACCGCCATGACGCTGAAAGCACGCATTACCGAAGACATGAAAACCGCGATGAAGGCCAAGGACACCGCCCGGCTGGGCGCGATCCGCCTGTTGCTGGCCGCCATCAAGCAGAAGGAAGTCGACGAGCGCGCGGACATGGACGATGCGGCGATCATCGCCGTGATCGACAAGCAGATGAAGCAGCGCCGCGACTCGGTGTCGCAGTACGAAGCGGCCGGCCGCCAGGATCTGGCCGACAAGGAAAAGGCGGAAATGGATGTGTTCGCCGCCTACCTGCCGCAGCCGCTGACCGATGCCGAGATCGATGCACTGATCCATGACGCGATCGCCGCCACCGCTGCCGCCGGCATGGGCGACATGGGCAAGGTCATGGGCGTGCTGCGCCCGCAACTGGCCGGTCGGGCCGATATGGGCGCCGTGTCGGCCCGCATCAAGTCCGCGCTGGCCGGCCGCTGAGCCGGGCGCCGGGCATGATCCCGCAGGATTTCATCGACCAGCTGCTGTCGCGCACCGATATCGTCGATGTGGTCGAGCGCTACGTGCCGCTGAAGAAGGCCGGGCGTGACTACATGGCCTGCTGCCCGTTCCACAAGGAGAAATCGCCGTCGTTCTCGGTCAGCCAGACCAAGCAGTTCTACCACTGCTTCGGCTGTGGCGCCCACGGCACGGCGATCACCTTCATGATGGAACATGCCGGCTACGGCTTTGTCGATGCGGTCAAGGAACTGGCGCAGCTGGCCGGCATGCAGGTGCCGCAGGTCGCGGCCGAGCTGGCGGCGAAAGAGGCGGAAACCCGCCGGACCGTCGACTCGCTGTCCGAGGTCATGGTCGAGGCGGCCCGCTTCTACAAGCAGCAGCTGAAGTCGTCGCCGGTGGCGGTCGAGTACCTGAAGCGCCGCGGGCTGACCGGTGAAATCGCCGGCCGCTTCGGGCTTGGCTATGCGCCGGCGGGCTGGAACGGCCTGCAGGCGGTGTTTTCCGACTACCTGGACCCGAAGCTGGACGAGGCCGGGTTGCTGATCGTCCGCGATGACGGTACCCGCTACGACCGTTTTCGCGAACGGGTCATGTTCCCGATCCGCGATGTGCGCGGACGGGTGATCGCCTTCGGCGGCCGCATCCTCGACAAGGGGGAGCCGAAGTACCTGAACTCGCCGGAAACGCCGCTGTTCGAGAAGGGGCGCGAGCTGTACGGCCTGTTCGAGGCGCGCGAGGCGATCCGCGAGGTCAACCGGGTGCTGGTGGTCGAAGGTTATATGGACGTGGTGGCGCTGGCGCAGCACGGGGTGTCGTACGCGGTGGCCACGCTGGGCACCGCGACCACGGCCACCCATGTGCACAAGCTGTTCCGCCATGCCGACCGGGTCATTTTCTGCTTCGACGGCGACAAGGCCGGCCGGCGTGCCGCATGGCGGGCGCTGGAAAACGTATTGCCGGAACTTCGTGACGGAAAACGGGTCGACTTCCTGTTCCTTCCGAGCGAACACGATCCGGACAGCTATATCCGTGAATACGGGCGTGAAGGTTTCGAGGCGATCCTGGATGCCGAAACCGTGCCGCTGTCGGCCTACCTGACGCGCGAGCTGTCGCAGCGGGTGGACCTTGGCAGCGACGAGGGGCGGGCCGAGTTCCTGAACCTGGCCAAGCCGCTGGCACTGGCCGTCAAGGCCCAGGCGCTGTCCATCCTGCTGCGCAAGAAGCTGGCCGAGATGGCCCACCTCGACGTCGACGAACTCGACCGCCTGTGGGGGCTGCGGCGCGGCCTGAGCGGGCGGCAGGGCGTGCGCTCGAAGGCAATCGGCAGCCGGCGGGTGGAAGTGTCGCTGCCGCGCTGGCTGCTGCGCGCGCTGATGCTCGACCCGGCGCTGGCCCGCGACACCGTATTGCCGCCGCCGGCGCAACTGGCCGGCGATGCCCAGTTGCTGGGCGAACTGGTGTGTTTCATCCAGACAACAGGCGCAAGCGACAGTGCAGGTCTGCTGGAGCGCTTGCGCGATACTGATCTTGGCCAGCGCATCGAGCCGCTGGTTGCCGAGCTGCTGGTCGATCCGGCTGCGCTGCAGGCGCCGCCGGCGGAGGAATTTGCCGGGGCGATCGACCAGCTCGGTGCACGAATCGCGGGCGAACGCTTTGACCGGCTGAAGCAGAAAGATGCCGAGCAGGGCCTGAGTCCGGATGAAAAGCGCGAGCTGCTTGACTTGCTCGTGCGGATTCGTCCCACGTCCTGACGTGAGACGAGAAATCTGATACAATTTGATGTTTTTCCAGCTCAATTTTGCAGGATTGCACAATGGCGGCCACTCCCAACAGCAACAAAGATTCTGACGCGAAGAATCCGGCGGCAGCCCAGGACAACACCGAAGAGCGCCGCAAGCGGCTCAAGCAGTTGATCGTTCAGGGCAAAGAGCGCGGCTTTTTGACCTATGCCGAGATCAACGACTCGTTGCCCGAGGACGTGCTCGATGCCGAGCAGATCGAAAGCATCATCGGCATGATCACCGACATGGGCATCCAGGTGTACGACGAAGCGCCGGATGCCGAGCAACTGCTGATGTCGGACTCGACACCGGTGGTCGCCGACGAAGACGCGGTGGAAGAAGCCGAGAGCGCGCTGTCGACCGTGGATTCCGAATTCGGTCGCACGACCGACCCGGTGCGCATGTACATGCGCGAAATGGGGACGGTCGAGCTGCTGACGCGTGAAGGCGAAATCGAAATCGCCAAGCGTATCGAAGACGGCCTCAAGCACATGATCCAGGCGATTTCCGCCTGCCCGGGCATCATCCGGGACCTGCTTGCCCAGATTGATCGCGTTGCAGCGGAAGAAATCCGCATCGACGAAGTCATCGACGGCATCATCGACCCGAACGCAGAGGCGGAAGCCGCCGCTGCCGCCGCGCTGGCCGAAGCCACCAAGGCCGAGGAAGCGCTCGCCGCCGCCGAAACCGAAGGCGACGAGGAAGTCGACGAGGAAGAAGAAGAGGAAGACGACGCCGAGGCCGCTGCGGCCGTGGCCGGCGCCAACCTCGAGGAACTCCGTCGTCAGGCGCTGGAACACTTCAGCGGCGTGCAGAAGAACTTCGACAAGCTGATCAAGCAGCTGGAAAAGCATGGCCCGCAGTCGAAGCAGTACCTGGAAGTGCAGCAGGAAATCACCGATGCCTTCATGCTGGTGCGTTTCTCTGCCCGCCAGGTCGAAGGCCTGTGCGACATGCTGCGTACCGAAGTGGACGAGATCCGTCGCCATGAGCGCGAGATCCTCGACATCTGCGTGACCAAGTGCCGCATGCCGCGTGACCTGTTCATCGCCACCTTCCCGGGCAACGAAAGCAACCCGCAGTGGGTCGAGGACGTGATTTCGAGCGGCAAGCCGTTCGTGTCGACGCTGGAACGCTACAAGCACGCCGTGATGGAAAAGCAGCAGAAGCTGTGCGATCTGCAGGACCGCACGATGCTGCCGATCAAGGAAATCAAGGAAATCAACCGGCAGATGGCCACCGGTGAAGCGAAGGCCCGCAAGGCCAAGCGCGAAATGATCGAGGCCAACCTGCGTCTGGTGATCTCGATCGCCAAGAAGTACACCAACCGTGGCCTGCAGTTCCTCGACCTGATCCAGGAAGGCAACATCGGCCTGATGAAGGCGGTGGACAAGTTCGAGTACCGTCGCGGCTACAAGTTCTCGACCTATGCGACGTGGTGGATCCGTCAGGCCATCACCCGTTCGATCGCCGACCAGGCGCGCACGATCCGCATCCCGGTGCACATGATCGAAACGATCAACAAGATGAACCGGATCAGCCGTCAGATCCTGCAGGAATCCGGCCTGGAGCCGGATCCGGCCGAACTGGCCAAGCGCATGGAAATGCCCGAGGACAAGATCCGCAAGATCATGAAGATCTCGAAGGAGCCGATCTCGATGGAAACGCCGATCGGTGACGACGACGATTCGCATCTGGGCGACTTCATCGAAGACCTGCAGACCATGGCTCCGTCGGACGCGGCCATGTACTCGAGCCTGAAGGAAGCGACCAAGGAAGTGCTCGACAGCCTGACGCCGCGCGAGGCGAAGGTGCTGCGCATGCGCTTCGGCATCGAAATGAACACGGACCACACGCTGGAAGAAGTCGGCAAGCAGTTCGACGTCACCCGCGAGCGTATCCGCCAGATCGAAGCCAAGGCCCTGCGCAAGCTGCGTCACCCGACCCGTTCGGAACGCCTGCGCAGCTTCCTCGACGCGGATCCGAGCACGCCGTAAGGCGGGCCGGGGCGGCGGTCGGCATGGCCGTCGCCATGCTGCACACGGAAACAGGGGATTGCCGACACACGGCAATCCCCTGTTTCATTCATGTCTGCCCGGGGGCGCGGACACGGGAATGCCCTGATGCCACGGCGTGCAGGCGGGTTTTCCCGGTAATCCGGTCAGGATTATTGACTTTTCAATCAAGGCATTACTCACCAAACTATGCAAATATTGTAATTTTTTTGCAAAGTGAGCATGTCGACATGGCTGGCAGATTCTCGCTGGAAAACCTGACCGTAAGCCGCAAGCTGGCACTGGGTTTTGGCCTGCTGCTGGCACTGGCCGTGTTGCTGGCCCTGACCGGGCTGTACGGATTGCGCAGTGACGGGCAGTCGCTGACACGCATCAACCGGCTTGGTGCGCTGTTCGACGAGACCGTTTACGCGCGGGAAGCCAACTACGCCTATGCGCTGACGGCGGATCCGGCCCGGCGCGCGGCCCAGGACAAGCATGTGCAGACCCTGCGCCAGGCCCTGATGGCGGTGAGGGCGGAGATCGACAACGGCAGCTGGCCACGGGAAGACCTGGCGGCGATCGATCACCTGCGCGGCGCCCTCGACCGCTATGTCGACGCCCGCCAGCGCGCTCTGGATGCGACCGGTGCCGGTCCGCAGGCGGTCATCCGGCCGAATGCGCTGTTGTCGACGTTGCAGGCCGATATCAACACGCTGTATCTGGCCGAAGAAGCGCGGGCCGCCGTCAGCGTGCATCAGGTGCAGATCGTGCTGCTTGCCGTTACCGCGCTGGCCCTGCTGCTGGGCGGACTGATCGCCTGGCTTATCGGACGCCAGATTACCCGGCCGCTGCAGCAGACGCTGCTGGCCGCCGAGCGCATCGCCAGTGGTGACCTGACGGTGGAGCTGCATAGCCGGCGCACGGATGAGCTCGGGCAGTTGCTGCGCGCCATCGGGCACATGAACGACCGGCTGCGCGAGGTCATCGGCCAGATCCGGGGCGGCTCGCACCAGCTTGCAGCGTCTGCCACCCAGCTGGCCACCATCACCAGCCAGACCCGGGCCGGCATCGACAGCCAGAAGAACGAAACCGGCATGGTGGCGGCGGCCATGGGCCAGATGACCGCCAGCGTGCGCGAGGTGGCGCGCAGCGCCGAGGAGGCCGCGCTGGCTGCCCGTCAGGCCGATGACGAGGCCTGCAGCGCGCTGGCCGTATCGCGGCAGGCGGTCACGCAGATCGAGGCACTGGCCGGCGAGGTCGGCCAGTCGGCGGCGTCACTGACCCGCTTGCACCGTGAGAGCGAACGCATTGCCGGCGTGCTCGAGGTGATCAAGGAAGTGGCCGGACAGACCAATCTGCTGGCGCTGAATGCGACCATCGAAGCCGCGCGGGCCGGCGAGGCCGGCCGCGGCATTGCCGTGGTTGCCGACGAGGTGCGCAAGCTGGCGCTGCGCACCCAGCAGTCTTCGGAGGAGATCGATGCGCTGATCACCGGGTTGCAGCACATTACCGAGGAAAGCGCGCGCATGATGCAGGCCAGCGTGGCCCAGACCCGGGCCACGGTGGATGGCGTGCGCAATACCGGCGAGGCCCTGACGACGATCACCCGCCAGGTGGCCGACATCCAGTTGATGAGCACGCAGATTGCCACCGCGGCAGAACAGCAGAGCTGTGTGGCCGAGGAGGTCAACCGCAGCGTCCTGAACGTGCGCGAAACCACCGACCAGTCGGCGCAGGCCAGTGTCGAGATTGCCACTTCCAGCGTCGAACTGGCGCGGCTGGGGACCGATTTGCAGCAACTGGTCGGGCATTTCCGTACCTGATGCGGATGGCGCATGCCACCGGCCCGCGCGAAACGCATGTTGCCGACACGTATGCTAGAATCACGCCGTGCCCGGCTTGATGCCGGGCCATCCGGTTTTCGGGCCTCTAGCTCATGCCTGGTTAGAGCAGCGGACTCATAAAATTTGTGCCATGCGCGTGGAAACTGCGCATGGGATGGTGTCAAATTCGGTGAAACCTAAGCGCAGCGATGCGTATGGCAATGCCGAGCCAAGCTTCAGGTCGAAAGTCCTGTTGAAGGTGTAGAGACTAGACGGCACCCACCTAAGGCGAAAGCTATGGTGAAGGCATAGTCCGGGGAGTGGCGAAAGTCACACAAACCAGAATCCGTTGGTGCCGAGTTCGACTCTCGGGGGGCCCACCAGACAGCAAAGCCAACCTCTGCACGGGGTTGGCTTTCTTTTTTGTGCCGGCGGCAGGTCAGGGGCAGTGGCTTGCGCAGCCCCCGGCCCATCTCCCTGCCCCCGGTACCGACCTTCCTACAGCGCCGCGCGCTGCGTGCCGCGACCGGCCGGGCAGTAGTCGTTGTTCAGAAAGCGCGAACTGTTGATCCACTGCTGCGACGGGTAGTAGGCGAAGACATAGCTGCCCTGCTGCAGCGTGTCGATCAGCGGCTGGGCCACGGCCGGGCGTACGGCCGGGCAGCCCTCGCTGCGGCCGAGGCGGCCGAGGCTGGGGATCACGCTCGGATCGGCATAGGAGGCCGAGTGGATGACGATGCCGCGCGCTTCGCTGTTGCTGTTGATGCCCTGTTCGAGACCGGCCAGCCGCAGCGACTTGCCGTGCTTGCCGTAGTAGGTTTCCCCGGTGCGGTACAGCCCGAGCGAGGTCTGGTAGCTGTTCGGCTGGTTGGAGAAGTCGGTGGCGACGTCGCCGCCGCTGTTCTTGCCGTGGGTGACCCATTCATCGAATACCAGCCGCATGGCGCGCAGGTCGAACACCCACAGCCGCTTTTCGCGCGACGGGCGGGAAAAGTCGATGACGGTCAGGAAGTTCTCCTTGTCGCCCAGGGTGGCATTCGCGCACTTGACCGCGCCCATGGCCAGTTGCAGCACGTTCAGGCTGATGTCCGGCGCCAGTTGCTGCAACTGCTCGGGCGTCGGCAGGCCGCCGGCGGAGGCCTGCAGCGGCAGCAGCAGCAATGAGGCCATGCCGGCCAGGGACAACAGGGTTTTCTTGCAACGACTCAGCGTCATGTTGGCAACGCTCCAGAAAAAGCCAGAAAAAAAACCGCACCCGGTTCAGGGGGCGGACTGGATGGAATCAGCGGGTGGGAACCGGCGTGGCGGCGGCCGGGCTCTCCTCGACTTCATCGGTGGTGATGACGGTCATGTCCTGGCCGCGTCCGCTGTCGCGGGAAGCCGGCCAGTCGGTCACGATCAGCGTGCTGCCGGTGCCGAGGGTGGACAGGATCCTGCTGGCCAGCGCTTCGGGCACATGGACGGTGCCGAGCACGGCGGCCGGGGTGTCGCCGCGCGCCGGCGCGCCGACGCTGACCGTGGACCAGCGCAGGGCCTGCGCGGCCTCGCCGAGGGACATGCCCGGTGTCGGCTGGTTCAGCAGGGTGAAGACCGAAGTGTTGCCGCTGCCGGTACTGTCGTCGAAGCCGACGACGGCCTCGCCGACCTGCTGGCCGTTGCGATAGGCGTACAGGCGCTGGTCGGCACGGCTGACCAGCAGAGACAGCGTGCCGGAAGCCGGGTCGGGATCATTCCAGAACTCGCGCCCCTCGTTCGGTGCGACCGGCTTGCCGTCGACCACGGTCGGTGCCAGCCAGCCCGGGCTGCCGATATTGCTCGGCGCCGACCGGGTGTTGGCGATGATGACCGTGGTCGACTGGAAGCCGGTGACGCTGAACAGCGCCCTGGCGAAATCCATCGGCAGGCGGATGCAGCCGTGCGAGGCCGGATAGCCGGGCAGGTTGCCGGCATGCATGGCAATGCCGTCCCAGGTCAGTCGCTGCATGTACGGCATCGGTGCGCTGTTGTACAGGCTGGAACTGTGGGTCACTTTTTTCTGCAGGATGGTGAACACGCCGGTCGGCGTGTCCTTGCCCGGCTTGCCGGTGCTGACGGTCGACACGCCGATGCTGATGCCGTTGCGATACACATAGGCACGCTGCTCGTCGAGGCTGACAACGATGGTGACCGGACCGTCCGGCGAGAATTCCGGATGCCACAGGAACTGGCCCGGCTTCAGCGCTTCGACCGGTGTCGGCTCGGCCCGGGTGGCCGGCGTCGCGCGTGCGGCATGGGCTGGCACCACGGCGGTCAGTGACAGCGCGGCGATGGCGGACAGGGCCAGGGCCCGGCGGGGAAAGGACCGCGTGCAGCGGCGGGGGGCAGCAATGAGGCAAGACGTCATCTGGAAAAACCATTCCCGATGGAAGTGAAACGAATCAACCCCGCCAGCCGTGCCAGGCAGATTGCCCGACAAAAATACGGCATGAATGAAAGCGCGACGGGATCAGGGGGGACAGCGGCGATACTAGCATGATTTATCAGGCGGTTTTTCCTGAACGGCTGGCCGGTCGATCCCCTCGCCATCGGCGTGGCCGGAAGGATATTTCAGTGATCCTGCATCAGGCCGGGCCGGCAATCCTCCCCGGCCGGCCATGGCGCTTGCGGCAATGCAACATAAACGGTCGGGCCGGTGCGCCGCAGTGCGGCCGGTCATGCTAGGCTGGCGCCTTGTTCCTGCCGCCCGATCGTCCGATGTCTGCCGTTTCCGTTCTGCTGATAGCCCTTCTCGCCGCGCTGCTGGGCGCAGTGCCGGTTTTCCTGACCCTGCGCAGCCGCACCGCCCAGGCGCTGGCCGAACAGGAGGCCGACTTCGTGGCCGAACTGGCCGCTGCCCGCGAGCGGGTGACGTCGCGCGAGGCCGAATGCGCACGTCTGCGCGAGGCGCTGCTGAACCGTGACGAGGATCTGGCCGCCAGCCAGGCGGTAATCGACACCCTGCGCATCGAGCATGCGCAGCTGGTCGAGCGGGCATCGCGGCTGCCGCAGCTGGAAGCGCAGCGGGTCGCGGCCGAGCAGGCCCGGGCGACCCGCGAGCAGGATGTCGCCCGGCTGATGGCCGAACTCAGCGAATTGCGGACCCGGCTGGAAGGCGAGCGCAATGCGCACGACGACAAACTGCAGACGCTGAACGATGCCCGCTCGCAGATGGGCGAGCAGTTCAAGAATCTGGCCAACGAGTTGCTGGAGGAAAAGTCGCGTCGCTTTACCGAGCAGAACCAGCAGAACATCGGCGCCTTGCTCGGCCCGCTGAAGGACAAGCTCGGCGAGTTCCAGAAGCAGGTCAGCGACAGCTATGCGCGCGAATCGAAGGAGCGCTTCTCGCTGCAGCAGGAAGTGATGCGGCTGGCCGATCTGAACCGGCAGATCAGCGAGGATGCGGTCAACCTGACCCGTGCGCTGAAGGGCGGCAACAAGACCCAGGGCAACTGGGGCGAAGTGGTGCTGGAAAGCGTGCTGGAGTCGTCCGGGCTGCGCCGGGGCGAGGAATACACCATCCAGGAAAGCTTCAATCGCGAGGATGGCAGCCGCCACCAGCCCGACGTGATCCTGCAACTGCCGGAAGGCAAGCAGATCGTCATCGACAGCAAGGTCAGCCTGAACGCCTACCTGCGCTATACCGAGGCCGACGATGATGCCGGCCGTGCGCTGGCGCTGCGTCAGCATCTCGATTCACTGCACGCCCATATCAAGGGGCTGTCCGGCAAGAACTACCATGACCTGTACCAGCTGAAATCGCTCGATTTCGTGCTGCTGTTCGTGCCGGTCGAACCGGCCTTCATGCTGGCGGTGACCTCGGACCGCAATCTGTTCTCCGATGCCTACCAGCGCAATGTGCTGCTGGTCAGCCCGAGCACGCTGCTGGCAACGCTGCGCACCATCGCCAACCTGTGGCGGCAGGAGCAGCAGACCCGCAATGCCCAGGATATCGCCCGCCAGGCCGGGCAGCTGTACGACAAGTTTGCCGGCTTCGTCGGCGATCTGGACGAGGTCGGTCGCCGGCTGGCGCTGACGCAGAAGTCGTACGATGCCGCCCGCAACAAGCTGGTGGCCGGACGTGGCAATCTGGTGCGCCAGGCCGAGCGCTTGCGCGAGCTGGGCGTCAAGCCGAACAAGACGCTGCCGGCCGGGCTGCTGGAAGCGGCCGATGATGCGAGCGCCGACCTGCCGGCGCCGACACCGGACGCGCTCGACGACTGACCCCCGGTTTCTCCATCCCGCGATCTGCCCGGCGCCCGCTTCGCCGGGCAGATCGTCTTTGTGTGTCCCCTCGCTGTAAAAATATCCGCGTGCCGTCAGCTGCGATGCCCGGGCCGACAAACGGTACGCCCTGCGCCGCGCCGGTAAAACGGACCGGCCCGTCATGGTTTTCCATACTCGCGGCATGGGTTTGGCGCGTGCATTTCTGCGCGCCGCACGGACCGTCCGCCGGCATGATCTTGCCTCGTTCTGGCCGGTGGCTTAAAGCGAAAAAAGCGCCGGGCGAGGTGGCCGGCGACGACGATGGCATCCGGTCGCCGACGGCCGGACGACAGGGCTGGCGTGGCAGGGGAGAGACAAATGTCGTGGAAACTGGACAGTGTGACAACGCTGCTGATGGCCGTGCTGATCCTGCTGCTGGGGGCGGCGATCAACCGTCGTGTCGGGCTTCTGGCCCGCTGCAACATTCCGGAGCCGGTAACGGGCGGCATTGTGTTCGTTGCGCTCGTCAGCCTGTTTTTTTCCGTTTCAGGCCACAGCATCGTGCTGGATCCGTCGGCGCGGGGGCCCTTGCTGCTGGCCTTTTTTTCTACCGTCGGGCTCGACTCGGACTGGACGCTGCTGAGGCGTGGCGGGCCGCGCCTGCTGCTGTTCCTGTCGCTGATCGTGCCGTACGTGCTGCTGCAGAACCTGATCGGGCTCGGCCTGGCCTGGGTGTTCGATCTGCCGCCGGCAATGGGGCTGCTGACCGGCTCGATCACCCTGGTTGGCGGCTACGGCAGTGGCGAGGCGTATGCGCAACGCTTTCTTGACCAGTTCAATCTGCAGGGCGCCGAGGAAGTGGCCATGAGCATGGCGACATTCGGGCTGCTGGTTGGCGGGCTGACGGGCGGGCCGGTGGCGCGCTGGCTGATGAAGCGCCACCGGCTGCCAGGTGCCAGCCCGGCCGCCGGCGACCATGAGCGGCCCGACGGTGCGCGGGTGCTGGTCACGCTGGCCCTGGTGCTGGCCTGCGTGGCGGGCGGCCCGGCTGTGGCGCAGCAGTTTGCCGACCGCGCCTTCGAGGTGCCGGCCTTCGTCTGGTGTCTGCTGATCGGCGTACTGCTGCGCAACACCGGGCCGCGCCTGCATCTGTTCCGCGTGCACGGGCCGACGCTGGAGATGTTGTCAGCGCTGTTTCTGTCCCTGTTCCTGGCCCTGTCGATGCTGTCACTGCAGCGCTGGGCACAGCTCGGGCTGACCTTCCCGCTGCTGCTGATGGTCGTGATCCAGACCGGCGTGGCAACCCTCTACGCGATCCGGGTCTGCTTTCGCTGCATGGGGCAGCAGTACGATGCAGCCGTGCTGTCGGCCGGTTTCTGCGGATTCATGGTTGGATCGACCGCGACCGCCGTGGCCGGCATCCAGGCGGTCACCCGCCACTACGGACCGTCGCCGCTGGCGTTCCTGATCGTGCCGCTGGTTGGCGAGTTCTGCGTCAGCCTGGTCAATGCGCTGGTCCTGACCGGTTTTCTGTCCCTGCCTGCCTTCCGGATGCCATGAAACCCGTCTGCCTGCTTCTGCTCCTGCTGCTGGCCGGCTGTTCGCCGTCACCGCCACCGGCACAACTCGTCCACGATCTGCAGCAGCGGCTTGACCGGGACTTTGGCGAGCGGCGGCTGGTGGTGGAGACGCTGGACCGGCTGGGCAGTGCGCCGGACCGCATGGCTCCCGCGCAGCGGGTGGTCTACTTTCGCGTCGCGCTCCGGCTGGGCCAGCCATACGACTTCGGCGCCTGGCGGACGCACAATGTGGCCCGGCTGGCCGAACTGATCGGCTGCGGTCCGCGCGGGCTGTACGGGGTGCGCGCCGGTGGCAACTGGGCCGGCGATACGCTGCGCGCCTTTGGCCGCATCAGCTATCGCCGTGCCGGCAAGGGCTGGCAGGTCGTGGCCACGCCGGTGGCGGAGAGAGCCATGCCGCCAGCGGGCAGGCCGGTACCGCCCGACACCGTCGAGCGGCTGACCCATGCGCTGTCGACTGCCGTACATGCGCTGTCCGGGCCGGCGCGACCGGCATCGGACCGCATTGTCGAAGAGGAGCTGGGCTCCGCACTGCAGAATATCGAGAACCGGCTGGCCCGGCTGCAGCAGGGACTTGCCCTGGCCAGCGGCGAACGCGGCGGCGAATACTGGCGCATCGGCGAGGCCATGGCGACCGTGCGTGGCAGCGCACCGGCAGTGGTCAATATCGCCACCAGTGGCAGCGTGGCGAACCTGGAACTGCTGGATGACGGGACGGTCGGCGTCGCCATTGTCCAGGCCGACGTGCTGCTGGCGGCCGCCAGGGGCGAGGGCGTGTTCAGCGGGCGGCGGCCGGATGGCGGGCTGCGCCTGCTGGCGCGGCTGTATCCGGAGGCGGTGCATGTCATCGTGCGTGACGGGTTGCCCGTGTACCGGATCGCCGACCTGCGCCAGCGACGGGTGGCGATCGGTTCGACCGACTCCGGCGCCCGGCAGACGGTGGTGGAAGTGCTGCGCCGGCATGGCCTGACCGCGGCCAATGGACTGAAGGCCGAATCGATGGCGTTGCGCGATGCGCTGACCCTGTTCGCCGCGGGCCGGCTCGATGCCATCATTCACACCATCGGGGTGCCGTCCGCCGATCTGGCCGTGCTGGCGCGCAGCCAGCGCATCCGTCTGCTGCCCCTGGACAACGCGGTGATCGAGGCGATGCGGCGGGACAATCCGGTGTATCTGGCGTTTTCCATTCCGGCCGACAGCTATGACGGGCAGCGGCAGGCAGTGGCGACACTGGCGGTGCCGGCGCTGCTGGTGGCACGCGACACCCTGAGCGGTGATGCGGTGCAACGTGTGCTCGACCTGCTGTACCGGCAGGCGGATTTCGCAGCGCTGGGCAGTCGCCAGGGGGCGTGGATCCCGCGCGATGCCGCCGGGCAGGCCGGCGGACCGGTGCCGATGCATGTGGCCGCCGTGCCGGCCGTCGAAGGGCCGCCATGAAAAAGCGCCCGACGGCGAGAATCCGTCGGGCGCTTTCTGCGTCAGCCAGCTACGCTCAGCCCGGAATCATCCAGGTGAAGTAGTAGGCCTGCAGGTAGGTGATGATGCCGATCACGGTCGCGAACAGCAGGCTGTGCTTGATCGTGAAGCGGAACAGGTCGGATTCCTTGCCGACCAGGCCCACGGCGGCGCAAGCTACGGCGATCGATTGCGGCGAGATCATCTTGCCGGTCACGCCACCGGTGGTGTTGGCGGCGACCAGCAGCGTGTCGTGGACACCGATCTGGTGCGCGGTGGTGGCCTGCAGCGAGCCGAACAGCGCGTTGGACGAGGTATCGGAGCCGGTCAGGAACACGCCCATCCAGCCGAGGAACGGCGAGAAGAACGGGAACGCCGCGCCGGTACCGGCCAGCACCAGGGCCAGCGTCGACGACAGGCCCGAGTAGTTGGCGATAAAGGCGAAGGCCAGCACCATCCCGATCGAGAACACCGGGCGCTTGAGTTCGTTCAGCGTTTCGCCGAAGGTCTTCAGGCCATCGGCCGGCTTCATCTTCAGCACGAGCATCGAGATGAGGGCGGTCAGCAGAATGGCGGTACCGGTGGCGGAGATCACGTCGAACTTGAACACCGCATCCATCGGCTTGGCTTCGGCGACGATCGGCGCGGCCTTGATCACCAGATTGTGCAGGTACGGCATTTCAAACTTGATGGTCAGGCCGGCGAGTACGCCATCCTTGTCGAACAGGGCCTTGAACGGCTTCAGGCTCCAGATGGTCACCACGGCGGTCAGGATGATGAACGGCGACCAGGCCTTGATGACCTGACCCATCGTGTACTGCAGCTTCGGCTTGTCGGCCTTCGGACGGCTGGCGCTACTGCCGCCCAGCGTCGCGGCGCCCCCTGCCGACACCGACATGGTGGCGAAGGAGAAGGTGTTCTTCGGCTGCCAGACCTTCAGGAAGGCGGTCAGGCACACCAGGCTCACCAGGGCGGAGGTGATGTCCGGCAGTTCCGGCCCGAGGTAGGTGGCGGTCAGGAACTGGGTGACGGCGAAGGTGGCGCCTGCCACCAGCACGGCCGGCCAGGTTTCGCGGATGCCCTTGAGGCCGTCCATCATGAACACCAGCCAGAACGGAACCAGCAGCGACAGCAGCGGCAACTGGTGACCGGCCATCTGGCCGATCAGGTGCGGATCGATGCCCGTCACCTTGCCGGCGACGATGATCGGCACGCCCATCGCGCCGAAGGCCACCGGTGCGGTGTTGGCGATCAGGCACAGGCCGGCGGCGTACAGCGGGTTGAAGCCCAGGCCGACCAGCAGCGCGGCGGTGATGGCCACCGGTGCGCCGAAGCCCGCCGCGCCTTCCAGGAAGGCGCCGAACGAGAAGCCGACCAGAATCATCTGCAGCCGCTGGTCATCGGTGATCGATACCACCGACGCGCGGATGATCTCGAACTGACCGGTCTTGACCGTGATCTTGTACAGGAACACGGCCGTGATGATGATCCACGAAATCGGCCACAGGCCGTAGAGGAAGCCGTAGCCGATCGAGGCCAGCGCCATGCCGACCGGCATGTTGTAGGCGAAAATCGCCACGGCCAGAGCGATCAGCGTGGTCAGGGTGGCGGCGATGTGCCCCTTCATGCGCAGTACCGCCAGCGCGATGAAGAAGAACACGATCGGCAGCACGGCGACGGCGGCCGAAAGGCCGAGGCTGCCGAGCGGCTCGTAGATTTGCGTCCAGGTCTGCATCTTGAAAATTTCTCCCTGGCTGCGGGGCAGGGCCGCGCAGCGCAGTCATTTGGTCATTTAAGTCGTTGAAGCCGCCTGTTGTGATCTTGTGTGGCGGCAGTCGACGTGTTCGTCATCGGGTGACGTCGTCAGCGGCTGTCCGGGTATGACTCTGATGCCATAGGGCGGTGTTCTCCTTTGTAGGTCGTGTAGTGGCGGGGCGCGAGGCCTCTTGTTATCGTCAGGCAGGGAGGGTGTCGGTCTGCCGTGTACAGCTGCACTGGTCGAGCAGTGCTTCGATGCTCTGGTATTCGATGTCGCCGTGCGCCGTCAGTCCGATCTGGCAGGTACGACTCATCGACACGCCGGAATCACAGCCGCCAATGGCCGGCTTCAGTCGTTTCAGGCTGTTGGCGTTCAGTTCCGGGGTGGTGAAACCCTTGTCGCCGGCAAAACCGCAGCAGGCGATGTCCGGCACGGTCACCCGCTCGGCGCACTGCCGGGCCAGCGCCACCAGCTGAGGGCCGACCCCCATCTTGCTGGCGTTGCACGGTACATGGACCGCCAGGCTGGCGACCCTGTGCGGGAAGTCCAGCTTTGGTACCACGAACTTGGTCAGGAAGCTGGCGGCGTCGTACAGCTTCAGTCGCGGGTCGACCAGACCGGCTTTCTGTGCGTCGAGCAGGCGCAGCGCGCACGGTCCGTTGTCGACATAGACCGGAATTTCGCCATTGCGCGACGCGGCCAGCAGCGCGGCGTTGGTGTCGGCGCTGGCGCGGTTGGCGGCCTGGGTGGCGTTCTTGGAATCGAAGGGCTGGCCGCAGCACAGGCTGGCCAGCTGCTCGGGGTAGATCGCGCGCAGGCCGGCCTTGGCGAACAGGCTGACGGTGCTGGCGGCCACGCTGTCGCGACCGTGGCTGCCCTCGGCCAGGGTGCGGTTCACGCAACTGACGAAGTACACGACCGGCTCACCATGCGCGGCCGGGGCCGGCAGGGCGGCGGCGGGGCGCGGTGTCGACGCCGGCAGGATCGGGATGGTCGGGAACAGCTTGTGCGCCAGCCGGGTGGCGCCGATGGCAGTGTCGTCGCCAAGCACGCTGCGGGCGGCATGGAAGGCGCCGAGCCCGGTACGGGCGGCAGCGGTCAGCGTGCGCATGTGGGTGGCCGACCAGGTCGCCATGCCCGGACTGCGCGTCGGTCCCTTGAGCTTTTTCATCAGCTCGCCGGTGTTGATGCCGACCGGGCAGCGGGTCGCGCACATGCCGGTCGCGGCGCAGGTGTCGATGCCGTAATACGGGTAGTCGCGCTCGAAGGCTTCCAGCCGTTCGGCGTCGGCGCCGCTGCGGCGCAGGTCGTTGATCGCCCGCCACAGCACGATGCGCTGGCGTGGCGTCAGTGACAGGCCGTTGCTCGGACAGGCCGGTTCGCAGAAGCCGCATTCGATGCAGCGGTCGACCAGCGGGTCGGCGGCCGGCATCGCCTTCAGGTTCTGCAGGTGGACCTGCTCGTTGGCGCTGATGATCACGTCCGGGTTCAGTACGCCATGCGGATCGAACAGGCGCTTGATGGTCAGCATGATGTCGTAGGCATCGCCGCCCCACTCCAGCCTGACGAACGGGGCAACGTTGCGGCCGGTGCCGTGCTCGGCCTTCAGCGAGCCGCCGAATTCGACCGCAACCAGTTCGCTGACCGCGTCCATGAAGTCGCTGTAGCGGCGGACTTCGTCAGCGGTGTCGAAACTCGGGGTGAAGACGAAGTGCAGATTGCCTTCCAGCGCATGGCCGAACAGCAGCGCCTCGTGATAGCCATAGCGCTCGAACAGCACGTTGAGCCGGCGCACGCCATCGGCCAGGTGCTCGATCGGGAAGGCGACATCCTCGATCACCACCGTGGTGCCGACCGGGCGTACCGCGCCGACCGCCGGGAACAGCCCGGAGCGCACCGACCAGTAGATGGCGGTGACGCCGGCATCGGTGGCGAAACCGCTTTCCGCCGCCGGGGTAAATCCGGCCACCAGCCCGTTGATGGCCGCGCACTGGTCGGCGAGGATGGCGGCGCTCGGCGCGCGGGTTTCGATCAGCAGCGCGGCGGCTGCATCGGGAATCTCGCCGTAGAGGAAGTCCGGCAGACCGGCCTTGTCCTGCACGGCGCGGATGCTCTTGGCGTCGATCAGCTCGACCGCGTCGACCGGCGCCTGCTCGCGCAGCGCCGTCACCGCACGGCAGCAGGCATCGAGATCGTGGAACAGGGTCAGCGAGCTGGCCTTGTGCGGATGATCCGGCACGGTGTCGTAAGTGATGCTGCTGATAAAGGCCAGCGTGCCTTCCGAGCCGATCATCAGGTGGGCCAGCATGTCGACCGGGTCATCAAAGTCGACCAGGGCGTTGATGCCGTAGCCGGTGGTGTTCTTCAGCCGGTACTTGTGGCGGATCTTCTGTTCCAGCGCCGGGTTGGCGCGGATGTCGGCCGCCAGCTGCGCCAGCCCGGCCAGCAGGACGGCATGCGATTCGCGGAAGGCCGCAACGCTGAGGGCGTCGCCGGTGTCCAGCACGGCACCGTCCGGCAGCACGACCCGGATTGCCGACAGCGTGTGGTAGCCATTCTGCTTGGTGCCGCAGCACATGCCGCTGGAGTTGTTGGCCGCCATGCCGCCAATCTTTGCGGTGGCGATCGATGCCGGGTCCGGGCCGATCTTGCGGCCCAGCGGCGCCAGGGTGTTGTTCGCGTGCTGACCGATCACGCCCGGTTGCAGCCGGATGCGCGCGCCGCCATCGAGGATCTGCTGGCCGTTCCAGTTGTCGCCCAGCGTGACCAGCACCGAGTCGCTGACCGCCTGACCGGACAGCGAGGTACCGGCGGCGCGGAAGGTGACGGCCACGCCGACCGCATGCGCCTCGCGCAGCACGGTGCGGATTTCGCTTTCGCTTTCGGCGCGGATGACGATCTTCGGCACCAGCCGGTAAAAGCTGCCGTCGGTCCCGTAGGCCAGGGTGCGGGTCGGGTCGGTAATCAGCCGTTCGTCGGGGATCGACTGGCGGACGGCGGTGTAAAACGCCTGATGCGAGGCGGACATCATCGGATCGGCTTCCTTAACGACGGTTGGCCATGCGCTCGGACAGGGTCCGGGCAGCGGGCTTCAGCGGAACGTGGTTCTGGGTCCAGCCCAGCTGCTTTGCCGGCGTCAGCATGCGGAAACGGGTCGCCAGCCAGCTGAACACCCGGTAGCGGGCGGGACTGGTGAGAATGAAGCGCCACAGGCGCCAGGCGGCGAGCTGGCGCGTATCGCGCCCTGCGCCCTGGCCGCGCAGCGGATGGGCCGGGTGCTCGTGCGGATCGCGGATGGCCTCGGTGCGCAGGCGGATCAGCAGGTCGGGAATCGGAATCCGGACCGGGCAGACCTCGCCACAGGCGCCGCACAGGCTGGAGGCGGTCGGCAGGCTGGCGGTCGCTTCCAGGCCGAGCAGGTGCGGCGAAATGATTTCGCCGATCGGACCCGGGTACACCGTGCCGTAGGCGTGACCGCCGACGCGGGCGTAGACCGGGCAGTGATTCATGCACGCGCCGCAGCGGATGCACTGCAGCGTCTTGCGCAGCTGTTCGTCGGCGTAGGCCTGGCTGCGGCCGTTGTCGAGCAGCACCAGGTGGACTTCTTCCGGGCCGTCGAGCTCGCCGGGCTTGCGCGGGCCGGAGATCATGTTGAAGTAGGTGGTCACCGGCTGGCCGGTGGCGGAGCGGGTCAGCAGCGTATACAGCGGCGGCACGTCGGCCAGCAGCTCGACCACTTTTTCGATACCGGTGATGGCGATGTGCATCGGCGGCACCGTCGTGCACATGCGGCCATTGCCTTCGTTCTCGACCAGACACAGCGTGCCGGTCTCGGCCACGGCGAAGTTCACCCCGGAAATGCCGGCGTCGGCGCTGACATACTTGTCGCGCAGCACATGGCGGCCGATCTGGATCAGTTCGTCGACGTCAGTGGTATACGGGGTGTCGGGAATGTGTTCATGGAACAGGCCGGCAATCTGCTCTTTGGTCTTGTGGATCGCCGGCATGATGATGTGGCTGGGCTTTTCGCCGGCAAGCTGGACGATGTACTCGCCCATGTCGGATTCGATCGCCTCGATGCCGTGTTCGGCCAGATGATGGTTGAGCTCGGTTTCCTCGCTGACCATCGACTTGCCCTTGACCGCCAGTTTGCCGCCACGGCGGGCGATCAGGCCCTGGATGATCGAGTTCGCTTCTTCCGGCGTTTCCGCCCAGTGCACCTGGACGCCGTTGCGGGTCAGGTTGGCTTCCAGCGTTTCCAGCAGTTCGGGCAGTTTGGCCAGGCAGCGCTGGCGGATGGCTTCGCCCAGCGTGCGCAGCTGCTGCAGCTCGGCCTCGTCCGGGAACATGGCCGCGCGCTTGCTCATCAGGAAGTCCATCGCGCCACGGAAACTCTGGCGCAACAGCGGATCGTTCACCGCTTCGTGCGAACGTGAACGGAAGGCGGTGCCGGGATAGACCGTAATCGGCTGGGCGTTCATTGCGCGGTTCCTTCCACGTCGTTGACGGAAACGTCAGTCGGCAGCACGCACAATACAATCAGTTCGCGCGGACCATGGGCGCCGTAGGCGACGGTCTGCTGGATGTCCGAGGTCTTGGACGGACCGGAGATCAGCAGCGAGTTGGTCGGCAGGCCGTTTTTCCAGCCTTCGACCTGCATGGCCTGGTACAGGGTGTCGTACATGCGGCTGGCGTCGAACAGCGCGATATGGACCGGTGGCACCAGACTCATGGTGCGCGGCTCGTCCGGCGTCGGCCAGGCGATCAGGCTGCCGGTACTGCAGATGCCGGCGCGCACGCTGGTGAAGCCGGCATCGACCTCGTTGAACAGTTCGGCCTTCCATTCGTCGATGGCGCGGTCGTAACCGTGCATGCGCGGCGGCTTCGGCTGTGCGGCGAGGGTGTCCATCGCCCGTTTGCCGTGCGCCGTCGCCGGTGCCAGCAGCAGGCGGCCGATCTGTTTGTCGCTGACTACGCGCACCAGTGCGGCGTCCCAGTCCGGTTCGCGGCAGAACACCACCTCGGTGCGCACGGCACGCATCATCATCGCCCATTCGGCAATCATCGCCGTCAGCGGGCGTTGCGGGCGGGCGGCGTAGAACGCCGCAATATCGGGTTCGACCGCTGCGGCTGCCGGGGCGGCGCGCAGCTTGCCGAGAATGCTGTTGCGTGCGCTCATGCCTTGCCTCCGGTGCGTTCGAGCAGGAAGGTGGCCAGGTGCTTGCCGTTGAACGGGGCATTGTCCTTGCACAGCTTGCCGTTGATGTTCATCAGACAGCCGGCATCGGCGGTGACGAACTCGGTGGCGCCGCTCTGCTGCAGCGAGGCGGCCTTGTCCTCGACCATCGCGCCGGCGATATCCGGGTGACGGATGCTGAAGGTACCGCCGAAGCCGCAGCATTCCGACTCATGGCCATGGACCACGCGCTCGACGTTGGCGAGGCGGTCGACCAGCGCCCAGCTGTTCAGGTGGGTGCCCATCTCGCGGCGCGCACTGCAGGAGGTGTGGACCGCGACTTTTGCCGGCGCGCCCTGGTCCTGCGGATGCCAGTCGAGCACATTGAGCAGGAAATCGGACAGCTCGACCACGCGGGCCGACAGCGTACAGGCCAGGGCCTCGTCGCGGTCGCCGGCGAACAGCGTTGGCCAGTGATGCCTGATCATGCCGCCACAGGAACCGGACGGCACCACGATCGGCCAGTCCTGCGGAAACAGCCCCAGCTGCGCCCGGGCCACTTCGCGCGCCTCGTCCGGCACCCCGGTGGTGTAGGCCGGCTGTCCGCAGCAGCTCTGGCCCTGCGGATAGTGGACCCGGATGCCTTCGCGCTCGAGCAGGGCGACGGCATCGACGCCGGCATCCGGCAGGAACAGGTCCAGCAGGCAGGTGCCGAAGAAATACACGTCCTGCGGCCGGGGACAGCTTGCCGTCATGATAGGTTCCTCTGTGGTTGGCTAATTGGTATGACCAATTATTTATTCTGGTTTGGCAATCTATTAAGATTCGCAGGGTCTTGTCAATCGGGATCTACCCCATTTGGCAGTGAATAAGTTATTGTTTATGTAAAGGTAAGACCAATTTCAATGTCCCTCGTCGGGGTGCGGATATGTCGTTACAATGCGCCACCACGCGACGGGCGTCGGACCGACTGGTCGGCTTCGCGCCGCCTGTGGCTGAAAATGCGAGAAAAAATGAGTCATCTGCCCATCAACGTGCCCCGGCTGGCCGATGCGATCGTGCGCGAGCTGGAGGCCAGCATCCTCGATGGCGTGTACAAGCCCGGTGATCGTCTGCCGCCGGAACGGCAACTCGCCGACGAGTTCGGCGTATCGCGCGCTTCGTTGCGCGAAGCCATCAAGCAACTGTCTGCGCGCGGCATGGTCGACAGCCGGCAGGGCGGCGGCACTTTTGTGACCGACCGGCTGGAGCGCAGTTTCAGCGGCCCGTGGGAAGAGCTGCTTGGCCAGCATGTCGATCTGCGCGACGACGTGCTGGAGTTCCGGCGCATGCTCGAAGGCGAAGTCGCCGCGCTGGCGGCGGTGCGGGCGACCGATGCCGACCGGACCCGGCTGGCGCAGCTGTTCGCCGAGCTGGAAGCCAGCTACGCGACCGGTGACCTGGTGCTGCAGTCGACGGCCGACGTCGCCTTCCACAGTGCGCTGGCCGATGCGGCGCACAATGTGCTGCTCGCCCACCTGACCACCAGCCTGCTCGGCATGCTGCAAAGCAATATCCACGACAACATCGCCAATCTGTTCAATATCAAGCCGGTGGCCAGCGATCTGCTGGCCCAGCACCGGGCGATCTGGCATGCGATCGACGGCCGGGACCCGGCCCGTGCCCGCGCTGCGGCAGAGACGCATCTGGACTTTGTCGCCAATACCCTGGCGGCGATGCGGGTCGAGGCGCGCCGGGTCGAGCGGGCGACGCGGCGTCTGGCCGCGCAGTGACTGCTGCAGCGTGAGTGGCGCCTGCGGGGCAGGCCGCTGCTTTACTTGTCCGTTCCCGGTGGCGGAATTCCCGGCTGTCCAGACCATCGGGGACCTCCTTTTGCCATGCCCGCCATGGGCAGACCGCATGCCATAGCTCTTTCGGTCTAGTCCCGTTTAGTTCTCTTGCCTTGGCCCGGACCACCGTCCGGCCAGTTATCGCTGGCGCCCGGCCCGCGTAGCCTTCTGTTCGTCATCAAAGTCATTGGACGGCCTGCTGTGGCGGTGTCGTTCGGCGAATGCGCACGGAGGCAAGATGAGTCACTTTCTCGACCGGCTGAAGTTCCTCAGCAAAACAAAAAGCACCTTTTCCAATGGTCACGGCGCCGTCGTCGACGAAGACCGGACCTGGGAAAACGGATATCGCAGCCGCTGGCAGCACGACAAGATCGTGCGCTCGACCCATGGCGTGAACTGCACCGGCTCCTGTTCGTGGAAGGTATACGTCAAGAACGGCCTGATTACCTGGGAAACCCAGCAGACCGACTACCCGCGTACCCGTCCCGACCTGCCGAACCATGAGCCGCGCGGCTGTCCGCGCGGTGCGTCGTATTCCTGGTATGTGTACTCGGCACAACGGGTCAAGCACCCGATGATCCGTGGTCGCCTGGCGCGACTGTGGCGCGAGGCACGCAAGACCATGGGACCGATCGAAGCCTGGGAGGCGATCAGCCAGGACCCGGCCAAGAGCAAGACCTACAAGCAGGTACGCGGCCTGGGTGGCTTCGTGCGCTCGAACTGGGAAGAAACCAACGAGATCATCGCTGCCGCCAACGCGTTTACCGTCAAGCGCTTCGGTCCTGACCGGGTGATCGGCTTCTCGCCGATTCCGGCCATGTCGATGGTGTCGTATGCGTCCGGTTCGCGTTACCTGTCGCTGATCGGCGGCGTGCCGCTGTCGTTCTACGACTGGTACTGCGACCTGCCGCCGGCCAGCCCGCAGGTCTGGGGCGAGCAGACCGACGTGGCCGAATCGGCCGACTGGTACAACAGTACCTACCTGATGGTCTGGGGTTCCAACGTTCCGATGACGCGGACGCCGGATGCGCACTTCTATACCGAAGTCCGCTACAAGGGCACCAAGACGGTCGCCGTCAGCTCCGACTTCGGCGAAATGGTCAAATTCGGCGACATCTGGCTGGCGCCGAAGCAGGGCACCGACGCCGCGCTGGCGCTGGCAATGGGCCATGTGGTGCTGAACGAATTCCACAAGACCGGCAAGAGCGAATATTTCCGCGATTACGGCAAGCAGTACACCGACTTCCCGATGCTGGTCCGCATCGAGGAAAAGGACGGCAAACTGATCCCGGGATACTTCCTGCGCGCGTCGAATCTGGACGGCAACCTGGGCGAGGACAACAACCCGGAATGGAAGACGCTGTGCTTTGACGAGCGCAGCGGCGAAATCGTCGCGCCGAACGGCTCGATCGGTTTCCGCTGGGGCGAAAGCGGCGACAAGGTCGGCCGCTGGAACCTGGAAATGAGGGATGGCGGCACGCCGCGCGATATCGATCCGCTGCTGTCGCTGGAACACGGCCGCGACGACATGGTGGCGGTGTCCTTCCCGTATTTCGGCAGCGAACATGAAGAACTGCTCGAACGCAATGTGCCGGTGCGCAAGCTGCGCCTGGCCGATGGCGAAGAAGCGCTGGTTGCGACCGTCTATGACCTGATGCTGGCCAACTATGGCATCGACCGCGGCTTTGGCGGCGGCAATGTAGCGCTGAGCTATCAGGACGACGTACCGTACACCCCGGCCTGGCAGCAAAAGCACACCGGTGTCGATCCGCAACTGGTGATCCAGGTGGCGCGCGAGTTCGCCGACAACGCCGATCGTACCCATGGCAAGAGCATGGTCATCGTTGGCGCCGGTCTGAACCACTGGTACCACATGGACATGACCTACCGCGGCATCATCAACCTGCTGGTGATGTGCGGTTGCGTCGGCCAGTCCGGTGGCGGCTGGGCCCACTATGTCGGCCAGGAAAAACTGCGCCCGCAGACCGGCTGGGCCCCGCTGGCGTTCGGCGCCGACTGGCACCGTCCGTCGCGGCAGATGAACGGCACCAGCTTCTTCTATGCCCATACCGGCCAGTGGCGGCACGAAAAACTCGGCGTGAATGAAATCCTTGCGCCGACCGCCGGTGGCGAGATGCAGTCGATGACACTGATCGACTACAACGCCAAGGCCGAACGCATGGGCTGGCTGCCGAGTGCGCCGCAGTTGTCCGCCAACCCGCTCGACGTGACTGCCGCCGCCGAGGCCGCCGGTCGCGACCCGATCGCGTATGCGGTCGACCGGCTCAAGAACGGCAGCCTGGACATGGCCTGCCATGATCCGGACGATCCGCAGAACTTCCCGCGCAACCTGTTTGTCTGGCGCTCGAACATTCTCGGTTCCAGCGGCAAGGGGCACGAGTATTTCCTGAAGTATCTGCTCGGTACGCAGAACGCGGTGCTCAGCAACGAGGCCGACTGCATCAAGCCGCACGACATCAAGGTCCGCCCGGCGCCGGAAGGCAAGCTCGACCTGCTGGTGGTGCTCGACTTCCGCATGTCGACCACCTGTCTGTACGCCGACATCGTGCTGCCGACCGCTACCTGGTACGAGAAGGACGATCTGAACACGTCCGACATGCACCCGTTCATCCATCCGCTGTCGGAAGCAGTGCAGCCGCTGTGGCAGTCGAAGAGCGACTGGGAAATCTACAAGGGCATCGCCGCCAAGTTCAGCGAACTGGCCGGTGACTATATCGGTACCCGCAAGGATCTGGTGCTGACGCCGCTGATGCACGACACGCCGCAGGAACTGGGCCAGGCCTTCGATCCGAAGGACTGGAAGCTCGGCGAGTGCGAACCGGTGCCGGGCAAGACCATGCCGGCGATGACGGTGGTCGAGCGCAACTACGGCGACATCCACCGCAAGTTCACCTCCATCGGCCCGCTGCTGGAGAAGGTCGGCAACGGCGGCAAGGGCATTGCCTGGAAGACCGGTCACGAGATCGACATCCTGCGCGGCATCAACAAGACCGTGACCGAGCCGGGTGTGTCGCAAGGCCAGCCGCGGCTGGATACGGCCATCGACGCCGCCGAGATGATTCTGTCGCTGGCGCCGGAAACCAACGGCCATGTCGCGGTCAAGGCCTGGGATGCGCTGAGCAAGATCACCGGTCGCGACCATACCCACCTGGCCATCGGTCGCGAACACGATTCGATCCGCTTCCGCGATGTGCAGGCACAGCCGCGCAAGATCATCTCGTCGCCGACCTGGTCCGGTCTGGAAAGCGAGGAGGTCAGCTACAACGCCGGCTATACCAACGTCCACGAGTACATCCCGTGGCGCACGCTGACCGGTCGCCAGCAGTTCTACCAGGATCACAAGTGGATGCGTGATTTCGGCGAGGGCTTCTGCGTCTACAAGCCGGCCATCGACCTGAAGACCACGCGTTCGGTGCTGGGCCAGCATGGCAACGGCAATCCGGAGATCGTGCTGAACTTCATCACGCCGCACCAGAAGTGGGGCATCCACAGCACCTACTCCGACAACCTGCGCATGCTGACGCTGTCGCGCGGTGGCCCGCACGTGTGGGTGTCCGAGGTCGATGCGCGCAAGGCCGGCATCGTCGACAACGACTGGATCGAGGTGTTCAACGCCAACGGCACGCTGACGGCCCGTGCGGTGGTGAGCCAGCGCGTGCCGGAAGGCATGACGCTGATGTACCACGCCCAGGAAAAGATCGTGAACGTGCCGGGGGCGGAGGTCAGCGGCAAGCGTGGCGGCATTCACAACTCGGTGACGCGCACGGTGACCAAGCCGACGCACATGATCGGTGGCTATGCCCAGCTCAGCTACGGCTTCAACTACTACGGCACGGTCGGCGCCAACCGCGACGAGTTTGTCGTGGTGCGCAAGATGAAGAATGTCGACTGGCTGGAAGGCCCGCTCAAGGAAGAGGCCTGACCGCCGCCTGATCGCGACTAGTTCTTCCGGCGGACAGGAGTCCCGGAAGGACTAGCGCGAGCGGCGAATGGTGGCGGGCGCCGCCGGACTGCACACTGTGCATACGTACCGGCGCCCCTTGACGCCCTTCCGTACAAGGAATCGCAAATGAAGATCAGAGCCCAAATCGGCATGGTGCTGAACCTGGACAAGTGCATCGGTTGCCACACCTGTTCGGTCACCTGCAAGAATGTCTGGACCAGCCGCGACGGCGTCGAATACGCCTGGTTCAACAACGTCGAAACCAAGCCCGGCATCGGTTATCCGAAAGAATGGGAAAACCAGGAAAAATGGCAGGGTGGCTGGCGCCGCCGCGACGATGGCCGCATCGAGCCGCGTCAGGGCGGCAAGCTGAAGATCCTGGCCAATATTTTCGCCAACCCGAATCTGCCCGAGATCGACGACTACTACGAGCCGTTCACCTACGACTACGAGCGGCTGCAGAACGCGCCGCTGTCGGAAACGCCGCCCACCGCACGTCCGGTGTCGGTCATTACCGGCAAGAAGATGGACAAGATCGAGTGGGGCCCGAACTGGGAAGACGACCTTGGCGGCGAGTTCGCCAAGCGCAGCAAGGACGCGCTGTTCGAAGGGGTGCAGAAGGACATGTACTCGACCTTCGAGAACACGTTCATGATGTATCTGCCGCGGCTGTGCGAACACTGTCTGAATCCGGCCTGCGTGGCCAGCTGCCCGTCCGGCTCGGTGTACAAGCGCGAGGACGACGGCATCGTGCTGGTCGACCAGGACAAGTGCCGTGGCTGGCGCATGTGCGTGTCCGGCTGCCCGTACAAGAAGATCTACTTCAACTGGAAGAGCGGCAAGGCCGAGAAGTGCACGTTCTGCTATCCGCGCATCGAAGCGGGTCAGCCGACGGTGTGCTCGGAAACCTGTGTCGGCCGCATCCGTTATCTGGGCGTGGTGCTGTACGACGCCGACAGGATCGAAGCCGCCGCCTCGGTCGAGGACGAACAGGATCTGTACGAGGCGCAACTGGGCTGCTTCCTTGACCCGAACGCCCCCGGCATTGCCGAGGAAGCGCTGAAGCAGGGCATTCCGCAGTCGTGGATCGACTCGGCCAGGCGCTCGCCGGTCTACAAGATGGCGATGGAGTGGAAGATCGCCTTCCCGCTGCATCCCGAATACCGCACGCTGCCGATGGTCTGGTACATCCCGCCGCTGTCGCCGATCCAGTCGGCGGCCGAAGCCGGCGTGATGGGCATGAACGGCATCATTCCGGACACCAAGAGCCTGCGGATTCCGGTTCGCTACCTGGCCAACCTGCTGACGGCCGGCAAGGAAGCACCGGTGCTGAGTGCGCTCGACCGCATGCTGGCGATGCGCGCCTGGATGCGCTCGAAGACGGTGGACAAGGTTGACGACACCGCCGTGCTGAAGCAGGTCGGGCTGACGCCGGCGATGGCCGATGACATGTACCAGACCCTGGCGATCGCCAACTACGAGGACCGTTTCGTGGTGCCGTCCAGCCACAAGGAAATCGTCGAGGACAGCTTCAACGAGAAGGGCTCCTGTGGCTTCAGCTTCGGCAACGGCTGCTCGGATGGCGTGTCCGAACCCAGCCTGTTCGGCAGCCGCAAGAAGGGCTCGGTGATCCATGTCGATATGCCCAGGTCGCGCAAGAAGCGCGATGCGGCCTGAGGACGGGAGAAATCATGACTGATCACTTTCGCGTGATGTCCGCGCTGCTGAGCTACCCGAGCGCCGAGCTGGTCGACGCGCTGCCGGAACTCGATGCGGTGCTGGACGCGCAACCGGCGGTGAAGGCGCAGCTGCGCCCGCTGTTTGCGCACCTGGCCGGGCACGACCTGATCGAGCTCGAAGAGACCTATGTTGCCACCTTCGACCGCGTGCCGGTCCACAGCCTGCACCTGTTCGAGCATATCCATGGCGAAAGCCGCGATCGCGGCCAGGCGATGGTCGACCTGATCGAAGAGTACCGCAAGCACGGGCTCGAACCGGCGGTCGACGAACTGCCCGACTACCTGCCGCAGTTCCTGGAACTGCTCGGCGTGGTCGAGCCGGCCGTAGCGGACGTGCTGCTGGGCGATGCCGTGCATGTGGTGGCCTATGTCGCCGGCAAGCTGGCCGGCAATGACAGCCCGTATGCCTGTGTACTGGATGCGCTGGCGCAGCTGTCGCCGGTCGCGCCGCTGCCGCTGGCCGAGCCGCCGATTCGCGACATGGATGAAATGCTGGAGACCTTCGGACCGGGTGCGGATGGCACCGAGCCACTGCTTAAACCCGCCGCCGACCCGTCCGGGGTCAGCCCGCTGAACTTCCACCCCCGCCGGACCGCCGCTGCGGCGACCCCGCGTCCCTGAGGAGTGAATGATGGATTACCTGCACAACTTCCTGTTCGGGATTTACCCGTACATTGCGCTGGCCGTGTTCCTGCTCGGCAGCCTGATCCGCTTCGACCGCGAGCAATACACCTGGAAATCCGATTCCAGCCAGTTGCTGCACCGTGGCGCGCTGCGCATCGGCAGCCCGCTGTTCCACGTCGGTATCCTCGGCGTGTTCTTCGGTCACCTGGTCGGCCTGCTGACGCCGCATGCGCTGTACGCGCCGTTCATGGCGGCAGAGACCAAGCAGCTGATCGCCATGGTCGCCGGCGGCGTGATGGGCGGCGTGGCGCTGATCGGCCTGCTGATCCTGCTGGTGCGTCGCTTCGGCAATGAGCGTCTGCTGGCGGTCACGCCGATGCGCGACCGGATCCTGCTGCCGTGGCTGCTGTTCACGCTGCTGCTCGGCCTGTCGACGATTTTCGCCAGCAGTCATCACATGGACGGCAGCGTCATGCTGCTGCTGTGCGACTGGGCCCAGGCCATCGTGACTTTCGACAGCAGTGCCGCCGGTTACATTCGCGGCGTCAGCCTGGCGTACAAGCTGCACATCTTCTTCGGCATGACCTTCTTCCTGATCTTCCCGTTCACCCGCATGGTTCATGTGTGGAGCGGGTTCGGTTCGGTCGGCTACCTCGGTCGTGCCTGGCAATTGGTACGCACGCGCTGAGGAGCGCCTTGCTGCAACGGCTGCCGATGGAGAACATCCACCGGCAGCCGTTTTTTTGTTTTCCCCGCCATCCACGGCTCTTTGTCAGTTCAGTCCGGCCCCTTTTCTCCGGCACGCAGGGTCAGGACCCTGACTCCGTTGCGGGTGACGGCAACGGTATGTTCGAACTGGGCAGACAGCTGTCCGTCGCAGGTGACCACTGCCCAGCCATCGCTTTCGGTTTCCACGTCACGCCTGCCCTGGTTGATCATCGGTTCGATGGTGAACACCATGCCCTCCTGCAGCAGCAGACCGGTGTGCGGCTTTCCCCAGTGCAGTACCTCGGGCGGTTCGTGCATGTCCCGCCCGATGCCATGCCCGCAGTATTCCCTGACGACCGAATAGCCGTTCCGCCGCGCATGCCGCTCGATGGCGTGGCCGATATCGCCCAGTCTGGCACCCGGACGCACGGCCCTGATGCCTTTCCACATGGCTTCGCAGGTCACCTGCACCAGTCGCTTCGCCTGCGGTGACACTTCTCCGACAAGACAGGTCTTGCTGGAGTCGGCGATATAACCGTTTTTCTCCAGCGTGATGTCGAAATTCACGATATCCCCGCTTTGCAGGATCTCGGTCGCGGCCGGTACGCCGTGGCAGACCACATGGTTGCGGGAGGCATTCAGGGCGTAGGCGTAGCCGTACTGTCCCTTGCTGGCCGGCCGTGCGCCAAGTTCATTCACGATGAAGCTGTCGACCAGATCATTGACCTGCAGGGTGGACATGCCGGCCAGGTCCAGTTGATCCAGCCGGGCAAACACGCTGGCCAGCAAGCGGCCGGATTCCGCCAGCAGGGCGATTTCTTCCGGTCGCTTGATCATGTTGCCGCCACCTTGACCGCTTGCGCCTCGACGCCGGCGGCGCGCAGTTCGCGAGCAATGATTTCATTGAAACTCAGCGTCGGATCCATCTCGCACAGCAGGCCCACCTTGATCCAGAACGCTGCCTGCGCATTGATCGATCGGCACGATACGGAGCTTGCCTTGCGCAACTGGTCGTGCAGATCATCGTCGATATTCACAATACCCATACTGGTCACCATATATGAATCATATATGGATCATGTATCCAGTTTGGCCGCAGGGCAAGAGGGAACGTTACCGACCCGCCAATCGGGCGGTGCGTCATCCGCCGCCGTTTCGCTACCGTCCATCCAGCACCCTGATGGGATGAAACCCGGCCTGCCTACACTGAAATCGCACCGGAGCGAATAAGGGGAGGTGTTCCGTGAATCTCAATCTGCTGTATTGCCGCAGCGATACCGTTCATGTTGCCGGTGATCTGCCGCAGGCCGGCATGCAGTTGCCCGGCTTCATGCTGGTCAACGAGCACTTCAACGATATTTCGCTGGAGAGCTTCCGCGACCGGATCAAGGTGATCATGACCGTGCTGTCGGTCGAGCTGGAGGACAGCGCGCGGCTGGTCGACGAACTGGTGGCGAGCAGTGTGCCAGCAGCGAGTGCGCCGGCACTGGTGGCACCGGTGCTGATCGTGGTCAGTGCGGATACGCCGCTGACGCTGAAACGGGTGGCGGCACAGCGCGGCTGGCATGGCGTGGTGCTGCTGTCGACCCTGCGCGGGCGCGATTTCCATCGCGACTATGGCGTAATGGTGGTCGAACACCCGTTCGCCGGACTGACCGCGCCGGCGGTGCTGGTGGCTGACCCGTTCGATGTCGTGCAGTACTCGGCACGACTGCCGGACACCGGCGGGAGTTTCGACTGGAGCGAGGTGGCGCTGGCGCTGGAAGCCCAGCCGGAGTGGATGACGCAGATGACACTCAGATGAAAACCATCGCTGGAAACGACGCCGCAGAAGCGGCGTCGTTCAGGCTGTCCATCAGGGGTTTTCGACCTTTGGCGCCCGGCCGAGCAGGGTTTCCACGACCTGCATCGGGGCCTTGCCATGGAACAGCATCGCGCAGACTGCGGCGGTAATCGGCATGTCGACGCCGAGGCGCTCGGCCTTGGCCTGGACTTCGCGCGTGGTCGGCACGCCTTCGGCGACATGGCCCAGCTCGAGCAATACCTGCTCCAGCGGCTTGCCTTCGGCCAGTTTCAGACCGACCTGGCGATTGCGCGACAGGTCGCCGGTCGTGGTCAGCAGCAGATCGCCGAGCCCGGCCAGTCCCATCAGCGTGGCCGGCTTGCCGCCCAGTGCGGTGGCCAGCCGGGTGATTTCAGACAGACCACGGGTAATCAGTGCGGCGCGGGCATTGTGACCGAAGCCGAGTCCGTCGCTGACGCCGGCCGCGATGGCCATGACGTTCTTGACCGCACCGCCGACCTCGACGCCGATCAGGTCGTCGTTGGCGTAGACGCGGAAGCGCGGGCAGTGCAGGCGGGCGGCAGTGGCAATGGCGAAGGCGCTGTCATCGGAGGCCAGCGTGATGGCGGTCGGCTGACCCCGGGCGACTTCACGGGCAAAACTCGGGCCGGACAGCGCGCCATAGGGCACGCCGGGCGGCAGGATGCCGGCGACGACCTGATGCGGCAGCAGGCCGCTGTCGGCCTCGAAGCCCTTGCAGGCCCACAGGACCGGCGGCGGCACCGGCCGGCGCTCGCAGACGGCGGTCAGCGTGGCGCGCAGGCCGGCGATCGGCGTGGCGATCAGGATCAGGTCGGCATGTTCGAGCGCTGCATCCAGGTCCGACGTCAGTGCCAGCGCATCAGGAAACGGTTCGCCAGGCAGGTAGCGCGCGTTTTCGCGCCGGGCCGCCATGTCGGCAACCTGGGCTTCATGGCGTGCCCACAGTACCGTCGGTTGCTGGCGGGAGAAGGCGATGGCGAGCGCGGTGCCCCAGGCACCGGCGCCCAGTACCGCCAGCCGGGAAGCGGTCTGTCCGGTCATTACAGTCCCCACAGCGCGGCCAGCGGCGCGTAACCGCTGACGCCATCACGATGCCTGACCTTCACCCAGCCGGATTTCGGCGGCTCCAGCAGTTGCAGTGCCACGTCCCTGGTCGCCTTGAACGACACCGACGACTTGACGTCGGGGCTGGTGCGGATCACCGCTTCCGGCGCGGTGACCACCACGGTGCGGGTCGGCGACAGGCTGGCGTACTGGACCCAGGCAATTGCGCCGCTGGCATCGCGGATGCGCGCCCATTCGTTCTGCCGGGTCAGCACTTCCACCGGATAGTAGCGGCTGACCAGGAACAGCTTGCGGCCGGCCAGGCTCGGCGAGTCGTAGAACGCCACGCCGGTGTCCTTGACCGAACGGAATTCCAGCGCCTGCACCGCGCTGGCCACCAGGGCCAGCACGGCAAACAGGGACAACCTGGTCAGGCCGGCAATACCGGTGACGCGGGTGGTCTTAGTGGGTTTCATTGCTCGCTTCGGCAGTCTGGGCGCGCTGCTGGGCGAAGAGGGCGTCGAAGTTGATCGGCGACAGCAGGACCGGCGGGAAGCCGGCGCGGTTGACGATGTCGGACACGGTTTCGCGCAGGTACGGGAACAGGATGTTCGGGCAGGCGACGCCGAGGATCGGTTCGAGGTCTTCTGCCGGGACGTTGCGGATCTGGAAGATGCCTGCCTGGCCGGCTTCGACCAGGAACATCACCTTTTCTTCCGCCTTGGCGGTCACGGTGACGGTGATCGACACTTCATAGATGCCGTCTTCGAGCTGCTGGGCCGAGGTGCCGAGCTGCATGTCGATGTCCGGCTGGGCGCGCTCAAGGAAGATGCCCGGTGCATGGGGAATCTCGAGCGACAGATCCTTGACATAGATTTTTTCGATGGAGAAAACGGGCTGCTGATCCAGCTGATCCTGCTGTTCGCTCATGATGATCTTTCGTTGAGTCGTTCGAAAACGTAAGTTGACACTGGGGCGAATGATCGCAGAAAGCCGCGCCGAGTGCCACGCGGCACAGGCTGTTGTGGCGGATATGCCAACACGCCCGGACGGGTGCCGCGTGCGTTCAGGCGCCGGCCAGCAGCAGGTCCAGCTTGCCGGCGCGCTCGAGGGCGGCCAGGTCGTCGTAGCCGCCGACGTGGGTGTCGCCGACGAAGATCTGCGGCACGGTGCGGCGGCCGGTCACGGTCACCATGCGCTGGCGCGCGTCGGCATCGAGGTCGACGCGGATCAGCGTGACATCGGCCACGCCTTTCTGCGCCAGCAATTGCTCGGCGCGATGGCAGTAGGGACAGGTGGCGGTGGCGTACAGGGTGACGGGCTGCATGGGGTCGCTTATTTGGGTTCGGGGAAAAAAACGCGTATCTCGTTGATCGTATTGTGGGTCAGCGGCCGGGACTTGCCGTTGACGGGGGCTGCCGGATAGCCGTCGAGTCGGACATCCAGGAAGCGGCCGAAACGCGCGAACTGGCCGTTCTGCCAGTCGCTGACCTGGACGCCGCCCTGCTCGCCGAAGGCGCTGACGCCGACCGGCCGGGCATTGGTTTCGACCAGCTTGCGGTACGGAGTGCCGAGCGTCACATTGCCGGGCAGACGCCAGAACGAATGGTTGCCACGCAGGATGGCCGCCTTCAGTTGCCGGCGCGCGGCGTCGTCATGCCAGAGCAGGACGACGCGCTTGGCGTCATCGTGCGGAAACAGCACGGTGGCGGGGACGGATGCCCCGTCGAGCGGGATGGTGGTTCGCTCCACGTTCCAGTTGCCGTAGTCGCGCAGCAGGTCTTCTTCGCTGCACGCCGGCTTGATGAAGGCGAGTGAACGTCCGGGGCTGATGTACCAGGTCACATTCTGCGCCTGCACCAGCAAGGGCAGCAGCAACAGCAGTGACAAGCTTAACAGGCGCCGCATTGGCGTTCCTTACAGTGTGCTGAACAGGATGCCGGCCGGAGAGGGCCGGCGCCCTGTTAACGATGGCGGTTGCCGCCGGAAATGCAAGGCGGCTCCGGCCTTATCGGCCCGCGACGGGGCGGTCTTGAACCTGCTGTGCGTCCAGCGCGGCGGCGATGCGTTCAACTAGCGAATCAAGTGCGCTGTTGCGAATGCCCGACGCATTGACAATGGCGACCAGCGCATAGCGGCGACCTCCGGCATCCAGGTAGCCGGCCAGGGCATGCACGTCATTCAGCGTGCCGGTCTTGAAGCGGGCGCGGCCGGCCAGTGCCGGCAAGCGCTGGTGCAGGGTGCCGGCACCACCGGGGCGCGGCAGCAGGGCGGCAAACTCCCCCCAGAACGGCGCGCGCTGGGCGGCGCGCAGCAATTCGCCGAGGGCGCCGGCCGTTACCCGCTCGCGGCGCGACAGACCGGCGCCGTTCTCGAACACGAAGGCGCGGCTGTCGATGCCGTGGCGGGTCAGCGCCGCGCGGACGGCGGCTTCGGCATTGCGCACGGTATCGCCGCCATTGCCGTCGCTGGCGCCAAGGGTCAGGAACACCTGACGTGCCATCACGTTGTTGCTGTAGTGGTTCAGTCCGACCAGCACTTCGGACAGCGGCGGGGATTCGTGGCTGGCCAGCAGGCGTGCATCGGCCGGCGCGTTGCCGCGCCGCACCGGCAGTCCGGTCTGACCGCTGCGCTCCTGCCAGACGGCGTCGAAGGCGGCAGCCTGGAAGGTGTCGTGGTCGAGCAGTGGCACATAGAGCACGCTGCCGTCGCAGCCGGCCGGTACCTTGCCGTTCAGCACCAGATTGCGTTCCTGCGCGCTGGCGCTGACATGGCGGCCGACACCGCCGGTGCAGGCGCCGGGGGTCAGGGTCAGCCGGTTGCGGGTGTCGATGCCGCGCAGCGGCGGGTCGAGCACGACCTGCCAGCCGCTGTCGCCGGCGTACAGGCGGACGGCGGCGGTCTTGTACTGGGTCAGCAGCGGGTCCGGGCCGACCTGATAGGTGCGCCCTTCGTCCGGGTCCTGCTCGCTGGAGCTGCCCAGCGAGGTGAACGCCGACTTGTCCAGCAGCAGGGCGCCGTCGATACGGCGGATGCCGCGATCGCGCAGTTGTCCGGTCAGGTCGGCCAGGGCGTCGAAATCGAACGCCGGGTCGCCGTTGCCGCGCCAGTACAGATCGCCGGCCAGGCTGGTGCCATTGACCGGCGCACTGCTGTACAGACCGGTCTGCCAGTGGAAATCGGGGCCCAGTGTGTCCAGGGCGGCAAAGCTGGTGACCAGCTTCATGGTTGATGCCGGATTGACCGCGGCGTCGGCACGATGGGTGTAGACCGGCGGCCCGCCGTCGAGTGGCGCGACCCACAGCGCCAGCGTGCCGGCATCGATCGGGCCCAGCGGGGGCAGGGGGGCGGACAGGGCCGGCACGGCAAGAAGGGACAGCAGCAGACAGGACGCGCGATGCAGCAGGGACACGGGCAACAGCCAGAAAGCGGAGAAGCGCGTATCTGAACGCAAAGCCGGGACTTTGCCAAGGGGATAGCCGTGCATGTCCGGCAATGCGACATTTATCCGGAGAAAGACTGGTGCATCTGCCCGTGTGCGACGACAATCGCGCGAATCCAATTGCTGATGAATGCCGAGGGCATCCGATGACATGGCTGCGACGCTGACCCGCTGGTACCCCGAGAACCTGGATTTCTGGCTGACGCGCGGCCGTTTCGTCGCCCGCCGCAATCTGGTCTGCTCCATTTTCGCCCTGCATCTGAACTTCAATGTCTGGATGATGTGGAGCATTGTCGTCATCAATCTGCCGGCGGTCGGTTTCCAGCTGTCCGACGACCAGCGCTTCTGGCTGGTGGCGGCGCCGCCGTTGTTCGGCGCCATGCTGCGCATCGTCTACTCGATGGTGTGGTCCTGGGTCGGCGGCGCAACCTGGCTGGCACTGTCCACGCTGATCCTGCTGTTGCCGGCGATCGGCGTCGGCTTCGTGGTGCAGGACATCTCCACCCCGTTCTGGGTACTGTTCGCCATGGCGGCACTGTGCGGCTTCGGCGGCGGTGCCTCGGCGTCGCACCTGTCGCATACCGGCTTTTTCTTTCCGGCCGCGCGCAAGGGCTACGCACTGGGGATGAATGCCGGCATCGGCAATCTTGGCGTCTCGGTCGCGCAACTGCTGATTCCGCTGGCGATCAGCGTGCCGCTGTTCGGCCATCTGGCCGGCGCACCGCAGATCTGGGGCCATGGCGAGGAAGTGCGCCAGGTGTGGCTGCAGAACGCCGGTTTCATGTGGGTGCCGCTGATCCTGCTGGGGGCCTGGGCCGCCTGGCGCTACGGCAACAATATGGCCGGCGTGCGGCTGACGCCGCGCGACCAGTTGAACGTGATCCGCATCCCGCATACCTGGTATGTGTGCCTGCTGTACATGGGCACCTATGGCACTTTCCTTGGCTTCGCCGCCGCTTTCCCGCTGCTGACCAGTCGCATGTTCCCGCTGGAGGACGTCACCGGCTACCTGTTCGTCGGCCCGATGCTGGCAGCTCTGGCGCGCCCGTTCGGCGGCTGGCTGTCCGACCGGATTGCCGGCAGCGTGGTGACCTGCGGTGCCTATGCGGTAATGGCGCTGTCGCTGGTGGCGCTGCTGCTGACGCTGCCGTCCAGCAGCGACGCGGGGCATTTCACTGCCTTTGTCTGCGTGTCGCTGGTGCTGTTCACCGCGGCCGGGCTGGGCAATGGCTCGTCTTACCAGATGGCGCCGAAAGTGTTCCTGATCGAGGCCGGCCGGCGGGCTGCGCGTGAAGGACTGGACGTGAATACCGCTTATGCGGACGGCAGCCGTGCCGGTACGGCTGCCATGAACGTGTCGTCGGTGATGGCGGCATTCGGCGGTTTTTTCATTCCCAAGACCTTTGGCTGGTCGCTGGCGCTGACCCATGGTGTGGCGCTGGCCGTACTGATTTTTCTGGCCTTCTACCTGGTCGCGCTCGGGGTCTGCATCTGGCAGTACGCCCGGCCGCATGCAGTCGTGCGTGTCTAGCACCGATCCGGCAATGTTGATGTCATTGGGCGTGGCATTGCCTGATGACATCCACGCGCCGGCGCGGTCGTCATCCTGCAAAGCTTGACCGGGGTCAACTCCGGGCTGTCACACGATTGCATCAGTGTTTGCTGATAATGAGAATGTGTCCCATCCCACCTCTTTCTGTCGGAATTGCCATGTCATCGCTTGTTGCGCTTGCCCCCGCCACCCCGGCCGCGGTCTCGGCGCTGAATCTTCCCCGGGACGCAGCGGGCCGCCTGCGCTGTTTCGGTATCGAAACCGGCGCCCATATCCAGGTCGTGCGTCGTGCGGTACTGGGCGGACCGCTGCTGGTCCGTATCGGCTGCACGGACGTGATCCTGCGCCGTGACGTGGCGCGCCAGATCGAGGTGACGCCGCTATGAAGCGCTTCGCCCTGATCGGTCTGCCGAATACCGGCAAGTCCACGCTGTTCAACCGCCTGACCGGGCTGTCGCAACGGGTCGGCAACTGGCCGGGACTGACGGTCGAGATCGCCCGCGCCAAAATCCTGCTTGGCGGCCACATGGTCGACCTGATCGACCTGCCGGGCATCAACGACCTGTCCGGCTATGCCGAGGACGAGGCGGTAGTGCGGCAGATGCTGACCGACAGCGATTTTCACGCCTTCGTCGTCATCCTCAATGCGACCCAGCTCGACCGGCAGCTGCGGCTGGCGCTGCAGCTGCGCGCGACCGGCGTGCCCTTGCTGGTGCTGCTGAACATGTCGGACGAGGCGCGCCAGCTCGGCATCACCGTCGACGAGGCCCGGCTGTCGAAGGAACTGGGCGCGCCGGTGCTGATGACCAGCGCGCGGCGCGGCGAGAACTGGCCGGCCGTGCTGGAGGCGCTGGCCCGGCTGGCCAATGGCAGCGACGAGGCCCGTCATGCGGTGCTGCCGCCGCAACTGGCCGACGAAAGCGACGCCGTCGCCTGGTCGCTGGCGCAGCGTGCGCTGGCCGACGCCACCTTCCATGTGCCGCCCCGGCTGTCCGAAAGCACGACCGAGAAGGTCGATCGCTGGCTGCTGCATCCGTGGCTGGGCCTGCCGCTGTTCTTCGTGCTGATGGCCATTCTGTTCCAGCTGACCTATCTGATCAGTACGCCGATCCAGGACGGGCTGGACGAGGGGCTGGGCGCCCTGCGCGGCGCGGTGCTCGATCCGCTGCTGTCCGGTGCGCCGTCCTGGCTGTCGGGCTTCCTGCTCGACGGGGTCTGGACCGGCATGACCACGGTGCTGACCTTTGCGCCGCTGGTGTTCGTGTTCTTCGTGCTGATGGCGATTGTCGAGGATGCCGGCTACCTGGCCCGCGCCGCCTTCCTGATGGACGCAATGATGAGCCGGCTCGGCCTGGACGGCCGCGGCTTCGTCATGCACCTGATGGGCTTCGGCTGCAATGTGCCGGCCATCATGGGGACGCGCATCATGCGCGACCGCAAGATGCGGCTGCTGTCGATGCTGACCATCCCGTTCTCGGTCTGCTCGGCACGGCTGCAGGTATTCCTGTTCTTCTCCACCACGATGTTCTCGCCGCTGGCCGCGCCGTGGGTGCTGTTCAGCCTGTACCTGGTCAGCTTTGCCGTCGCCATGCTGTCGGCCTGGCTGTTCAAGCGCGGTTTCCACAGTCACGAGCTGTTCGTGCTGGAAATTCCGCCGTACCGGCTGCCGACGCCACGCCATCTGCTGCTGCGTGCCTGGGGTGAAGTGCGGGCGTTCCTGAAGCTGGCATCGACCATGATCCTGATCGGCGTGGTGCTGGTCTGGGCGCTGACCACCTTCCATATCGGGGCGAACGGTCCGACCTTTGCCGAAGCGCTGGGGCACTTCTTCCGGCCGCTGCTGGCACCGATCGGCATCGAGGACCGGCTGGCGGTGGCGCTGATGTTCGGCTTTGTCGCCAAGGAAATCCTGCTCGGTTCGATGGCGGTCATCTATGGCGTGCAGGAGAACAACCTCGGTGACGTGGTCGTCCGCCACATCGACTGGATCTCGGCCTACAGCTTCATGCTGTTCACGCTGATCTATGTGCCGTGCGTCGCCACCGTGGCCGCGATCTACAAGGAGTCGAAGAGTTTCGGCTTCACCACGCTGTCGGTAGCGTGGTCGCTGGGCCTGGCCTGGGTGGTCAGCTTCGTGTTCTACCAGAGCGCGCGACTGCTGGTCGGCTAGCCGCGCGCAGCCCGCAACAGCATGACGCCCGGCGCATCCTGCGCCGGGCGTTGTCGTTCCGGCTCCGCCCGGAAAGCGGGGCGGCAAGATTTGCCGTTGGCACGTCCGGCACTGCGGCATTCGCTGTGCCGGATTTTTGTCGCGTTTGAAAACCCAGCAAAATCAGGGGGCTGGCTGGCCCGATACGCCGGGTTGCATCTGGCACGAAACCTGCTTTAATGTGTCCCGTTCATACTGTCATCGCAGCGGATACCCATGCTCGACAAGATCGCCAAACATTTCGAACTGCAGCAGAAGTCACTCGACCTGCGCGCCAGGCGCAACGAGGTCATTGCTTCGAACATCGCCAACGCCGATACGCCGAACTACAAGGCGGTCGACTTCGACTTCGCCTCGGCACTGAAGGCCGAGCTGGCCGGTACCCAGTCGAGCCTGGGCATGAACCGCACCGATGGCCGCCACCTGAGCGGCAAGCAGACCAGCGGCAGCGACGGCGTGGAAGTGCAGTATCGCCAGGCCGTACAGCCGTCGATTGACGGCAACACCGTGGACATGGACCAGGAGCGCTCCGCCTTCATGGACAACTCCATCCACTATCAGTCCACGCTGACTTTCCTCAACCGTCGGATCAGCGGTCTGTCCGACGCCATCAAGGGTCAATAATCATGTCGCTTAGTCGCGTCCTCGATATCGCCGGCAGCGCGCTGACGGCCCAGTCCAAGCGCCTGAACGTCGTCGCCAGCAACATGGCCAACGCCGACAGTGCGGTGTCCAGCAACGGCGAGCCGTACAAGGCCCGGCGCATCGTGTTCACCCCGATCCCGGTCGACAGCGCCGAACCGAAAATCGCCAAGGTGGCAGTGACCGCCATCGTCGAAGACCAGTCGCCGCCGCGCATGAGCTACGACCCGGGCAACCCGCTGGCCGACAAGAACGGTTACGTGACCATGCCGAACATCAACCCGGTCGAAGAAATGACCGACATGATTTCCGCATCGCGCTCGTACCAGACCAACGTTGAAATGATGAACACGACCAAGCAGCTCTTGCAAAAGACGCTGACCATCGGCCAAGCCTGATCCCGGAGCGAACCCAGATGACCACCGCCGTTACCACCAACCCGTACGACAAGTTCAATACGTCGAGCACGACGACCAAATCCGGTTCCAGCGCGATCCAGGACCAGTTCCTGAAACTGCTGATGGCCCAGCTGCAGTCGCAGGATCCGCTGAACCCGATGGACAACTCGCAGGTCACCAGCCAGATGGCCCAGCTGAGCACGGTCGAAGGGATCGAGAAGCTGAACACCACCATGACCTCGCTGTCGTCGGCCTATGCCGCCAGCCAGAGCTTCGCGGCCGCCGGCATGATCGGTCACGTCGCGCTGACCCCGGGGTCCGGCCTGCCGCTGACGGTCAAGACGGCCGAGGACGGCACCAAGAGCGGTTCGTCGGCCGGTGCCGTCGAGCTGCCGAACGGCGCCGATGCCGTCGTGGTGTCGGTCTACGACAGCAAGGGCAACCTGGTCGACAAGGTCAGCATGGGCGCGCAGGAAGCAGGCACCGCCCACTTCGTCTGGGACGGCAAGACCAGCGATGGCACGCAACTGGATTCCGGCAACTACACGTTCAGCGTCAGCGCCACCAAGGGCGGCGCGGCGACCACGGCGACGGCACTGGCCTATTCGCGCGTCGATGCGCTGACCTGGAAGGACGGCAATGTCCTGCTGGCACTGTCGACCGGCGAGAACGTCGATATCAGCAAGGTCCGCGAACTGATGTAAGCGGTCACGACCGTCCACGCGTTACGCATCTACCGAATATCAGGTTTACAAGGGATTCATCATGGCTTTCCAACACGGTCTGGCCGGCATCAACGCCGCAAACAATCAGCTCGGCGCCATCGGCAACAACATCGCCAACGCCTCCACCGTCGGCTACAAGGGCTCGCGTGCCGAGTTCGCCGACATGTTCGCCGCCAACTTCTACGGCGTGGCCGCGACCCAGAACGGCATCGGCGTGTCGACCACCGCGATCGCCCAGCAGTTCAAGCAGGGCAATGTGAGCACCACCGGCAACCAGCTTGACCTGGCCATTTCCGGCAACGGCTTCTTCGTCATGCAGAACGCCAACGGCACGACCTATACCCGCAACGGCCAGTTCCAGATCGACCGCAACGGCTACATCAACAACAACGGCGACTTCCTGATGGGCTGGGGCGTCGATTCGTCCGGCAACGTGATGAAGGGTTCGATGTCGCAACTGCAGGTCGATACCAGCCTGCTGGCGCCGCGTCCCAGCGACTGGAACAACAGCCCGGTCAAGTTCGGCCTGAACCTCGATTCGCGCGTGACGCCGCCGGCCAATGGCACGTTCTCCCCGACCGACCCGAAGTCGTACAACAACACCACGTCGACCGACATCTACGACAGTCTCGGCAACCCGCTGTCGCTGTCGACCTACTACGTTCGCACCGCAACCGGCTGGGATGTGTACGCGTCGGTCAACAACCCGAACCAGCCGGCCAGCGCGACCAACCCGACCCTGCTGAACGGCGGTGTCGCGCAATCGATGAAGTTCAACTCCGATGGTTCGATGTCGACCTCCGGCATCCTCAACTTCGGCACCTATACCAGCCTGGCCGCCGTGGGCGCCAACCCGCTGAAACTTACGCTGGACTTCACCGGCACCACCCAGTACGGTACCGAGTTCGCGGTCAACAGCACGACGCAGCAGGGCTATGCCCCGTCGGTGCTGACCAACCTGCAGTTCGGCAAGGACGGCATGGTGACGGCGCGCTACTCGAACGGCCAGAGCAAGACGCTGGGCCAGATCGCGCTGGCGAACTTCGCCAACCAGCAGGGTCTGCAGCCGATCGGCGGCAACCGCTGGATCCAGTCGTACACGTCCGGCAACGCCGTGATCAACCAGCCGGGCAGCACCAACGTCGGCCTGATCCAGTCGCAGGCGCTGGAAGATTCGAACGTCGACATGACCGGCGAACTGGTCAACATGATTACCGCGCAGCGTTACTACCAGGCCAACGCGCAGACCATCAAGGTCGAAGACGCGCTGATGCAGACGCTGATTTCGCTGCGCTAACCGAAAAG
Organism: Microvirgula sp. AG722; assembly: GCF_003269145.1. Taxonomy (NCBI): domain Bacteria; kingdom Pseudomonadati; phylum Pseudomonadota; class Betaproteobacteria; order Neisseriales; family Aquaspirillaceae; genus Microvirgula; species Microvirgula sp. AG722. Next base: position 240,102 of record NZ_QLTJ01000001.1, on the reverse strand, counting down.
CGGATCTGACGCATGGACAAGATGCTGTATATCGCCATGAATGGCGCCAAGCATGTGGAACTGCAACAGCAGGTCACGGCGAACAATCTGGCCAATGTGCATACGCCGGGCTTCAAGGCCGAGCTCAGCGCGTTCCGCGCGCTGCCGGTCGTCGGCGACGGGACGCCGACACGGGCGTACAGCGTCGATTCGACCATCGGTCACGACAGCAGCGAAGGCGCGATGATGACCACCGGCAACGACCAGGACTTCGCCATCAAGGGGCGGGGCTGGTTTGCGGTGCAGGACTCGACCGGGCAGGAAGCCTATACCCGGGGCGGCGGTTTCGTCGTCGACGAGAACGGCATCATGCGCACGCCGCTGGGCCGGGTCATCCTTGGCGAGGGTGGCGGCCCGATCACCGTGCCGCAGAACACCAAGATCATGATCGGCGAGGACGGCACGGTGTCGTCGGTGCAGACCGACCAGACCCCGCGCACGGTGGATATCCTCGACCGCATCAAGCTGGTCGGCGAGACCAACGGCGAGTTCTACAAGGGGACCGACGGTCTGTTCCGCCGCAATGACGGCCAGCCGGCCCAGGCCGACGACGGCGTGCGGGTGCAGACCGGGGTCATCGAGCAGAGCAATGTCAGCATGGTCGATTCGCTGACCAAGATGATCAGCCATGCGCGTCACTTCGACATGAGCGTCAAGCTGATGCAGACTGCCGACCAGGACGCCCAGCGTGCCACGCAACTGATGTCCGTGAACAACTAAAACCGCTTAATACAGTGAGCGCGTCCGGCAACGGCGCGCTTGCCGGGGATTCCGATGCTACGCTCCCTCTATATTTCCAAGACCGGGATGGATTCGAGCCAGTTCAAGCTCGATGTGGTGACCAACAACCTGGCCAACACCAACACCACCGCGTTCAAGAAGGGCCGGGCGAACTTCAACGACCTGATGTACCAGGTCGTGCGCCAGCCGGGCTCGCAGAGTTCGCAGAACACCATGCTGCCGACCGGCCTGCTGGTCGGTACCGGTGCCACGCCGGTCGCGACCGAGCGGATCTTCACCCAGGGCAACCCGCAGCAGACGTCCAACAGCTTCGACCTCGACATCAACGGCCGCGGCTTCTTCAACGTCCAGCAGCCGGATGGCACCATCGCCTATACCCGCGACGGCACTTTCCACACCAACGATCAGGGCCAGCTGGTCACGTCGCTGGGCTTCCTGGTCGACCCGGCGATCACCGTGCCGCAGGGCGCACAGAACTTCTCGGTGTCGAGCGACGGCATCGTGACGGTGAAAATGCCGGGCCAGACGGCGCCGCAGCAGATCGGCCAGTTGCAGATTTCGGACTTCATCAACCCGCAGGGTCTGGAGTCGATCGGCAACAACATGTATCTGGAAACCGCTGCCAGCGGCACGCCGACGACCGGCAACCCGACGGCAGATGGTCTGGGCACGATCATGCAGGGCTATCTCGAAGCCAGTAACGTCAACGTGACCGAAGAACTGATCAACATGATCGAGGCGCAGCGTTCGTACGAACTGAACTCGCGCGGCGTCAAGACCAGCGATGAAATGCTGCAGCGTCTGGCGCAGCTCTGATCCGGTTTTTTTTGCGGCTGCCGCCTAAACCGGCGGGCCGGATGGTCGACAAAGCAGAGGAAGGGTTTTGCCACGCGACCCGTTCGCGTGGCCGAAACCGGCCGCCACGGGGCCTGTTCCCCGTCATGTTCCTCAATCCCGGCATCGCCGCCGGCCCGTGCACGGGCAGGAAGGCGAGGTTTGTCAGCGACTTGGAGTTGCGCGACAATCTCCGGGTTTGCCTTGTGAAGTGTATCCGAATGAACATTTGCCGCTCCCTGACCACCGGCGCCGTATGCGCGCTGCTTGCCGCGTGCGCGCTGCCGCCCGGCAGCATCGTCCAGCAACCGCTGACGGCGCGTCCGCAGCAGCAGCCGTTGTCGCGGCCGAGCAACGGCGCGATTTTCCAGGCTGCCGGCAACCGGCCGCTGTTCGAGGAAGGCATCCCGCGCCAGGTCGGCGACACGCTGACGGTGGTGATCGAGGAATCGACCACGACCAAGCAGCAGGAATCGTCGCAGGGCAGCAAGGGCGTCGACGCCAAGATGAACATCCCGGGCTTCAACCTGCCGTTCTCCAACGAGTACCTGAATCCGCTGAACACCTCCGGCTCGCTGAGCGCATCGAGCAAGGGCAGTGGCCAGGCGGCGGCGTCGTCGAGCTTCATGTCCACCATCACCGCGACGGTCATCGACGTGCTGCCGAACGGCAACCTGTCGATCAGTGGCGAAAAGCAGGTGCGCATCAACGGCGAACTCGAATTCATCCGCCTGTCCGGCGTGGTCAATCCACGCGACATCAAGCCGTATTCGCGTGACCGTGGCCTGCAGCAGGGCTACTACATCTCGTCAACCCGCCTGGCCGACGCCCGCGTCGAGCAGCAGAACCAGGGCAACAACAACCTGTTCTCGCAGCCTGGCTGGCTGACCCGCTTCTTCCTGACCATTTCGCCGTTCTGATGACCCACGCCTCCCGCCTCCTCGCTTCCCTGTCGCTGGCGCTCATCGTGCTGGCGACCCCGGCCGTTCACGCCGAACGGCTGAAAGAAATCGCCAATATCGGCGGCATGCGCGTCAACCAGCTGGTTGGCTATGGCCTGGTCGTCGGTCTCGACGGCACCGGTGACAAGGCCAACTCGTCACCGTTCATGCGCCAGTCGATGTCGAACATGCTGAACCAGCTCGGCGTGATGGTGCCGCCGGACCAGAAGATCGACCCGAAGAACGCCGCCGCCGTGATGGTGACGGCGGTACTGCCGCCGTTTGCGCGCTCGGGCCAGCAGATCGACGTCGTCGTCAGCGCCATGGGCGATGCCAAGAGCCTGCGCGGCGGCACGCTGCTGCTGTCACCGCTGAAGGGCGCCGACGGGCAGATCTATGCCATGTCGCAGGGCAATATCATGGTCGGTGGCGCCGGCGCCGGTGGCGGCGGTTCCAGTACCAAGATCAACCAGCTGAATGGCGGTCGCATCCCGAACGGTGCCACGGTCGAGCGCGAAGTGCCGACCACCGTCGGCCAGAACGATATCGTTGCGGTTGAGCTGAAGACCGCCGATTTCAGCAATGCCAGCCGGGTGGTGAATGCCATCAACGGGGCGATGGGCTCGGTGGCCCGCGCCGTCGACGCCGGCCGCATCGACGTGCGGGCGCCGGCCGACCCGAATGCGCGCGTCGCCTTCCTCGGCAAGCTGGAAAACCTGGATGTGGCGATGTCGTCGCCGGTGGCCAGGGTGATCGTCAACGCGCGGACCGGCTCGGTGGTGATGAACCAGACCGTGCGCGTCGAACCGTGCGCCGTCGCCCACGGCAACCTGACGGTTACCGTACAGTCGACGCCGGAAGTCAGCCAGCCGAATGCGCTGAGCCAGGGGCAGACCACCACGACCAACCAGACCAGTACCAGCATCCAGAGCGATGGCGGTCGTCTGGTCAGCGTGCCGCGCGGTACCAACCTGAACGAGATCGTGCGCGCGCTGAATGCGGTCGGCGCCACGCCGCAGGATCTGCTGTCCATCCTGCAGGCGATGAAGGCATCCGGCGCACTGCGTGCCGAACTGGAGGTGATCTGATGGCGTCGACGCCGATCAGCCAGGCCGATGTCAGCCTGGCCTACGATACCCAGCGGCTGGGCAACCTGAAGGTCCTGGCCAAGGATGACCCGAAGGTCGCCGCGCGCAAGGCGGCGTCCGAATTCGAGGCGCTGTTCCTGCAGACCCTGCTGAAGACCATGCGCGAGACCCGCTTCGACGGCGAGGAGGACAGCAATGCGCTGGACACCTACCGCGGCATGGCCGACCAGCAACTGGCACAGACAATGGCCAAGGGCAGTGGCATGGGGCTTGGCGAGGCGCTGTACCAGCAGATCCTGAAGGCGTCCGGCCAGGCTGCCGATGCCGATGCGCCGGTCACGCGCAATGCCGAGCCGGTCAAGTTCAATTCGGTGATTTCGCCGCGACTGCAGGCCGCGCTGAGCCGCGCCCAGGGCGAGGAAAAGCGCTACGAGCCGATGCGAGCGCTCGACGCGCTGGAAGCCCCGCTGGCCGCTCCGGTCGGCCGCGAGGACTTTGTCCAGCAGATTGCACCGCATGCGCGCCAGGCTGCCGCAAATCTCGGCGTCACGCCGAACCTGGTGGTCGCCCATGCCGCGCTGGAGTCCGGCTGGGGCAAGCGCAATATCCGCAATGCCGACGGCAGCAACAGCCACAACCTGTTCGGCATCAAGGCCGGTGGCAGCTGGCAGGGCAAGACCACCGACATCGTCACCACCGAATACGAAAACGGCTCGCCGAAGAAGAAGGTCGAACGCTTCCGTGCCTACGACAACTACGGCGAAGCGTTTGCCGACTACGCGAAACTGCTGCAGAACAACCCGCGCTACGCCGGCGCACTGAATACCGGCGCCGACGCGGTGAGTTTTGCCCGCGGCCTGGCGCGCGGCGGCTATGCCACCGACCCGGCCTACGCCGAGAAGCTGGCCCGCGTCGCGACCGGCACCCGTTCCTGATCCGCAATCCGGGTCAAGAGTGCGTTTGCGCGGTCGATAGAACAGTCATACGAGAAAGACCGAGTCCATTATGAGCCTCTTCAACATTGGTCTGTCCGGCCTGAATTCGGCCGCGGCCGGCATGAGCGTCACCGGGCAGAACATCAACGGCATGAACGTCGCTGGTTACACCCGCAAGGACATCATCCAGCAGACCCTGTACCCGCAATCGGCTGGCTATGGCTATCCGGGCAACGGCGTGCAGGTGACCGATGTGCGCCGGGTGTACGACGGCTTTCTCAACAAGCAGGTGCAGACGGCGACCTCGGCGAGCAACTATTACAGCAGCAAGCTCAGCTACCTGAACCAGCTCGATTCCACGCTGGCCAACTCGTCGACCGGCGTGTCCAGCCAGCTGCAGACCTTTTTCAGCGCGATCCAGACCCTGGCGACCGACCCGAACTCGGTGCCGTCGCGGCAGGCGATGCTCGACCAGGCGTCGTCGATGGTCAACAGCTTCAAGGCCGCCAATGACCGGATCGAGGAATTGCGCAATGGCGTGAATACCGAGGTCAAGTCGTCGGTTACCCAGATCAATGCGCTGGCCAAGCAGATTGCGTCGCTGAACCAGCAGATCAGCCAGCTGTGGCAGGGCGATACCCAGCAGCCGCTGGACCTGATCGACCAGCGCGACCAGGCGATCACCGAACTGAACAAGTACGTGAAAGCCTCGTCGGTGCCGAGTGACAGCGGCAAGGTCAACGTGTTCATCGGCAGCGGCCAGAGCATGGTGCTCGGCGGGACCCCGTTCGAGCTGCAGGTGATGCCGGGCTCGGGCAAGGATCTGCAGATCGGCTACAAGGATGGTTCGCCCCTGCCGTCCGACCTGCTGACCGGCGGCTCGCTCGGCGGCGCGCTCAGCGTGCGCAAGACGCTGGTGCAGTCGCAGGAAGAGCTCGGCGCCACGGCGCTCGGCATGGCGATCAACTTCAACAATCAGCAGAAGGCCGGTCTGGACAAGAATGGTGCCCAGGGTACCGACATGTTCACGCTGAACTTCAATTTCCCGCCGTGGAGTGCGGCGACGCCGGCTGCCAACGCGGCGCTGCTCGACAGCTACAGCAAGACGTTCGCCAATGGCGGCATGGATGATGCGACCCGCTCGGCCTTCGAGAGCGACGCGATCAACGCGCTGTCGCTGGCCATTACCCAGCCGGACAAGATTGCTGCCGCATCGCCGCTGAAGGCCACCGGCACGACCGGCGCCGCCACGGTCAGCGCCACCTCGATCAGCCGCGCCACTGCCCAGGACAACACCCTGGCCGACGACCTGATGGCCGGCACCGCCTCGCTGACCATCAACTACACGGCGACCGGCCTGAGCATCTCTGCGCCGGCGGCCTACAGCGGCTATACCGTTGTCGCCCGCCCGGGCGTGACCGGCGGCTACAAGATCATGAGCAACGGCACCCCGCCCGAGGAGACCGGCGTCAACCTCACCATGAACGGCACACTGGCCGGTGGCGGGACGTTCCAGCTCGGCAAGAACACCAGCTTTACCGAGAAAGCCGACAACAGCAACCTGCTGGAGTTCACCAACCTGCAGACCGCCAACCTGGTGCAGGGCACGAATGGCAGCGCTACCGGCACCATGACCCTTCAGGGCGCGCTGGGCCAGACGGTGACCTCGGTCGGCAGCATCACCAATGAAACCAAGGTCATGAACGATGCGCAAACCAACTCGCTGAAGCAGGTGACGCTGGCGCGGGAAAGCGTATCCGGCGTGAACCTGGATGAAGAAACCATCAATCTGCTCAAGTACCAGCAGGCCTATCAGGCATCCGGCAAGGTGATCCAGACCGCCGGGACGCTGTTCGACACCATCCTGAATGCGGTCGGCGGCTAATAGCGGGAGCTAATGAATCATGCGTATCAGTACGGCAACCAACTATATTCTCGGTGGCAGCAACGTCAGCTACCAGCAGGCGCTGCAGAGCCAGATGCAGACCCAACTGTCGACCATGAAGCGGGTCAACACGCCGTCCGATGATCCGGTCGCGGCCTCACGCATTCTCGACATCCGTCAGGCTGACGGGCGCAACGAGCAGTTCATCAAGAACACCAATGCCGCCGATTCGGCGCTGAGTTTCAGCGACGAAGCGATGCAGTCGACTACCGAACTGATTTCGCAGATCAAGACGCTGGCGATCCAGGCCGGCAGCGGCCAGAACAGCGCGGCCAACCTGAAGCAGATCGACGCCCAGCTGCAGGGCATGTTCGGCCAGCTGATCGGCGCGTCCAACCAGGTCGACGGCAATGGTCAGTACCTGTTCTCCGGCACCAACTCGACCACGCCGCCGTATGTGTCGCAGCAAGTGTCCAATACCAGCGGCGGCATGACCTGGGACAGCTGGAACGTCACCTATAACGGCAATGACGGCCAGAAGACCATTCCGATCTCCTCCACGCGGCAGGTGCCGGTGACCGATACCGGTCCGAGCGTGTTCGGCTCGGTAGGCGGCGGTAGCCTGTTTGATGCGGTCAATACCCTGCACAAGGCCCTGCAGCTCGGAACCGACACCCCGGGCTACAACTTCACGGCCGACCTGCAGAGCGCCATTGGCGGCCTGGACAGCGCGATGACCCGGGTGACCACGGCCAATGCCGCTGTCGGTTCGCGGATGAATGAAACCGAGGCGACCCGCAATGGCAACGGCGACCTGTCGCTTGCTTATGCGGCGACGCTGAGCAAGCTCGAAGACCTCGACCTGCCGAAGGCGGTCAGCGACATGGCCATGGCCCAGCTGGCCCTGCAGGGCTCGATGGCGGCGTTCACCAAGACCCAGGGCCTGTCGCTGCTGAATTACCTGTAATCCCGCCCGGGATTGCCATCAGAAAAACCGGCCGCCATGGCCGGTTTTTTCATGCCTGTCTCAGGCGCTGGCCGTCGGTCGTGTGCCTGCCAGTGCACCACCGACGATCAGCAGCCCGCCAGCCAGTGCCCAGCTGTCCAGCGTGCCGCCACCTGCCAGCACCAGGATGACCGTGGACAGCAGCGGCGTCAGGAAGGCCATCAGGCCCATCTCGCGGGCGTCGCCGGTTTTCATCGCCTTGTCCCACAGGAAGAAGGCGCCGCCCATCGGCCCGGCGCCGAGCAGCAGGATCCAGGGCAGATCGCCAGCCTGCAGCGGCGTGGCCGGTTCGAGCAGAAAGTGGCAGCTCAGCGACAGCAGGCCGGACACCAGGCAGAACCCGCCGACCGCCGCGGTCGGGAACGGCGGCACCCGGCGCGTCAGCAGCGAATAGCTGGCCCACAGCAGCGCGGCAAAAGCGGCGGCGCCATATCCACCCAGATAACTGCTATCGAATCCGGCATGTCCTTTGCTGACGACCAGCATGGCACCGACAAAGCCGGTGGCGGCCGCCAGCAGATGGCGGCGGGTCAGCCGGGTGCCAGGCAGCAGCAGCGGCGCCAGCAGCACGATCAGCAGCGGCCACAGGTAGTTCAGCAGATTGGCTTCGACCGGTGGTGCATTGCGGAAGGCGACGAACAGGAAGAAGTGATAGCCGAACAGGCCGGCGACGCCGATGGCGAAGGTCGAAGCCGGCACTCGCCACTGACGGAGGGTCGGCAGCGTGATCAGGCCGGCAAAGGTCAGCGTGGCACCGACCAGCAGGAACGGCGGCAGATGAGCGAGCTTGACGCCCAGGGCGGCAAGAGATGCCCAGATCAGGATCGCGGCGGCGGCATACAGTCGGGCGGATCGGTTCTGCATGGGATTGGATAGTGGATATGACGGCCGCCCAGCGTAGCGGCAATGGGCTGTCATCCGCAATAGCGACACAAACATACAGTCTCTAGTTGCGCATGTCTTATTCAAACGTCAATACTGCTGTCCACCGCACAGGACGCGGCCGTTTTCGCTGCCCGGCCGTGCCCGTGCCATAAAACCCATAACAAATCAGGGAGAAACGCCGATGTATCCACTCAACCGTTTACGCATCGGTGGCAAGTTGATCGTCGTGCAGATGTTGCTGCTGGCGGTGCTGATCGGTGCGGCGGTCGCCGTCCTGTCGGTGCAGATGGACCGCCTGCTGCTGCGCCGCTCCGGCGAAGTGCAGACCCAGCTGGTCAGCGACGCACTGAACATGATCGATGCCTATCACCGGGCGCTGAAGCTGTCGGCCCAGCAATTCGACCGCGCGTTCCAGAGCGAGCTGTCCGGCGTGTTTGCGCTGAGTGGCCAGGCGGTGGCACTGCCCGCTGGCGGTCAGGCGCCGGGTCTGACCCTGGGCGGCCATCTGCTGAACAACCAGAGCGAGCAGGTCGACCGCTTTCTGCTGCGCACCGGCAATGTGTCGACCATTTATGTGCGCGACGGTGACGACTTCGTGTCGGTGTCGACCTCGCTGCTGAAGGACGATGGCGGTCGTGCGCTCGGTGAAAAAATGCCGCATGGCGATCCGGCCTGGCGTCGTCTGCTCGACGGCTCGCCGTATGTCGGCCAGGACGCGTTCTACGGCAAGCCGTACATCACCAGCTACAACCCGCTGCGCGACGGCAGCGGCAAGGTCATCGGTGCGACCCAGGTCGGCATCGACGTCAATCTCGGCATGTCCGAACTGCTGGCCCGCATCCGCAAGGTCAGGATAGGCGACAGCGGCATGCTGGCCATTATTGACGCCGGCGAAGACAGGCAGCGCGGCCACTTCCTGCAGCATCCGACGCGGATGGGCGAATCCGCGCTCGGCGACAAGGATGTCGACGGCCAGCCGGTCTACGCCCCGCTGCTGGGCAAGGACGGTGAAACCCGTGTCACGCTGGCCGAGGGGGGCGAGCATCTGGTGCGCTACGCCAGCTATCCGGACTGGCACTGGACGCTGGTCAGCATGGAGCGGGTCGATGAGCTGGCCGCCGACAACCGGGCCATGCTCGGCTGGGTGGCCGGCGGTGCGCTGGTCATGCTGCTGCTGGTCGGTCTGTCGGTTGCACTGTCGGCACGTTTCCTGGTCACCCGCCCGGTACGCCAGCTGGTCGATGCCGTGGCAAAAATGGGGGCCGAGCGTAATCTGGGTCAGCGGCTGCCGGAGTCGCGACGTGACGAGATCGGCGACATTGCCCGGGCGCTGAACGGCCTGCTCGGGTCGTTCCGCCAGGCGGTGGTGGCGACGCATCAGGGCACCGGGGAAATGAGCACAGCCGTGCACGGCATGGCCGACAATGCCGAGCAACTGGCTCGGGGGGCCGGGGAGCAGAACGACGCCGCACAGGCGATGTCCGCCGCCGTCAGCCAGCTGAATGCCGACAACGACACCATCTGCGGCGAGACCAGCCGCGCGATGGGGGCATCGCGTGCGGCGGCTGATGCGGCCGTATCCGGCCAGACGGCGATCGACACTGCCGTGGCCGAGGTCGGTCGCATCGCCGAGGCGCTGGGCAATGCCACCACCACCATCGAAGGGCTGGAGGCACGTGGACAGGAGATCCGCTCCATCGTCGAAGTGATTCGCGACATTGCCGACCAGACCAATCTGCTGGCGCTGAATGCGGCGATCGAGGCGGCGCGCGCCGGTGAGCAGGGACGCGGCTTTGCCGTGGTTGCCGACGAGGTACGCAAGCTGGCCGAACGTTCGGGGCAGGCGACGGTGGAAATCGGACGCATGATTGCCGCGATCCAGCAGTCGGCCGAAGAGGCCGCCGGCGTGATGCGCCAGTCGGTGCGTCAGGTCGAGAGCGGGGTGCAGACCACGCACGGGGTGGGCGAGACCATGAACGCCATCCGTGCCCAGGTGGTGGGCGTGGCGGAGATCATCGACCATATCAACGCCTGCCTGGACCAGCAGTCACAGACCACGCGCAATATCGGTACCCGTATCGACAGTGTGGTGCGCATGGCGGGCGAGAACGATGCCGCTGCGGCCTACACCGCGAGCACCGCGCGGCAACTGGAACGGCTGGCCGCCGACCTGCGCTCGGAAGTCGAACAGTTTCGCGTCTAGCATGAAGGCAGGCCGGGCCGGGTGCATGGCGGGCCCGGTTTGCCTGTTTGTGCGGCAGATCGCTGCCCGTGGCCTTGAAATGCCCGAAAACCCTACCCATGTATCGGTCATCCGTTGTTGAAAGGGGCAGTCATGCGTTTTGACAAACTCACAACCAAATTCCAGCAGGCGATCGCCGACGCGCAAAGTCTGGCGCTCGCCAATGACAATCCGGCCATCGAGCCGGTCCACCTGTTCGCCGCCATGCTCGACGATGCCGACAGCGGCGCGGTCAGCCTGCTGGCGCGTGCCGGCGTCAACGTCGGCGCGCTGAAGCCGGCGCTGAAGGACGCGATGGCGCGCCTGCCGAAGGTCAGCGGCAACGATGGCGAAGTCACGGTCGGCCGCGATCTGGGCAACCTGCTGAACCTGACCGACAAGGCCGCCATGCAGCGTGGCGACCAGTTCATCGCCAGCGAGCTGTTCCTGCTGGCCCTGGCGGACGACAAGGGCGAGGCCGGCCGGCTGCTGAAGCAGTTCGGCGGCCAGAAAGCGGCACTGGTCGCCGCCGTCGACGCAGTGCGCGGTGGCGAGAATGTCGGCAGCCAGGATGCCGAAGGCAAGCGCGAGGCGCTGGCCAAGTACACGATGGACCTGACCGAACGCGCGCGCGAAGGCAAGCTCGACCCGGTGATCGGTCGCGACGATGAAATCCGCCGTGCCATCCAGGTGCTGCAGCGGCGTACCAAGAACAACCCGGTACTGATTGGCGAGCCGGGCGTCGGCAAGACCGCCATCGTCGAGGGGCTGGCCCAGCGCATCGTCAATGGCGAAGTGCCGGAGTCGCTGAAGAACAAGCGCCTGCTGGTGCTCGACCTGGCCTCGCTGCTGGCCGGCGCCAAGTACCGCGGCGAGTTCGAGGAGCGGCTGAAGAGCGTGCTGGAGGAACTGTCGAAGGATGAAGGCAATACGCTGATCTTTATCGACGAGATCCACACCCTGGTTGGCGCCGGCAAGGCGGAAGGGGCGATGGATGCCGGCAACATGCTGAAGCCGGCGCTGGCGCGCGGCGAACTGCACTGCCTCGGCGCCACCACGCTGGACGAATACCGCAAGTACATCGAGAAAGATGCCGCGCTGGAGCGCCGCTTCCAGAAGGTCATGGTCAACGAGCCGTCGGTGGAGGACACCATCGCCATCCTGCGCGGTCTGCAGGAAAAGTATGAAATCCACCATGGCGTCGACATTACCGACCCGGCCATCGTCGCGGCGGCCGAGCTGTCGCACCGCTATATCACCGACCGCTTCCTGCCGGACAAGGCCATCGACCTGATCGACGAGGCGGCGAGCCGGATCAAGATGGAAATCGACTCCAAGCCGGAATCGATGGACAAGCTCGACCGGCGGCTGATCCAGTTGAAGATCGAACGCGAGGCGGTCAAGAAGGAAACCGACGAGGCCTCGAAGAAGCGCCTGCAGCTGATCGAGGAAGAAATCGACAGGCTGAGCAAGGAATACTCCGACCTCGAGGAAATCTGGAAGGCGGAAAAGGCCCAGGTGGTCGGCACCCAGTCGATCAAGGACGAACTGGACAAGCTGCGCAACCAGATCGAGGATGCCAAGCGTCGTGGCGATTTTGGCCAGGCCAGCGAGCTGCAGTACGGCAAGCTGCCGGAGCTGGAGTCGCGGCTGAAAGCGGCGGAAAAGGGCGAGGGCAGCCTGCAGCGGCCAAACCAGTTGCTGCGGACCCAGGTTGGCGCGGAGGAAATCGCCGAGGTGGTCAGCCGGGCGACCGGCATCCCGGTCAGCAAGATGCTGGAAGGGGAGCGCGACAAACTGCTGCGGATGGAAGACGTGCTGCATACCCGCGTGGTCGGCCAGCATGAGGCGGTGCGGGCGGTGTCCGACGCGATCCGCCGTTCGCGCTCGGGTCTGTCCGATCCGGACCGGCCGTATGGCTCGTTCCTGTTCCTCGGCCCGACCGGTGTCGGCAAGACCGAACTGTGCAAGGCGCTGGCCTCGTTCCTGTTCGACAGCGAGGATCACCTGATCCGCATCGACATGTCCGAGTACATGGAGAAGCATTCGGTCGCCCGCCTGATTGGTGCGCCACCGGGATATGTCGGTTACGAAGAGGGGGGCTACCTGACCGAACAGGTTCGCCGCAAGCCGTACAGCGTGATCCTGCTCGACGAAATCGAGAAGGCGCACCCGGACGTGTTCAACATCCTGCTGCAGGTGCTGGATGATGGCCGGCTGACCGATGGCCAGGGCCGGACCGTCGACTTCAAGAACACCGTGATCGTGATGACGTCGAACGTTGGCAGCCAGCAGATCCAGGCGATGGAGCAGGACGACTACGAACTGATCAAGCTGGCGGTGATGGCCGAGGTGAAGACCTATTTCCGCCCCGAGTTCATCAACCGCATCGACGAGGTGGTGGTGTTCCACGGGCTGGATTCCAGCCAGATCAAGTCGATCGCCGGCATCCAGCTGAAGCTGCTGGAACGCCGTCTGGCGAAGCTGGACCTGAACCTGCAGGTGACCGACGCCGCACTGGCCTTGATCGCCGAAGCCGGCTTCGACCCGGTATACGGGGCGCGACCGCTGAAGCGGGCCATCCAGAGCGAGATCGAAAACCCGCTGGCAAAAGCGATCCTGGCCGGCAAGTACCTGCCGGAAGCGGTGATCGTGGTCGACGCGAAGGACGGCAAGCTGCACTTCGACTGAAGTGGCGCGGATGCCACGGATTTTGTCCGTGGCATCCGCCGCTCTTGCGCCGGATTTGTCACCGCGGGAAGAAGCCGTCTAGACTCATCGTGCGGTCGGGTTGTCCGCGACGGTTTCATTCCACAAGGAGAGAATCATGCGTGTATTTGTCAGTCTGGTGCCCGATGAAGGCTGGGACCTGTAAGGGGGCGCCTGGCGGATGTCTTCCTCCCGGGCGACGGATGTCGCACTTTACCTTGGCGAAACCCTCGGCTTCTGGCTCCATACAGGAGCCGTTTTCCTGTCCGCCGTGGCCACGGCCGGCCTGTGCCTGTACGCCGCGCGTCAATTGCGGCTGCTGAGAATCCAGTCCGACCGCAACGAGGTCCAGGCGCGGCGCCGGGCCACGGTCGATGTGGTGATCAACGAAAACCGTGATGCGGAGCTGAAAGCGGCGCGTGCCGTTTTTGCCGGCATGCATGAGGATCAGGTGAATTTCACCCCGTTTGCCTGCCGGGACCTGGTCGACCATGCGGAGCAGAACCGGACGATCCTGGCGGTGCTGAACCAGTATGAATTCATTGCCGCCGGCATCCGGGAGGGCGCCTTCGATGAAGGGGTGTACAAGCGGATGAAGCGCTCGCTGCTGATTCGCGACTGGGACGCCCTGGCCCCGTATGTGGTCGAGCTTCGCCGCCAGAGCCGTCGCAACCGGCTGTTTGCCGAAATGGAGTGGCTGGCGAACCGCTGGCGGGATGAGCCGGTCACCGATCCGCCGCATGGCGGCGCCTGCTGCCAGTCCGTCTGAGGGCGCCGCCTTTTCCTGTACAAAGGCGGCGCAGTCTTCAGCCTACCCGGCGCATGCACACATCGACGATCAGCCCCGGCAGTTGCAGTGCCCGCCGCGAAGCGGTGTTGATCACCAGCGGAGCGGACAGGTTTGCCTTCAGCGGCGCCAGTGCCGGATGCGTTGCCTGCTGCACGTCCTTGTAGACCATGACCAGCACCACGGCATCCTCGGCCCGTTCGAGCTGCAGCGCGTCGCGCTCGTTTTCCAGATCCAGTTCGTAGCGGATGCCGAAGCAGGCCGGATCGGTCAGGCTGAACGTGACCGCCGGACTGTCGAGCGACTGCATCCAGTACACATGGCGCGACGTGTCGTCGGTCCCTTCGTCATGGAACAGCTTGAAGCGCGTGCAGTCCTCCAGCCCGGCCAGCGGGGCGGCCAGGGTGAGGACGGAATGCTCGTCGATGTCGACCTGGCCGAGAAGTTGGGAATGGAACAGCATGGCAAGCTCCTGAGTCGTCGTGGATGAAGGTAAATCAGCGTGTAAGCAGATCGGCGATGCGGGCTGCCGGAATGGTGAATTGTGGCATGCCATAAGCGTACGCGGCGACTTCATACTGCCCGAACGCCAGTACCAGATCGCCGGCGGGCGAGAACCAGAATGGTTGCTGCGCATTCAGGTCCCGCGGCATTTCGAACGGCTGCCAGTCGGCCGGCATCTCTGGCGCCTTCTTGCGTTCATCGGCGTTGCGGGCCCGGATCTGAAGCGCCAGTTCGCCCATCACGCGCGGCTTCCACTGCACACCGGGTTTGAACAGGCCGGGCAGGCTGACCGGTGCGCCGGTGCTGCTGTCGAAGTGACGGGTGGCCAGATTGCCGTTGCCGTGCGCACCGCCGGTATAGCTCCACGACACCAGACTGACGCTGACCAGTCCGCGCGGATTGGGCCTGGCTGTGTAGTCATACAGGAATTCGTCCGGCGTGCCCCGGCCGTTGCGGCCGGCAGGCTCGGCGCGATAGTCATGGCGGACGGCAGCGATATCGGCGCGCAGCGGCAGTTCAAGCGCCTGGTTGATGCGCTGTCGTGTGCTGTCGCTCAGGCCGATGACGCGCGGAATCCGCGCATCGAGTTTCAGGGCGCGGGTGCGGAGGGTGACGGAATCGGTAACCAGCCGCCATGCCGGCCTGGCGGGGGACACCCTGTTTGCTGGCGGGGCAGCGGGAGTGGCGGCATGGAGAACGGACGGTGCAAGCAGGCACAGCAGTGTCGCAGCGGCAACGCCGGGCAGAGACCCGGCGGGACGGTTTGCCCGGCAGCGTGGCGCACGGGAAAACGGTATCGGCATGATTTCAGGGTCAGTGTGCAGCAAAACGGCATTGTCCCATGCAATCGTGAACGCCGACAGGCTGCGCGCCAGGCGGTCTCGGCTACAATCGTGGTCCTGCTCACCCTGAGACCGCGCGCGAGCGGGCCGGCCTGATCCGGCATCCGCCTCGCGGCTGATCCCCGCCTGATGAAAACACTGATGTTGCGCCTGTCCCGCCTGCCCAGACTGTTGCTGGTGCTGGCCTTTCTCGTCGGCACGCTGCTGTTCGGCTTCAGCGGCGCGGCCCTGCAGACCCCCGAGTGGGGCGCCTGGCGCGTGTTCGCGCTGCCGGCCATGGCCGCGGGCTTTCTGCTGCAGGCCGTGTCGCTGGTGGCACTGCTCGGCCGGCGCGGCTAAACCCCTGTTTGCGTACGGGTTTTTGCCGGGCTGCGCTTGACGCCTGCGCGCCCGGCGCGGATACTCCGCGCGATCGAGCCGGCCCGCAAGCCTTGCGGGCCTTGTCTTTTCCGCCGTTTTCGCCGTTTCCCGCCATGACCACCAAAGCTCCCGAACTGTTGCTGCCCGCCGGCAACCTCGCCAAGATGCGCGCCGCCTACGACTTCGGCGCCGATGCCGTATACGCCGGCCAGCCGCGCTACTCGCTGCGCGCGCGCAACAACGAATTCAAGCTGGACGAACTCAGGCAGGGGATCGACGAGGCGCATGCACGCGGCAAGCTGTTTTTTGTCGCCAGCAACATTCTGCCGCACAACGCCAAGCTCAAGACCTATATGGCCGACATGGAGCCGGTCATTGCCATGAAGCCGGACGCCCTGATCATGGCCGATCCGGGGCTGATCATGATGGTGCGCGAGAAATGGCCGGAGGTGCCGATCCATCTGTCGGTGCAGGCCAATACCACCAATCTGATGGGCGTGAAGTTCTGGCAGAAAATGGGTCTGACCCGGGTCATCCTGTCGCGTGAGCTGAGCCTCGACGAAATCGCCGAGATCCGCCAGGCCTGCCCGGACATGGAACTGGAAGTCTTCGTTCACGGTGCGCTGTGCATCGCCTACTCGGGACGCTGCCTGCTGTCCGGTTATTTCAATCATCGCGACCCGAACCAGGGCACCTGTACCAATGCCTGCCGCTGGGACTACAAGATGCACGATACCCGCGACGACGACGCCGGCGACGTGCAGCGCATCCAGTTCGATTTCGGCCAGGCCATGGACGAGGCAAACCGGAACTTCGCCGCCTGCGGCGGGGCCGAGCGCCACCCGCTGGCCGATCGCACCTATCTGATCGAAGAGGGCAGCCGTCCCGGTGAACTGATGCCGATCATCGAGGACGAGCACGGCACCTACATCATGAATTCCAAGGATCTGCGTGCCATCGAGCAGGTCGAGAAGCTGGTGAAGATCGGCGTCGATTCACTGAAAATCGAAGGCCGCACCAAATCGGTCTATTACGTGTCGCGCACGGCCCAGGCCTATCGCAAGGCCATCGACGATGCGGCGGCCGGCCGGCCGTTCGACCTGTCGCTGCTGGCCGACCTCGATGGTCTGGCCAATCGCGGCTATACCCCGGGCTTCCTCGAACGCCACCAGACCCAGGATTACCAGAACTACCTGACCGGCCATTCGCAGGCGAAGAAAAGCCAGTACGTGGGCGAAGTGCTGGAGATCGCGGCCGACGGCCGCGCGCTGGTCGACGTCAAGAACCGCTTCGCCGTCGGCGACCGGATCGAGATCGTTCATCGGGCCGGCAACCGCACGCTGACCATCACCGCGCTGCACAAGGACGATGGCAGCCCGCTCGACGTGGCCGCCGGCAACGGCATCCGCGTCTGGATGGATCTCGGCGGCCCGGCTGATGGCGCGCTGATCGTCCGCCTGTTCGACTGAATGGTGGCCGGCGTCCGGCCGCGGTAAGCTGGGTGCCGGTTTTTCCGGAGTGCCCGCCATGACCCCCGTCCTGTCCATCCGCCGCTACGATGCGGAAGTGCGCGTGCACGACCATGATCACACCCAGCTGGTGTTTGGCCTCCGTGGTGGCCTGCGGCTGGAACTCGACGGGCACGGCGGCTGCGTCGGCGAGCGGCAGGCGGCGGTCATCCCGCCCGCCTGCCGCCACGTCTATGCCGGCGACGGACTGTGTCTGGTGGCCGATCTGCCGGCCGACGCCATCTGGCTCGGTGCCGCGCTCGGGCCGGAAGCCGATGCCGGCCAGCGCCTGCTCGACCAGCCGCGCGTGCTGTCACTGCCGGCCGGGCTCGACGGTCTGGTGCGCTGGCTGTCGACCCAGCCACTGCACGACAGCACTCTCGGCAGCCATGCCGCCGCCCTGCTGCTGTCCGGCCTGAGCCGGCCGGCCGAGGCGCCGGGTGCGCTGCCGCTGGCGGCCATTGACGCCCATATCGACCGTTGTGCGGCGCGACCGCTGCAGGTTGCCGATCTGGCCCGTCTGGCCGGGCTGTCGGTGTCGCGCCTGCATCAGCGCTTTCTGACCGAAACCGGACTGACGCCGATGGACTATGTGCGCCGCCACCGGCTGGCGCTGGCCATCGACCTGCTGCAGCAGACGACACTGGCGGTCGGAGAGGTCGCCGCCCGGGTCGGCTACGCGTCGCAAAGCGCGTTTACCGCCGCACTGGTACGCGCGCATGGCCTGACGCCGCGCGATATCCGCCGACGCGAGTCTGCCGGCAAACGACAATAGTGGCGCGACAGACCGACCGGCCGTACCCGCACTAGACTGGCCGTTTCCCGTTCCGGAAGCCTTGCCATGACGCCCCGCCTTGCTTTGTCGATGCTGCATGTCGCCGCGCTGCTGTTCGGTCTGACCGGCATCTTCGGCAAACTGGTGGCCGCTCCGGCCGTGGTCATTGTCTGCGGCCGCGCGCTGTTTGCGCTGCTGGCACTGGCACCCGCTTCGGTCTGGGCCGGCCAGCGGCCGTGGCAGAACGTGTCGCGGCGCAGCCTGGCCTGGCTGGCGCTCGGCGGCGTGTTGCTGGCCGGACACTGGCTGACCTTTTTCCATGCAGTACAGACCGGGGGCGTGGCACTGGCCACACTCGGTTTCGCCAGTTTTCCGGCGCTGGTCGTGCTGCTGGAAGGATTGCTGTTCCGTGAGCGCATCCGTCGTGACGAGATGGCCGTGGTCGCCGTGGTGACCTTCGGCCTGATCCTGGTCACGCCGTCGTTCGAGGCCGGCAGCGGGCTGGCGGGGCTGGCCTGGGGCGTGCTGTCCGGCTTGCTGTTTGCGCTGCTGTCACTCAGCAACCGGGTGATCGCGGCACGTGTCGCGCCGCTGGTGGTGGCGTGGTGGCAGAACTGCGCCGTGCTGCTGTGCGTGCTGCCGTTTGCCGCGACCGGCCTGCCGGCGCTGGGCGCGGCCGACTGGCTGTGGCTGGCGCTGCTCGGCGTGCTGTGCACCGGGCTGGCCCACGGTCTGTTCGTCACCAGCCTGGCGGTGCTGAATGCGCGCACGGCCGCTGCCATCTTTGCGCTGGAACCGGTTTACGGCATCGCCATTGCCTGGTGGCTGTTCGGCGAAACACCGACTGTACGCATGCTGATCGGCGGCGGGCTGATCGTGGCCGCCATCGTGCTGTCGGCGCAGCGGCAGGCAAAGCGGCGCGAGTCCGCGGCCATCGCCGCCACACTGCAATGATGGCGTATTCGCTACCGCCAGACTGCTCATGAAGGTGGGCAGCAACGGTCTCAGTCGTTTTTCGCGGGGGGATTGACGGACAGTCTGACGGCATATTCATCGCCGCGGATCCGGCCCTATTGAAAACGGGGTCTTCCGTTCCCATCTGCCTGTGCATTGGCAACCCTACTCCGATGCAAGAGCGACCTATGAGCGAGAAGCAAACTCTGGGCTTCCAGGCCGAAGTCAAACAGCTGCTGCAGCTGATGATCCATTCCCTGTACTCGAACAAGGAAATCTTCCTGCGCGAGCTGGTCTCCAACGCGTCCGACGCTGCCGACAAGCTGCGTTTCGAAGCCATCGCCAACCCGGCACTGTATGAAGACGACGCCGAGTTGAAGATCCGCATTACCTTCGATGCCGACGCCCGCACCCTGACCATTGCCGACAACGGCATCGGCATGAGCCGCGACGAGGTGATCGAACATATCGGCACCATCGCCAAATCGGGCACCCGTGCCTTCTTCGACAGCCTGACCGGCGACGCCCGCAAGGACGCCAACCTGATCGGCCAGTTCGGCGTCGGTTTCTACTCGGCCTTTATCGTCGCCGACCGGGTCACGCTGACCACCCGTCGTGCCGGTCTGCCGGCCGATGCCGGTGTGCGCTGGGAATCCGCCGGCGAAGGCGAGTACAGCATCGAGGCGGTCGACAAGGCCGGCCGCGGTACCGAGATCGTGCTGCACCTGCGCGAAGACGAGGGTGAGCTGCTGAACGACTGGCGCCTGCGCAGCATCCTGCGCAAGTACTCCGACCATATCGCCATCCCGATCGAGATGCTGAGCACGCCGGAAGCTGCTGACGGTGACGAACCGGCGCCCGCTGCCGTGTTCGAGCCGGTCAACCAGGCGTCCGCGCTGTGGGCACGGCCGAAGAGCGAGATCAGCGACGAGCAGTACCGCGAGTTCTACAAGCACGTCGCCCATGATTTCGAAGACCCGCTGGCCTGGACTCATGCCCGCGTCGAAGGCCGCCAGGAATACACCGAACTGCTGTACATCCCGTCGCGGGCACCGTTCGACCTGTGGGACCGCGAACGCAAGCACGGCGTCAAGCTGTACGTCCGTCGCGTGTTCATCATGGACGACGCCGACAAGCTGATGCCGCTGTACCTGCGCTTCGTCAAGGGCGTGATCGACTCGGCCGACCTGTCGCTGAACGTGTCGCGCGAAATCCTGCAGGGCTCGAAGGATATCGACGCCATCCGCGCCGGTTGCGTGAAGAAGGTGCTGGGCGTGCTGGAAGACCTGGCCAGCAATGAGGCGGACAAGTACGCGACCTTCTGGCAGGCCTTCGGCAATGTGCTGAAGGAAGGCATTGGCGAGGACTTCGCCAACAAGGACCGCATCGCCAGGCTGCTGCGTTTCGCGTCGACCAGCAATGACAGCAATGTGCAGAACGTGAGCCTGGCCGACTACGTCGCGCGGATGAAGGACGGGCAGGACAAGATCTACTACATCACCGCCGACAGCTTTGCCGCCGCGAAGAACAGCCCGCACCTGGAAGTGTTCCGCAAGAAGGGCGTGGAAGTGCTGCTGCTGTCCGACCGCGTCGACGAATGGGTAACCGGCCATCTGACCGAGTTCGACGGCAAGGCACTGGTATCGGTCGCCAAGGGCGAACTCGACCTGGGCCAGCTCGAGGACGAGGCCGAGAAGGAAGCGCAGAAACAGGTCGAGGAAACCCTGCAGCCGCTGATCGAGCGTGTGGGCAAGGCGCTGACCGAACAGGTGCGTGAAGTCCGCGTGACCCACCGTCTGACCGAATCGCCGGCGTGCCTGGTCGCCAGCGAGCACGGCATGAGCACCCATCTGGAACGGCTGCTGAAGTCGGCCGGACAGGAAATCGAGCACCAGAAGCCGGTGCTGGAACTGAACCCGGCCCACCCGCTGGTGAAGAAGCTGGACGCGGAGCAGAGCGACACCCGCTTCGGCGAGCTGGCCCGCGTGCTGTTCGACCAGGCCTTGCTGGCCGAAGGCGGCCAGCTCGATGACCCGGCCAGCTTCGTGCGCCGCGTCAACAGCCTGATGCTGGAAATGGCCGCGTAGCATCGGTCAGGATCAGGTCCTTGCCAAGGCCGGTGGAGTCTCCGCCGGCCTTTTCCTTTCGGGAACCGCCTCGCCGCGACGGGAGAGTTGCGGGACAATGGGCGTTCGTTCCCCAATCCACTGACCCGGAAAGCCAGCCATGTCCTTTCGCCTTCTGTCCCTGCCGTTTGCCTCGATGCTGTTGCTGACCGCCTGCTCGGGCGTGGCACCGGCGCAGGTGGAACCGGCCCCGGTCGCTCCGCCCCCGGTGGCATCACGCTGGATCAACCAGAGTGCGCTGGACACGCTGCGTCAGACCGGCTCGCCACGCCAGGCGCTGGCGTCGCAGCCGGCAGCCGAGCTGCTGCTGCAGCCGGATGGCCGCGCCGAGCGCGGAGATGGCGAGCGCTGGACGCCGGTCCGCTGGCAGCGCGATGGCGAGCGGCTGCTGATCGACCAGCAGGCGTGGCCGCTGGCCGGGGGGCAACTGATGTCGCCGGGCGGGGCACGCTTCGTTCCGGCTGGCGATGTGGCGGCCGGGACGGACGGTGCCTTTCGCGCCGCAGCCAATGCGGCGATGTTTCCGGGGCGCTGGGAAGTGCTGACCGCGCGCGGTCGTGGCACCGGACAGATCGTCACCTTCCATCCGGATGGCTCGCTGCAGGGCACCAACAAGTTCCGCCACTACCGTTTGTGCCTGGCCGGCGACTGTCTGGCGCAAACCCGCGGCGACAGCCTGCGACTGGACGATGGCGGCACGCCGACGACCCTGCTGCTGAGCCGTGACAGGGGGCAGTACGTGTTCCGCCAGGTGCGGGCGGGGGCCAGTGCCGGTGCGCTGCTGCTGCCCGGCGTGGTGTACATGCGCCTGCGTGCGGTGCATTGACGGCGGAGTCTGGCAATGATGGATGTTTCCGCACATGTCTGATTACGGTCTGCACCTGCTGCAACCGGCCCGGCATCTGGTGTCGCGCTGGTTTGCGCTGATCTGGCTTGGCGTGATCGTCGTCGTCAGCCTGTACCCGTTCTCCGGCTGGGAGTGGAGCGGCGAGCCGCTGCTCGATTTCCTCACCTACCCGCTGCCTTACTACCAGCGCGACTTCGACAATGTCGTCAATGTGCTGGCCTACCTGCCATACGGTTTTGCCCTGGCGCGAATGTCACGCCGGCGCTGGCTGGGTTTCCTGTTTGCCTGCGTCGCCGCCAGTGCGACCAGCTTTGCGGTCGAGCTGACGCAGAACTTCCTGCCCAACCGCGTCTCGTCCAACCTCG
Organism: Microvirgula sp. AG722; assembly: GCF_003269145.1. Lineage (NCBI taxonomy): Bacteria > Pseudomonadati > Pseudomonadota > Betaproteobacteria > Neisseriales > Aquaspirillaceae > Microvirgula > Microvirgula sp. AG722. Next base: position 217,750 of record NZ_QLTJ01000001.1, on the reverse strand, counting down.
ACCTGATCTGCAACGCCCTTGGCGGTGCCATCGGTGCCACCATTGCCACCGTGCCGCTGTGCCGGCGCATCGGCGCCTGGCTGCTGGCACGGCGCTATCGCTGGTTCGTGCCCGACTCGACGGCGGACTATGCGCTGATGCTGCTGGCGGTCTGGTTCCTGACCCAGATCAATCCGGCGGTGCCGCTGTTCGGCGTGGTGGTGATGCCGCGCGGTCTGCCGCAGCCTTTCCTGTCGCCGCTGACCGATCCGGTGCTGTTCCTGATGCTGCTGGAGGCGGGCGGGGCGATGCTGCATCTGACCGCCACCCTGCTGTTCATTACCGCCTTCCTGTCACGCCGGCGCTACCAGTTGCGCGCCGTGCTGCTGTTTCTTGCCGCCGCCTGGCTGGTCAAGATGCTGGCTGCCGGCATGCTGCTGAAGCCGATGGCGTTCTTTGAATGGATGAACCACAACGTGGCGCTGGGGCTGGTATCCGGCCTGCTGGCCGCCTGGCTGTGCACCCGGTTGCCGCGCGGCGGACAATTGCTGCTGGCCCTGCTGGCGCTGGCCGGCAGCATCTGGCTGACCGAGCTGTGGCCGCTGGCCGAAGCCGGTGACAGCGGCGAGGAACTGGCGCTGTTCCGCTGGAACGAGGGCCATCTGCGCAATCTCAATGCGCTGGCCGACTTTGCCTCGCGCTGGTGGCCGTGGGCCGCCATTGGCTGCCTGTCGCTGGCGCTGTGGCGCATCCTGTGGTCGCGCTTCCGGCCGCCGCGCCCGGACCCGATCGGCTAGCCCGGATTGCTCCCCGCCCTCGCGGGGAAACCCCGCTACGGCCGTTTGCTGTTTGCCGTGGCGCTGTGGGGCAGTCCGAGCAACTGGGCGATATGAGCGATGCGATGGTCGACATAGCCCGGTGTCGCTACCTGGCCGGGCGCGATCCATACCGTGCGCATGCCGAGCCGCTTGGCCGTGCGCAGGTTGACCCGTGCATCCTCGACCATGATGCAGCGTGATGCGGGAGCGCGCAGATGGGCCAGCACGGCACGGTAGCCGCGCACATCGGGCTTGGGCAGAAAATCGGCCGACTCGATGGCGAACTGGGCACTGAAATGCCGGTCGATGCCGAGTCGTTCGAGAATACCGGCGCAGTACCACGACGGGCCGTTGGACAGCAGCACCTTGCGGCCGGGCAGGCGGGCAAAGGTGCGCTGCAGCTGCGGGTCGAACCGGACCAGTGGCAGCAACTCGTCAATCGGGTGGGTGGCCTGCAGGAAGTGCAGCGGGTCGACGGCATGGTGGCGGACCAGCCCGGTCAGCGTCGCGCCGTAGCGGCGCCAGTAGGCGGCGCGCAGCCGCTGCGCCTCGTCCTCGGCGATATCCAGGTGACGCATGATATAGGCGGTCATCATGCGGTTGATATGCGGGAACACCCCGGGTGATGCGTGATGCAGGGTGTTGTCGAGGTCGAAGATCCAGATCGGGGGCATACGGCAGACAAAGGCCGCCGACGGGGACGACGGCGGCCGCAATGGGCGGGGCGACATGATAGGAGCGGAGCGGGGCGCGCTGCAATGTGCAACGCGCTGGCGCTACTGACAGCCGAGCTGGCTGCACCCCATCACATACTTGCTCAGCGAGTCGATCGCGATCTGCTGGTCGGCAATGGTGGCATGCACCACGTCGCCGATCGAGATCATGCCGATTACCTGTTCGTTTTCCACCACCGGCAGATGGCGGATGCGTTCCGCTGTCATCAGCGCCATGCACTGCTCGGCCGTGCGGTCGGGGCTGATCACGTGGACCCGCGCGGTCATGATCTCGGACACCAGCGTATTGCTCGACGTCCGGCCCTGCAGCACGATGCGGCGGGCGTAGTCGCGTTCGGAGAAAATGCCGACCAGCCGCCCGTTGTCCATGACCGCCACGGCGCCGATATCGCGCTGGGCGAGCAGTTGCAGGGCTTCGAACACACTGGCATCCGGGGCAATCGAGATCAGGGCGGCGGTGTGTTTCTCTTTCAGCATTTGGCGGGCGGTGGCGCTCATGGTGGTCTCCTGTCGGACAGTAGGGGTGTTTCCACTATAGTGCGCCCGCGCCCGCCGGCCCGGATCAAGCGGCGCGGATCATGGTGCCGATGCCGGCTGCGGTGAGAATTTCCAGCAACAGCGCATGTTTGACCCGGCCGTCGATGATGTGCACCGAGTTCACGCCGTTGCGGGCCGCGTCCAGTGCCGAGCTGATTTTCGGCAGCATGCCGCCGTGCAGCGTGCCGTCGGCGAACAGCAGGTCGACCTGTGCCGGGGTCAGGCTGGTCAGCAGCTTGCCGTCCTTGTCGAGTACGCCCGGAGTGTTGGTCATCAGCACCAGCTTTTCCGCGTGCAGCGTTTCGGCCAGTTTGCCGGCGACCAGATCGGCATTGATGTTGTATGCCGCGCCATCCGGGCCGACGCCGATCGGGGCGATGACCGGAATGAAGTCCTTCTCGTACAGCAGGGCGACCACGGCCGGGTCGATCGAGTCGACCTCGCCGACCTGACCGATATCCACGGCCGGGTTGCCGTCGGCGGCGACATACAGCTTGCGGGCGCGGATAAAGCCTCCGTCCTTGCCGGTCAGTCCGATGGCATGGCCGCCGGCCTGATTGATCAGATTGACGATTTCCTTGTTGACCAGACCGCCGAGCACCATTTCGACCACGTCCATGGTCTCGCTGTCGGTCACGCGCATGCCGGCGACGAATTCGCCGTGCTTGCCGAGGCGGGTCAGCAGGTCATTGATCTGCGGGCCGCCGCCATGGACGACGACCGGGTTCAGGCCGACCAGCTTCAGCATCACCACATCACGGGCAAAGCCTTCCTTCAGCGCCGGGTCGGTCATGGCATTGCCGCCGTACTTGATGACCAGCGTCTTGCCGCTGAACTGGCGGATATACGGCAGGGCCTCGGCCAGAATGGCGGCCTGCTCCTGGGCATCGAATGGCATGGCGAATCCTTGCTGTCGCAAAAATGCAAATTCTAGCCGTATCCCGGCAACTCGTGTCTGCCCGAGGAGCGCAGATTGCTGCATCAATTAATGAACCAGTATTTATTTTTTATGCACAACAGGGAAAAATGCCGGTAGTCTCCCGCGTCATCGTGATTCATGACGGACGTTTCCGACCATGCAAAACCAGAATGGCACACGCTGGCACCGGCGCAAGGACGCGCGGCCGGACGAGATCCTGGCCGCTGCACAGATCCTGTTTATCGAACATGGCTACAAGGCGACCAAGCTTGAGGACATTGCCCGCGCCGCCGGCGTGACCAAGGGCACGCCCTATCTGTATTTCGAGAACAAGGCCGAAATCCTGAAAGCGGTAGTCCGCAACGGCCTGCTGGCCAATATCACCCGGCTGGAGGCGGCGGCCGAGAACGGCGCCGGTCCGGTCGCCGCGCAGATGCGCCTGCTGATGCAGCGCTGGAATGAGGACGTGCAGGCCAGCCAGAGCAGCGGGCTGGTCAAGCTGATGGTGGCCGAAGCGTGCAACTTTCCCGACCTGGCGCGCTTCTATTACGACGAAGTCATCCTGCGTGCCCGGGCGCTGTTGCGCACACTGCTGACGCGCGGCATGGCCAGCGGCGAGTTCCGCGCCGATCTCGACCTCGATGAAACGGTCCAGATCGTGCTGGCCCCGCTGGTGATGGCCCTGCTGTGGGAACACTCGTTCGCCCGTTTCGAAGCCGAACCGATCGATATGGTGCGCCATATCGACCATATCCACGACCTGCTGACCCGCGGCCTCTGCACCCGCGGCTGAGACACCATGCCCAAGCGAACCCTGCTCATTCCCGTCCTGCTGGCCAGCCTGATACTGGCGGCCTGCAAGGACCGACCTGCCGTTGAAGAAGAAATCCGCCCGGTCCGCACCACTGTCGTCGGCGAGGATGCCGTTGCTGCCACCCAGCGCTTTGCTGCCGACATCCGGGCCCGGCATGAATCGCCGCAAGGCTTCCGCGTGGCCGGCAAGGTGACCGAACGGCTGGTGGACCCCGGCGCCATGGTTCGCACCGGCCAGCCGCTGTTGCGGCTCGATCCGGCCGACCTTGGCCTGGAACTGACCGCCAGACAGGCGCAACTGGCGGCGGCGGAAAGCGACTACCGCCAGCAGGAAACCGATCTGGCCCGCTATCAGGGCCTGCTGGCCCAGCACTTCATCAGCCAGGCCGAATTCGACCGCCGCGCCAGCGGGGTGGTGGTTGCCCGTGAAAAGGTCAAACAGGCGCGTGCCGACCTGGCCGTCAGCCAGAACCGCCGCGCCTATGCGACGCTGACCGCCGAACGCGATGGCGTGGTCAGTCGCATCGACGCCGAACCCGGCCAGGTGGTGCAGGCCGGCCAGACCGTCGTGACCCTGGCCGTACCGGGTGAGCGCGAAGCCGTGGTCAATGTGCCGGAGGCGCGGCTGGCCGCATTCCGCACCGCAAGCGCTTACAGCGTGCAGTTGTGGAATGACGGGCGCCGCTACCCGGCGACCCTGCGTGAACTGGCGCCGGTGGCCGATCCGGTCTCGCGGACCTATCAGGCGCGGCTGTCGATTCCCGCCGCCGACGACGCGGTCAAGCTTGGCATGAGCGCGACCGTGTTCGTGACCGGGCGCGACCAGCCGGCGCAGATGCGCCTGCCGCTGACTGCCGTGCTCGACGAGCAGGGCCGGCATGCGGTGTGGGTGCTGGACGGCAAGACGCTGCGGGTGAAAAAACGGGCCGTAACGCTGGCCGGCATCGACAGCCAGACCGTGACCGTGGCCAGCGGGGTGCGGGCCGGCGAAACCGTGGTGACGGCCGGTGTTCACCTGCTGCGCGACGGCATGCGCGTCAGGCGGCTCGATCCGTCGCCGCGCCCCGGCAAGCCGGCACTGGCCCAGGTCGGCACTGACAAGGCGACGGCCAGCGGTGGCCAGCCATGATGCGCGGTCCGAATCTGTCCGAATGGGCGCTGAGCAATGCGCCGCTGACGCGCTACCTGATCGTGGTGCTGCTGATGGCCGGCGTCTGGGCCTATGCCCATCTCGGCCAGAAGGAAGACCCCGAGTTCACCTTCAAGGCCATGCTGGTGCAGGTGGTGTGGCCGGGGGCGACGGCCAGCGAGGTCGAGCAGCAAGTGACCGACCGTGTCGAGCAGAAGCTGATGGAAATGCCCGAGCTGGACTTCGTGCGCAGCTACTCCAAGCCGGGCGAGGCACAGCTGATCGTCAGCCTGCGCGAGGACGTGCGCGGCCGTGCCGTCACTGATGCCTGGTATCAGGTACGCAAGAAGATCGGGGACCTGAAAGCGCAGGGCGGCCTGCCGTCCGGCGTGCGCGGGCCGTTCTTCAATGACGAATTCGGCGATACCTTCGGCAATCTGTATGCGTTCACCTCGGACGGCTTCAGCCCCGAGGCGCTGCGCCGCTACGTCGAGTACGCCCGGCTGGCCGCCACCCGGCTGCCGGATGTGGCCAAGGTGCAGATCGTCGGCGACCAGGCAGAGAAGATCTATGTCGATATCGACACTGCCCGGCTGGCCAACCTCGGCATCGACCTGTCGACGGTGTGGGAAGCGCTGGCGAAGCAGAACAGCGTCGAGCCGGCCGGCACTTACGAAACGGCCAGCGACCGCATTTTCGTCCGCGTCAGCGGTCCGTACGACTCGGTGGCCGCCGTGGCCGGCACGCCGATTGCCGCCGGCGGGCGATCGTTCACCGTCGGCGACATCGCCCGGGTCGGACGCGCCTATGTCGACCCGGCCACCTTCAAGATGCGCTTCAACGGCAAGGAGGCGCTCGGCCTGGCCATCTCGATGAAGCAGGGCGGCGACGTGCTCAAGCTCGGCCAGGCACTGGATGCCTTCGTGCTCGACCTCAAGCGCACCATGCCGCACGGCATCGAGATCCATGCCGTGTCCGACCAGCCTAAAGTCGTGCATGAGGCGGTCGGCGAATTCATGCGTTCCCTGCTTGAAGCGGTGGCCATCGTGCTGGCGGTCAGTTTTGTCAGCCTCGGCCTGCGTACCGGCGTCGTGGTCGCGCTGTCGATCCCGCTGGTGCTGGCCATCACCTTCCTGGCGATGCTGGCGTTCGGCATCGACCTGCAGCGCATCTCGCTCGGCTCGCTGATCATCGCGCTGGGCCTGCTGGTCGACGATGCGATCATCGCCGTGGAAATGATGTCGCTGAAGCTGGAGCAGGGCTGGAACCGTTTCCGTGCCGCGACCTTTGCCTACACCAGCACGGCCTTCCCGATGCTGACCGGCACGCTGATTACGGCGGCGACCTTCCTGCCGGTCGGCCTCGCCCGCTCGAATGCCGGTGAATACACGTTCAGCCTGTTTGCCGTGGTGGGGCTGGCATTGGTGATTTCATGGTTTGTCGCCGTGCTGTTCACGCCGTACCTCGGTTTCCTGCTGCTGAAGGAACACAAGAATGGCGAGGACGCGCCGCACGTCGATGTGTACCGCAAGCCGTTCTACCTGCGCTTCCGGCGCACGCTGGAATGGTGCCTGGAATACCGCAAGACCGTCATTGCGCTGACGCTGGCGGCCTTCGTGCTGTCGCTGGTCGCGTTCAGGCTGTTCGTGCCGCAGCAGTTTTTCCCGGCCTCGAACCGGGTCGAACTGCTGGTTGACCTGTGGCTGCCGCAGGGGGCCAGCTATGCGGCGACCGAGCGCGAAGTGAAGGCGGTCGAGGCGCGCCTGGCCAATGACGAGCACGTGCTGTCGGTCACCAGCTATGTCGGCAATGGCTCGCCGCGCTTCTACCTGCCGCTGGACCAGCAGCAGCCGAACCTGAACTATGCGCAGCTGATGGTGATGACCCGCGATCTCGCTGCGCGTGAAGCGGTGAAGAAGAAGCTTGAACGCGCGTTCGAGACCGACTTTCCGCTGGTGCGCGGCCGGGTGGTCCGGCTGGAGAACGGCCCGCCGGTCGGCTATCCGGTGCAGTTCCGGGTGATGGGTGACGATCCGGTCGAGCTGCGTCGCATTGCGGCCCAGGTCGAACAGAAGGTGCGGGCGCACACCGATACCCGGCACGTCAACAATGACTGGGGCGAGCAGGTCAAGGCGATGCGGCTGACGGTGGATCAGGACCGGGCGCGGGCGCTCGGCATCGACTCGCAGGCGCTGGCGCGACAGCTGGCGATGCAGATTTCCGGTGCCGCCGTCACCGACTTCCGCGACAACGACCGCAGCATCGACGTGATGGTGCGGCTGTCCGCCGACGAGCGACATGATGTGGCCGCACTCGGCGGCCTGACCGTGCAGACTGCCAGCGGGCGTTTCGTGCCGGTATCGCAGGTTGCGCACATCAGTTATGCACCCGAGGAGAGTATCGTCTGGCGGCGCAACCGGCAGCCGACCATCTCGGTGCGGGCCGACGTGCGCGACGGCGTCCAGGCGTCCGATGTGTCGCTGGCGCTGTGGCCGGCCATGCAGGCATTCGGGAAAACGCTGCCACCCGGCTATCATATCGAGCTTGGCGGTTCGCTCGAGTCGAGCATGAAGTCGCAGCAGGCCATCGGCACCATCGCGCCGGTGATGCTGCTGATCGTGGTGACACTGCTGATGGTGCAGCTGAAGAGCTTCTCGCGCACGGTCATGGTGCTGCTGACCGCGCCGCTGGGCATGATCGGGGTGTCGCTGACGCTGATCCTGTTCGGTGCGCCGTTCGGCTTCGTCGCCATGCTCGGCGTGATTGCGCTGGCCGGGATGATCATGCGCAACAGCGTGATCCTGGTCGACCAGATCGAGCATGACCTTGCCGAGGGCATTGCGCCGTGGGAGGCCGTGATCGGCAGTACGGTCCGCCGCTTCCGGCCGATCATGCTGACGGCCGCGGCGGCGATCCTGGCCATGGTGCCGCTGACGCGCAGCACGTTCTGGGGGCCGATGGCGGTCGCCATCATGGGCGGGCTGCTGGTGGCGACCGTACTGACGCTGCTGTTCCTGCCGGCGCTGTATGCGGCCTGGTACCGGGTGCCGCGGCCGGCACCGGCCGCTGACTGAGACAAGGGATTCGTGTGCAAATGCAACACAGAAGGATACTGGAGTGAAAACGAGTTTTTCCCCGCGCTGGCTGGCGCTGATGATCGCCGTGACGACGACCGGCGCCGGTGCCGCCGACCTGATGGATGCCTGGCGGGCCGCGCGTGACTACGATTCCGGCATTGCCTCGTCCCGTGCCCGGCGTGAAGCGGGCGTCGAGGCGCGCGTGCAGGGCCGGGCGCCGCTGCTGCCACAGATCAATGGCAGCTACAGCGCGACCCGCAACTACCCGAAGACCCCGAACGGCCTGCCCGATTACACCACCCGTGTCGGCGGCATCCAGCTGACGCAGACGGTATTCGACTGGGCCAGGTTCGCCGGCTACTCGATCGGTGAACAGCAGGCGCTGATCGCTGACGACCAGCTGAAAGCCGCCGACCAGGACCTGATCGTCCGCGTTGCCCGCGCCTATTTCGACGTACTGCTGGCGGAAGACACGCTGACCTATACCCGGGGCGCGAAGGACGCCTTTGCCCAGTCACTGGCCGAGGCGAAAAAGCGTTTTGAAGTCGGCAGCGCGACCATCGTCGACACCAATGAAGCGCAGGCCAACTTCGACAATGCGGTGGCGGTGGAAATCCAGGCGGTGAACGACCTCGCCATCAAGCGCAACGCCTTCCTGCTGCTGACCAACCTGCCCGGTGACTCGCTGAAACCGCTGGCGCCGAAGCTGCCGCTGGAAACGCCGTCGCCGGCCAATGTCGACGCGTGGATCAGTCGCGTCGATGGCGGCAACCTCGACGTGGCGGTGCGGCGCAAGCAGGTGCTGATCGCCGACAAGAGCATCGACGTCAGCCGGGCCGGTCACTTGCCGACCCTGAACCTCAATGCCGGGTGGCAGAAAAACGACAGCAACCTGTCGCCGCTGTTCGGCGGCAACAAGACCGAGGGCAACAGCGTCGGTCTGACCCTGACCATCCCGCTGTTTGCCGGTGGTGGCGTGCAGTCGCAGGTGCGGGAGAAAGCCGCGCTGCGCGACGCCGCACGCGAGGATCTGGAGACCAGCCGCCGCACCGCCGAGCAGCAGGTCCGGACTGCCTATCTGGGCGTGACCGCCGGCGCCTCGCAGGTGGTGGCGCGGCAGAACGTGGTCAAGTCGGTGGAAACCCAGCTGGCCTCGACCCGCCTTGGTCGCGATGTTGGCGTGCGGACCAGCCTCGACGTGCTGAATGCCGAGCAGAGCGTGTTCCAGGCCCGGCGCGACCTGGCGCAGGCAAAGTACGCGTACCTGCTGTCGCGACTGCAACTGGCGCAGTCGGTCGGCCAGCTGGAGACGCAGGATCTGGCCGAGATCAATCGTTTTCTTGCCAACTAGCTGCGACGGATGCTGACGCCGCTCACAACACGCCATCCAGCCGTGCATCAAGGCAGTACGCCGCGTTGAAACGCAGCCATTCGCTGCCGGTCTGGCCGGGGCGGAACAGCCGTCCCGGCGCCAGCAGCACCCCGGCCCGACCGGCGTGCTCGGCCCGGGCGACCGGATCGTGGCCCGGCCGGCGTGCCCAGATGAACATGCCGCCCGATTCACTGCCGAAGCACTCATAGCCGGCGGCTTCCAGCCTGGCGCGTGCGCGCGGCTGCGCCTCGGCCAGCCTGGCGCGCAGGCGCTCGATCTGACGGCGGGCGCTGCCATCCTCCAGCAGACTCAGCACCATGCGCTCACCGTATTCGCTGGAGGTCAGGCCGGTGATCATCTTCACGTGCGCCAGCTCGTCGGCCCGGGCGCGGTCGGTGGCCACGAAGCCGACCCGCAGCGCCGGGGACAGCGTCTTCGAGAAACTGCCGATATACATCACCCGCCCGAGCCCGCCCTGGGCCGCCAGCGCTGTCTGCCGGCCGGAAACGAAATCGGCCGACACATTGTCCTCGACCACGGTGAAGTCGAATTCGCCAGCCAGTCGCAGCACGCCGAATGCCGTGGCCGGTGTGTATGAGCAGCCGGTCGGATTCTGCAGCCACGGATTGGTGAAGAACGCACGCGGACGATGCAGGGCGGCAAGGCGGGCCAGCTCGGCCAGATCCGGTCCCTGTGGCGTCCACGGCGCGCCGATCACGTTCAGTCCGCGCAGTTGCAGGCAGGAAATCAGGTTGCAGTAGCCGGGGTCGTCGACCAGCACGGTATCGCCGGGCCGCGCCAGCACGGCGGCGGCGAGGTCGATCGCCTGGCTGGCGCCGTGGGTCAGTACGATATCGCGCGGGCTGGCGGTGATCTCCGCATCGCCCAGCCGGTCGGCGATATGCTCGCGCAGCGGCAGCCAGCCCTGCGGCTGGCCATAGCGCGTGGTCGGCATGCCGTCGCGTGCCAGTGCCCGCAGGGCGCGGGCCAGCGGCACTGCCTCGAACCATGCCGACGGCAGCCAGCCGCCACCGACCGGCAGCAGCATGTCGCCGGACTCGTACACATTGCGCGACAGCCAGTAGGCATCGATGGCCAGCTCGCGCACCGGCGGCGGGTCGGCCGGCGTGCTGACCGGGCGGCCGCCGGCGACAAAGTAGCCGGAACCGCGCCGTGACTCGAGCAGGCCGCGCGCGACCAGCCGCTGATAGGCGTCGGTCACGGTGAACGGGCTGATGGCCAGTTCGCCCGCCAGCTTGCGGATCGACGGCACCCGGTGGCCGGGTGACAGCCGCCGGGCCTTGATCGCCTGGTCGAACAGGGCGATGACGCGTTCGACCAGCGTGGCATGCGCCATCTCCGGCAGCACGTAGTGTTCGAGTGTCATGGTGGATTGGCCAGTACAGTACCGTTGCAATTTGTGCGAACTGTCTCTGTTTTTGTCCCGGCATGCAACCTAGATTGCAGGCATTGCCCCGGCAGCCGCTGAGCGGGCAATGCCCGCGCCATCGCAGCGCAAACCGACATGAGAGAGAGAAACATGAAACCCGCCGACCTCGACGCGCTCTGGATGCCGTTCACTTCCAACCGCCACTACAAGGCCAGTCCGCGCCTGCTGTGTGCGGCCGACGGCATGTATTACACCGATGACAGCGGCCGCAAGGTGCTGGATGGCACCTCCGGCCTGTGGTGCGTGAATGCCGGCCACAACCGGCGCCCGATCGTCGAGGCGATCCAGCGTGCGGCTGCCGTGCTCGATTACGCGCCACCATTCCAGATGGGCCATCCGCAGATGTTCGAGGCTGCGACCGCGCTGGCCGGCATGGCGCCGGCGGGGCTGGACAAGGTGTTCTTCGTCAACTCCGGCTCGGAAGCCGCCGATACGGCGCTGAAGATCGCCCAGGCCTATCACCGGGTACGCGGCGATGCGGCGCGGGTCAAGCTGATCGGCCGCGAGCGCGGCTATCACGGCGTCAACTACGGCGGTGTGGCGGTCGGCGGCATCGCCGGCAACCGCAAGCACTTCCCGGTCGGCCTGGCTGCGGTGGACCATCTGCGCCATCCGCTCGATATCGATCGCAACGCGTTCAGCCGTGGCGAGCCGGCCTTCGGCATCGAGCTGGCCGACGAACTGGAGTCGCGCATCGTCACCCTGCATGATCCGTCGACCATTGCCGCGGTGATCGTCGAGCCGATGCAGGGCTCGACCGGCGTGATTCTGCCGCCGAAGGGCTATCTGAAGCGGTTGCGCGAGATTTGCGACAAGTACGGCATCCTGCTGATTTTCGATGAAGTCATTACCGGCTTCGGCCGCCTGGGCGCGCCGTGGGCGTCGCAGCGCTTCGATGTGGTGCCGGACATTCTGACCTGCGCCAAGGGGCTGACCAATGGCGCGGTGCCGATGGGTGCCGTACTGGTCAAACCGGCCATTCACGATGCGTTCATGGCCGCGGCCGTCGGCGAGCGCGCCATCGAATTCCCGCACGGCTACACCTACTCCGGCCACCCGCTGGCCTGCGCGGCGGCGATCGCCACACTGAAACTGTACCGGGACGAGCAACTGTTCGAGCGCAGCGCCGGCATGGCGCCGGCGTTCGAGGAAGCGGCGCACAGCCTGCGCGGCGCGCCGTTCGTCAAGGACATCCGCAACCTCGGCCTGGTGGCCGGCATCGAACTGGAGTCGCGACCCGGCGAGCCGGGCGCGCGCGGCTATGATGTGTTCCTCAAATGCTGGGAAAAGGGCGTGATGGTGCGCTTTACCGGCGACGTCATCGCCTGCTCGCCGCCGCTGATCATCGACAGCGCCGAGATCGGACGGCTGTTCGCCACCATTGGTGACGTGCTGCGTGAAATCAACTGAGAACACTGGAATCGTGGAGAAAACCATGCAGGAAATCCCCCATTACATTGCCGGCCAGCGGACGACCGGCCGCGGCGTGCGGCGCGGCGACGTGTACAACCCGGCCTGGGGTGAAGTGACTGCCAGGCTGTGCCTGGCCGATGCGGGCGATGTCGACGCGGCGGTGGCCGCCGCGCAGGCGGCGTGGCCGGCGTGGGCGGAAACGCCGCCGCTGAAGCGGGCGCGGGTGATGTTCAGGTTCAAGGAGATCCTGGAACGCGAAGCCCCGGCCCTGGCTGCCCTGATCTCGACCGAGCATGGCAAGACCGTGCCGGATGCGCTGGGCGAGGTCACGCGCGGGCTGGAGGTGGTCGAATTCGCCTGCGGCATCCCGCAACTGCTGAAGGGTGAATACTGCGATCAGGTCGGCACCGGGGTCGACAGTTACAATCTGCGCCAGCCGCTGGGGGTGGTGGCGGGCATCACGCCGTTCAACTTCCCGGCCATGGTGCCGCTGTGGATGATTCCGGTCGCACTGGCCTGCGGGAATACCTTCGTGCTCAAGCCATCGGAGCGTGATCCGTCAGCCGCACTGAAACTGGCCGACTATCTGCACGAGGCCGGTCTGCCCGATGGCGTGTTCAACGTCGTGCATGGCGACAAGACCGCCGTCGACGCGCTGCTTGACCATCCCGACGTGGCGGCCGTGAGCTTTGTCGGCTCGACACCGATCGCCCGTTACATCCACAGCCGCGGCACTGCCGCCGGCAAGCGGGTGCAGGCGCTCGGCGGGGCGAAGAACCATCTGGTGGTGATGCCGGACGCCGACATTGCCCAGACCGCCGACGCGCTGATGGGGGCGGCCTACGGTTCGGCCGGTGAGCGCTGCATGGCGATTTCGGTTGCGGTGGCGGTCGGTGATGCGGCCGATGCACTGGTTGCCGAGCTGGCCGGGCGGACCCGTTCGCTGAAGATCGGCCCGGGCAGCCAGGCTGACGCCGACATGGGACCCCTGGTCACCCGCGAGCACAAGGCCAGGGTGGAAAACCATATCGCGGCCGGCGTGGCCGAGGGGGCGACGCTGGTGGTTGATGGCCGTGGCCATGTGGTGGCCGGTCACGAGAATGGCTTCTTTGTCGGCGGCACCCTGTTCGACCACGTCACGCCGGGCATGAGCATTTATCAGGAAGAAATCTTCGGTCCGGTGCTGGCCGTGGTGCGGGTCGCGTCGCTGGACGAGGCCATCGGACTGATCAACGGCCACGCATTCGGCAACGGCACCGCCATCTTTACCCGAGACGGCGGTGCGGCTCGCGAATTTACCCGCCGCATCCAGGTCGGCATGGTCGGGATCAATGTGCCGATTCCGGTGCCGATGGCATTCATGAGTTTCGGCGGCTGGAAGGCGTCGCTGTTTGGCGATCACCACGTGCATGGCCACGAAGGCGTACGGTTCTATACGCGGATGAAGACGGTGACCTCGCGCTGGCCTGCACGGCTGACGGCCGAGTTCTCCATGCCGACGATGAAGTAAGCGGTTTTCGGGCCCGTTGACCCGCCGTTTGCCGGCGGGCCGGCATCATGAGGCTGGTGCGACAGAACATGTCGCGCCAGCCTTTAATTTTTAGTGAATAATCAGCATCCAGATTAAATAAACCCGAGCCGGGTCCGATGTATCTCAGGCTGGCAGCCATTTTTGCCTGCCGTGCAACGCACCGGACCATGGCCCGGTGCGTTGTGGGCGTACCGCTCATGCAGAACACGACAAAGAATCAAGGGGAAAAGATGTCGGCGAAACGAGAATTATCCATGCGCGCCAAGCTGGGCGCGCTGGTCGGACTGGCCTGCGCCGGCATGGTGATACTGAGCGTGATTGCGCTCAAGGGGCAGCGCGACACCATGCTCGAGGACCGGGTTGCCAAGACCCGCAACCTGGTAGAAGCCGCGGTCACGCTGGTCGGGTACTACGAGAACGAGGCCAGAAGCGGCCGGTTGCCGCTGGCCGAGGCCCAGCGCCAGGCCAAGGCTGCCGTGTCGGCACAGCGCTATGACGGGCAGACCGGCTATATCTTCATGCTCGACAAGGACTTCAACTATGCGGCGATCGGGCCGCGTCCGGAACTGCTCGGCACCAGCATCGAGAAGGTCAAGACGCCGGACGGCCAGCCGATGGGCGACATGTTCCGCAATGCGCTGTCGCAGAATCATGGCCGCATGGAGTATGTCTGGGGCAAGCCGGGCGCCGACAAGCCGGTGCCGAAAGTCTCGTTTGTGGTGACCACGCCGGAATGGAAGTGGGTGGTTGGTACCGGCGTCTATGTCGACGACGTGGACGCGGCATTCTGGAAGAGTGCCCTGGAGCTGTTGCCGATTATCGCCCTGCTGACCGGCGCGCTGCTGGCCGCCGGCCTGATGATCTCGCGGCGGGTGATCCGCAGCCTGGGTGGCGAGCCGGCCTATGCCGCCGAAATCGTCCACGCCATTTCCGACGGCCACCTCGGTTACCCGGTGAAACTGGCCGCCAATGACACCACCAGCCTGCTGGCGTCGATTGCCGGGATGCAGAAGAAGCTGCGCACACTGATCTCCGACGTCATCAACAGTGCCGACAGTCTCGGACAGATGGCCGGTGAAATCGAGAAGCATGCCGACGTCAATGCAGAGAACTCGGAAAACCAGAGCCAGGCCGCGGCAGCGATGGCTGCCGCCATCGAGCAGCTGACCACCAGCATCACCCATATTGCCGACAACGCGCAGCTGGCGCGGGAGCAGTCGGCGGCCTCGGGTGAAATTTCCGAGCAGGGCGCGACGGTCATCAACGGCACGGTGGACGAGATCACCCGCATCAGCCAGGAAGTGGAAGTCGCATCGGATTCGATCCGCGAACTGGCCGAGAAGACCGAATCAATCAAGAGCATCATGAGCGTGATCCGCGATGTGGCCGACCAGACCAATCTGCTGGCGCTGAATGCCGCCATCGAAGCGGCACGGGCAGGTGAAAGCGGTCGCGGCTTTGCGGTGGTGGCCGACGAAGTGCGCAAGCTGGCCGAGCGTACGACCCAGGCGACCCAGGAAATCGGCAACATGATCGGTGCGATCCAGACCACGTCGGATGCGTCACGCAACAATATTGCCGATGCGGTGAAGCGGGCGCAGACCGGGGTGCAACTGGCAGGGCAGGGCGGCGAGGCGATCGGGCGCATTCGTGCCAGCTCCGCCTCGGTGGTCGGCGTGGTCAACGATATCTCGCACTCGCTGCAGGAGCAGAGCCAGGCCAGCAACGATATCGCCCAGCATGTGGAGCGGATCGCGCAGGGCGCGGCCAGCAATGCACTGGTGGCCAAGGAGACGGCGACCTCTACTGTCGAACTGCATCAGCTGACCTCGCGTCTGCGGGAAACGGTGTCGCGCTTCCAGGTGTAAGGGGCAGTGCAGCCAGCAACGACAAAGGGGCCCGCGGGTCCCTTTGTCGTTGGGTCAGCATGCAGGCTTAGCGTGCGGCCCGGGCAAGGCGGACATTGTCCGGCAACCGGTGATAGTCCAGCTTGCGTCGGGCCGCATTCAGTACAGTGATGGACGATGGCGGCGCGTAGCAGTCCGACAGCGGTGACGCACAATCCCTGACGCCGGTCCGGATGCCGAGCCAGTTCATCATCAGGTAGTAATTGTCCGCCGTCGAATACGGCGCATTGACCTGTCCGGTCCTGGTCCGGTTACGCGGAACGGCGTCGCTATACCAGATGAACTGCGGGACGCGATAGGCCTCCTGGCTGGGGTACTCGCCACCGTGGTAATAGGTACCGCCATTGTCCGGGGTTCTTTCCTGACCATGGTCCGAGTAGTAAAGCACGGAGGCCCGCTGGCCTTTCAGCCGTGCAAAGACCTGTCCGAGCAGGGAATCGGTATAGCGGATCGAATTCACGTAGCAGCTGTCGTAGCTGCCTTGCTCGTGTAGTACGGCAGCCCCGGACGGAAACCGCTTGCAGGCCGAGTTGTGGCTGCCCATCAGATGCAGAAAAATGACCTTTCTGCCCGGCTGCTGCAGTGCCTTGTCCAGATGTGGAAGGAGATCTGCATCATAGGCACCGGCAATCCAGGCTTTTTCATTCGAGCTCATTGCGACTGCCGTAATGGCGTTGGCATTGTTGCCATTGGTTTCCTGGGCACTTAGCCAGTAAGTCCGGTAGCCTGCCTGATTGGCCAAGTTGATGATGTTGTCGGCATAATCGTTGACGTCAAAGCGGACAGGAGAAGCTGCGCTCAGTGACATCGGTACGGCAAGCATAGTGATCGGTGCGGCTGCGATTGCATCGTTGAACAGCAGCATGTTTTTCCGCTGCGCATTGGCAGCCGGTGTATCAGGCAGGGGATAACCGTACAGGTTCATGCTCTGGCGCCGGGCTGATTCACCGATCACGACTACATAAACACTAATGCCGGTGGACCGCTGCGTGATGTGATGCCTGACCTTGCGCTGATTGATCTTTTCGATCAGCTGGCGGTCATTCAGTGCGGTAATGAAGTAGCTGGCATTGAACAAGGCACTTTTTTCCATCAGGTAAGCACTGGGTACCCAGCGCCTGTTCTGCGACGGATCGTGATACGCCGCCTTGGTGTAGGTGACCGACATAAAGACAGCGAGAAGCAGCGAGCCAGCCTGCAGCGCGCGGCTTGGCAGGTGGCTGGACAGCGTTCGGATCAGAAGAATCAGTATGATGCCAAAGACGACTGTAGCAGCCAGATAGGGCCAATATATCGTCAGCATTTCGAGGGATTCGCTGGGATGGGTTTCGAGAATGCTAACAGCGAAACCATCATTAAACGGCGCCTGGTAGAGACTGTAGCTGAACAGCGAAAGACCGAAATTGGCGGCAAGCAGCGCACACAGCAGCAACGACAGGGGCTGGGTCAGCCTATGCCGCCACAGCAGGGCGCACAGCAGCAGCATGGTGATGCTGGTCACGTAAATTTTCAGGACCACACTGTTGCCGGTATGACCGAGCATGAACAGACAGGGGAGCAGGCTGCAGAACGCGAGCAAGAACAGGGGAAGCAGACGGCCAGGCATCAAGCGCCATACGGATGGGGTAAAGTGAATCAATCATTTTATCATTTTGTCATAGTTTTGAAACAAATCCGGCTGTGCATGTTGACGCGGGTCAGGGAGGGGCGGCCCTCCCTGACTGTCTCAAAGACCGTTGATCCAGATAATGCCGATGGCGACCGGGGCGACCAGGCCGCACAGCAGCCACATGCCGTGCAGCCACAGGGGCCGCTGGCCGGGGCCGGCCAGCTCGTTCGCCAGTCGTGGCCAGGAAATCCAGGCGGTGAACAGTGCGACCCCGGCACCGACGGCCGGCATCAGGATGTTCGAGGCGAGGAAGTCCATGCAGTCGAAGATTGTCTTGTCACCCAGCCGCACGCCGTTCAGCATGCCGAACGACAGCGAAGCCGGCACGGCAAAGCAGAACACCAGTGCGGACACCAGCAACGACGCGCTGCGGCGGCTGAGATGGAACTCATCGATCAGGAAGCAGGACACCAGTTCCAGCATCGATACCGATGACGTCAGCGCGGCGACGATCAGCAGCGCGAAGAAAGCGATGGCGAAGCCCTGGCCACCGGGCAGAGTGGCGAACACCGCCGGCATGGTCATGAAGGTCAGCCCGGGGCCTGCCTGCGGGTCGAGCCCGACGGCGAACACGGCCGGCAGCACCATCAGCCCGGCCAGCAGCGATGCCAGCGTAGCCAGACCCACCACCCAGGCGGCCGAATTTGCCAGGCGCACCTCCTTCGGCAGATAAGAGCCGTAGGCCAGCAGCGTGCCATTGCCCAGCGACAGGGAGAAGAATGACAGGCCCAGCGCGCTGATCAGCATGTCGGCCGTGACCTTGCTGAAGTCCGGGCGCACGAAGTACAGCAGGCCGGCCATCGCACCGGGCAGGGTTAGTCCGCGGACGATCAGCGCCAGCATCAGCAGGAACAGCAAGGGCATCAGCAGCTTGCTCATCTGCTCGATGCCCTTTTGCACGCCGGCGAGCACGACCGCCAGCGTCAGACCGATAAAGGCGCTCAGCGCGGCGATCGGCCAGACCGGATCGGCAATGAAGCTGTCGAGCATGTGGCCTAGCTGCACCGTGTCGCGGGTGATGATGTCACCCTGCAGGGCGCGGACGAAGTAGGCGATGGTCCAGCCGCCGATCACACTGTAGAAACTGAAAACAACGAAACCGCCGAGCACGCCGAGATAGCCGAGCACCGGCCAGCCGCCGCCTTTCAGTGTCCGCAAGGCGCCGACGATGCTTTGCTGGGTGGCGCGTCCAATGGACATTTCTGCCAGCATCAGCGCAAGACCAAGGGTAAAGGTAATGGCAAGGAAGATAAGCAGGAAGGCGCCACCCCCATTTTGCGCGGCGACGAACGGAAATTTCCAGATAGCGCCAAGTCCGACGGCGGAACCGGCAGCGGCGAGAATGAAGCCCAGGCGGGAACCCCATTGCGAGCGGGTCATCAGGTGATCCTTGATACGAGTGGTGTGAAGACGGAAACAGCCGCCGCCCCGCCATGACCGGGGCGGCGGCCGGAAAATCAGCGGGTCAGGCGGGTGCGGCCGGCTTCGAGCAGCGACAGGGCGTCGGCGGCATCGAAGGCCAGGGCGGCGGGGGGCAGGGCGTCAAGCGACAGCAGGTGGAAGGCTTCGCCTTCCGGCAGGTCGATACCGGCTGCGCTCAGGACGTCAATGACATCGAGGCGTTCGCATTCGTCGGCCGGCAGGCCGCCGGCGACCAGCGAGGCTGCGGCCAGGCGGGCGGTGGCCGGTGCCAGGCCGGGCAGGCGGGCGCGCAGGGTATGGGTCAGCGTGTACAGCTCGGGCAGGCGGCTGGTTGCGGCCAGTGCATGGTGATCCGGCTGGTGCAGACCAAGGGTAATCAGGTGGGTGACGGTGCCGAGCAGACGGGCGCGGCACTCGCTGACGCGGTCAGGGGCCTGGTCAAGAAACGCGGCATCGTCGATCAGTACGGTGCGGGCCGGATTGGCACGTAATCGGGACAGGGCCTGCGGTGTTGCCGGCGTCATCAGCCGGGTGAGGATGGGGTCGGTCATGGCGTGCTCCACTTCGGTTTTTGTGAACCGCGCGGTCTGGAGTATTCGCCACTGCCTGAAAACACGAACGCCGCCTGACCGCGGCGGCATTCATGTCGGTTAAATCTGTTGCTCGTGACTTAACGCGGTAGCCGCCCCGGGGAGGTGCGGTACCAATAAAAGGAATAAGTCTGGAAAGTCACGGAGTTCATGACACCCAGTGTGGTCGAAGGCGCAGCCCGCTGTCAAGCCGGAATTGCGGACGCTATCTGGCCCGGGATTGCGCCGTGTCTTTGACCGCTTGGCCATCGGCCTGTATTTTTAGCTATCCTGCCACTTCCCTTTCCTGCGCATGGCACGATCGCCGATTCCCCTTTTTGTCGTTTCGCTCGTCCTGGCCGTGCCGGCAGTCGCCGCGCCGGTGTACGAGGTCGCCGTCACGGCCCCGGGTGATGTCCGCGATCTGCTAGCCGAGCATCTCGACGTCATGAAATGGCGTGAATACGACGATATGACGCCCGAACAGCTCGAACGGCTGTACCAGGCAATGCCGGCTGATGCGAAGGACCTGCTGTCGACTCGTGGCTATTTCAACCCCCGGATCGAGACGGCCTTCACCCCGGCCAGCGGCAGTACGCCGGCCGAAATCACCCTGACGGTCGAGCCGGGCGAGCCGGTCGTCATCGACAAGGTCGACCTGCGTCTCGACGGCCCGATCCGCAATGACGACGATATCGAGCGCCGCGAGCGCCGCGCCCTGCGGGCATGGACACTGAAGGAAGGCGAAACTTTCAGCCAGCCCGGCTGGGACGGTTCGAAAAAGGCCGCGTTGCTGACCCTGCTGGCAGACCGCTATCCGACGGCAAAGCTGGCGGAAAGCCGGGCGGTGGTCGACCCGGGTACCGACAAGGCGCAACTGTCCGCACATTACGACAGCGGGCCGCGCTATGCGCTTGGCGCGCTGTCGGTCACCGGACTCAACAGCTACCCGCGCCAGATCGTCGAACGACTGGCCGGCTTCTCCGAAGGGGACCCGTACCGGCAGCAGACCCTGCTCGATTTCCAGACCCGGCTGCAGAACACCCCGTATTTCGCCAGCGTCTTCGTTCGTGCCGATCTGGACCCGGCCACCGCCGATGCGGCGCCGGTCAATGTCGATGTGGTCGAGGGACCGCAGCAGAAAGTCAGCTTTGGTCTTGGCTACAGTACCGACTCCGGCGAGCGCGGCGAAATGAATTATCGCCACGTGAATGTGCTCGATCGCGGCTGGATCTTCGATGCCGGCGCGCGGCTGGAACGTGACAAGCAGTCGGCTGGCGTGCAACTGGCGTTGCCGCTGGACGAGAAGCTGTACACCTGGGGCGGCTTTGCCCGCTATGAACATGAAGACGCGAACAACCTGACCACCGATCTGTATCGCTATGGCGTCAGCCGTTCGCGTACCAGCAGGGATATCGATCGCAGCATTTCCCTGACCTACGTCGGCGAACGGGCCTCGATCGACAGCGAACCAGGCAGCAATTACCGCGAAGCGCTGATGCTGGGCTGGGCCTGGACAAGGCGCGACCTCGACAATCCGCTGAATCCGCGCCGGGGTTATGCATGGCGGGTCGAGCTGGCCGGGGCGGTTGAGGGGGTACTGACCGATACCTCGTTCATCCGCAGCTACGGCAAGGGCGCGTGGTACCTGCCGCTGGGCAAGAAGATGGGGCGCATGATCCTGCGTGGCGAAGTCGGTCAGGTCTTTGCCCGGGACGGCAACGACGTGCCCAACGACGTGCTGTTCCGTACCGGTGGCTCCGGCTCGGTACGCGGCTACGGCTATCAGGATCTCGGCGTCAAGGAAGGCAATGCCATCGTGGGCGGACGGGTGCTGGGCGTGGTCAGTGCCGAGTACCAGTATCCGGTGATCAAGGACTGGGCCGCCGCCGTCTTTGCCGATGCCGGCAACGCGGCCGAAAACTGGCAGAATTTCGACTTTGCCGTCGGCTATGGCGTTGGCGCGCGCTGGAGCAGCCCGGTCGGACCGCTGGCTCTTGACCTGGCCTATGGCCAGCGTGACGCCAGGATCCGGCTCCACTTCTCGCTGGACATGAGCTTTTGATGCCGACCCTTCCGCCGCCGCCCCCGACCGAATCCCCGGCAGCCGCGCCTGCCCGGCGCCGCCGTCTCTGGCCGTGGCTGCTGGGTGCCATTGCCGTATTGCTGGTGCTGCCGCCGTTGCTGGTGGCCGGACTGGCGTTCAGTGCCCGCGACAGTGCCGGCCTGCAGCGTCTGGCCGGCTGGGCCAGCCGCCTGTCCGGCGACACGCTGTCGATCGGCGGTGCACAGGGCGACTTGCTGTCGCGCTTTACCCTGACCGATATCCGGGTCCACACCCGCTACACCGACGTCGACCTGAGCCGGTTGACGCTGGACTGGCAGCCTCGCGCGCTGTGGCAGCGCGAGTTGCGGATCGACACGCTGGCGCTGGGAGCGCTGAAGCTGGACCTGCGGCCCAGCCCGGACGAACCGCCGAGCCCGCCGCCGGCGTCGCTGACCCTGCCGCTGGGCGTCAGCCTGCAATCGTTCACCCTGAAGTCGCTGGCGCTGTCGTCGACCGCTGCCCCGGTCATGAGCCAGCTGTCACTGCGGCTGGACAGTGATGGCCGGCGTCACCGGCTGGTGATTGATACGCTGAGCACGCCATGGGCGCAGGCGCATGGTGAAGCCACGCTGGATGGTCGCAAGCCGTTTGCGCTGACGGCCAGCCTGTTTGCCCTGGGCCAGGTGCCGGCGCCGGTGGAAAAACCGATCGACACGCGGCTGGCACTGACCGGCTCGCTGACCGAGCTGCATGTCGGCGGCGCGTTTGCCGCCGGCAGTGCCAGTGGTTCGCTGGTGGCCACCCTGGCCCCGTTCGCCACCCTGCCGTACCAGCGCGTGCGCCAGGTCCAGCTGGGGGTCGATCATCTCGACCTGGCCGAATTCCTGGCCAGCGCACCGCACAGTCTGCTGACGCTGGCGGCCGATATCGCGCCGCAACCGGGCAAGTTGCGCGCGGCAGGCCGCATGACGCTGACCAATGCGCAGCCGGGTTCGTTTTCTGCGCAACGGCTGCCGCTGAGTTCGGCGGGGCTGGCATTCACCATTGATGCACAGTCGCTGCAGCTGCAGCCGAGCCATGTCGATGCTGCCGGGGGCCGGATCACGCTTGGCGGTGGCATTCGCGAGCAGAAGCTGGCGCTCGATGTCTCGCTGGCCGGCATTGATGCCGCCGAGGTAGTCGACAGTTATCGCAGCGCGATCGACGGCACCCTGTCACTGCGCGGCACCCTGTCCGAACCGGCCATGCGCGCAGCACTGCGAGACGGGCCGCGCCGGCTGGACATGGAGGTGGCGCTGAGCGGCATCGGTGCCGCGCGTCAGCTGCGGATTCCGAAAATCGCCTTCCATGAAGGCAACAGCCGGCTCGATGCCAGCGGGCAGCTGTCGCTGGTTGACGATCAGCGCTTCACTGCCAGGGCGGCCATGGCGCATCTGGACCTGTCACGTTACTCGCCTGCAGTCCCGCAAACCGACCTGAACGCCCGATTGAATGTCGATGGCGCCATCACGCCGCTGACACTGAAGCTTGCCCTCGACCTGCTCGACAGCCGGCTGGCTGGCGAGTCGCTGACCGGCAAGGGCAAGCTGACCTGGCAGGATGCCCGCCTGTCCGATGTCGATATCGGCCTGCTGGCTGCCGGCAACCGGCTGGCGGCCAAGGGGGCCTTCGGTCGCCGGGGTGACGTGCTGGACTTCCGCCTCGACGCGCCACGTCTGGCCTCGTTCGGCAAGGGCTTTGCCGGCAAGGCGCAGGGGCAGGGCCGGCTGGTCGGCACACTGGATGCGCCGCAAGTCGATGCCACGCTGAAAGCCGACGGCGTCGCCACCCCGTTCGGCATCGGCGTGCGCCATCTGGACCTGAGCGCCAAAGTGGCGCGGGCGGCCACGGCGCCGTTGCTGCTCAAGCTGAATGCCGCCGGTATCGAGGCGGCTGGCCAGCGCATCGACAGTGCCACGATCGACCTGGACGGCAGCCGGCAGGTGCACCGGCTGCGCGCCGCCGTGCGCGGCCGGATTGCCGATCAGCAACTGGATGCCATGCTGGCCCTGCGCGGCGGACTGGACGACAAGGCGCTGCGCTGGCGTGGCCGGGTCGAACAACTGGAAAACCGGGGCAGCTGGCGTCTGGCACTGGCCGCGCCGGCCGAGCTGGACCTGGCCGCCGACCAGGGGCATATCGGGCGTCTGCAGATTGGCGTGCTCGATGCACGGCTGGACCTGGCCGAAACGCGCTGGGCGCCCGGTGGCGTTATTGTCAGCCGGGGCTCGGCGACACGGGTCGACGTCGGCCAGTGGCTGGGCAAGTTGCCGTCACCGCCGCCGGTACGGACCGATCTGGTGCTGGGCGCCGACTGGGATATCCGCATTGCCGAGCGACTGCAGGGACGCTTCCGCATCGAACGCAGCGCGGGCGACCTGACCGTGACAGATCGTGATCTGGCGCGACCGATCGCGCTGGCACTCAGCGCCGCGCGTCTGGATGGCGAGCTGGCCGGCGACCGGATCCAGACCCGGGCCTCGCTGCGGTCGACCCAGTTCGGTCAGGCCGATCTGGAAGCCACAAGCCGGGTGCCGCGCCGTGACGGCGTCTGGCGCTGGGCCGAGATGGGCATGCCCGATTACCACCTGAGCGCCAATATGCCATCCCTGAAATGGGCCAGCGTGTTCGCCGGACCGACGTCCACCGTCGATGGCCGGCTGGCGCTGGATCTGCGCGCGAGCGGCAGCGGCAAGGCGCGACGGCTGAGCGGCAGCTTTGATGGCGCCGGTCTCAGTTACCGCGATGCCGAGCTGGGCGTGGCGGCGCGCGATGGCCAGTTCCATGTCACGCTGGCCGATCGTCGCCTGCTGCTGTCCGGGCTGGAGTTCACCGGTGGCCGCGGCAAGATGACTGGTTCCGGCTGGCTGGGTTTCAGCGAGCGGGAACTGTCCGAAGGGCTGCTGGCGCTGCAGTTCGAGCACTTTGACGCGCTGGCGCGACCGGAACGCAACCTGACCGTGTCCGGCGGGCTGCAGGCCCGGCTGGAACCGCGCGGGGTGGTGATCGACGGCAAGCTGAATGTCGACAAGGGGCGGATTGACATTCCGAAGGGCGACAAGCCGAAACTCGGTGATGACGTGATCGTGGTCGGGCGCACCGAGGCCGAAGCCCGCAAGCGCAAGACCTATCCGTACTTCCTGGACGTGATGATCGACCTCGGCAGCCGGCTCAAACTGTCCGGGCGCGGGCTGAATGCCTCGCTGGGTGGAGCGATCCGGGTGCGGGCAACGCCGACCGAGCCGCTGGCGGCGACCGGCGCCGTGCGGGTGACCGAGGGCGCCTATCGCGCCTATGGCCAGAACCTGAGCATCGACCATGGCGTCGTGACCTTCCAGGGGCCGATCGACAATCCGGGCCTGGATATTCTTGCCGTGCGCAAGGGGCTGGCGGTCGAAGCCGGGGTGCAGGTGTCCGGCACGGTCAACCGGCCGCTGGTGCGGCTGGTCTCCAGCCCGAACGTGTCCGATACCGAGAAACTGGCGTGGCTGGTACTTGGCAAGCCGACGCTGAGCGGCGGCAGTGAGGATGCCGATGTGCTGTTCACCGCCGCCAGCGTGCTGCTGTCCGATGCCGATGCGGTGCCGGTGCAGCAGCAGATTGCCAACGCGGTCGGCCTGGACGAGATTTCGGTCTCAAGCCGGACCACGTCGTCGACCACCGGCAGCACCGGCGGCTTCTCGTACCGCGGCGGCGAATCGGACTCGGTGACGACCCAGGTGGTGACACTCGGCAAGCGCCTGTCCGACAAGCTGTACCTGAGCTACGAACAGGGGCTGGCCGATGCGACCCAGACGGTGAAACTGACCTACCAGTTGTCGCGCCGCTGGTCCGCCGTGGCGCGGGCCGGTGACGACAATGCGCTGGATTTCTACTACACGCTGTTCTTCGACACGCCCAGCGGGGGCAAGGCACCATAGGCACCTGCCATTGCGATCAGGGAATGGCCTTGAGACCCTTGCTGGCGATGATGTTGAGCAGTTTGAGCGCCGGCCCGGCCGGCCGGGTCTCACCTTGCTCCCACTTGCGGACGGTCGATGCCGAGGTGTGCAGGTGATGTGCGAACACTGGCTGGCTGAATTTCAGCACCTCGCGCAGATGCCTGATGTCGCTGGCGCTGAACGCCTTCACCGGGGAGGGACAGATCGTGTCGAACTCGCGCATTGTCACCTTGCTGATTGCGCCCGCTGCGTGCAGCGCTTCCAGATCGCTGCGCAGTGATTCAATGATCTTGCTTGTCACAATGCACCTCCAGCAAAACGCCTGCCTGCAATGCCGTGGACAACGCGGCCCCTGTGTTGCAAGAGAGGTCCTCACAGGCATGAAAAAACCGGCCTGCGGGGCCGGCTGGAGTGCGAAGCCGCGGGTCGTCAGCCGAACTTGCCGGTAATGTAGTCTTCGGTCGCCTTCTGCTTCGGCGTGGTGAAGATCGAATCGGTGTGGCCGAACTCGATCAGCTCGCCGAGATACATATAGGCCGTGTAGTCCGACACCCGGGCCGCCTGCTGCATGTTGTGGGTGACGATGGCGATGGTGTAGTTCTCTTTCAGCTCGTGCACCAGTTCCTCGATCTGCGCAGTCGAGATCGGGTCGAGCGCCGAGGTCGGTTCGTCGAGCAGCAGCACTTCCGGCTTCGAGGCGACCGCGCGGGCGATGCACAGCCGCTGCTGCTGGCCGCCGGACAGCGAGTTGCCGGACTGGTTCAGCTTGTCCTTCACCTCTTCCCAGATGGCCGCCTTGCGCAGCGCCCATTCGACCCGTTCGTCCAGCTCGCTCTTGTTCATCCGCTCGTACAGCTTCACGCCGAAGGCCACATTGTCGTAGATCGACATCGGGAACGGAGTCGGCTTCTGGAACACCATGCCGACCTTGGCGCGCAGCAGGTTCACGTCGATATCGCTGGCCAGCAGGTTCTTGCCGTCGAGCAGGATTTCCCCTTCGGCGCGCAGGCCGGGATACAGCTCGAACATGCGGTTGAAAGTGCGCAGCAGGGTCGACTTGCCGCAGCCGGACGGGCCGATGAACGCAGTGACCTTGCCTTCGGGGATGGTCATGTCGATATGCTTCAGCGCGTGGAAGGCACCGTAGTAGAAGTTCAGGTCCTTGACCTGGAGCTTGATGGTATTGCTGTCGATCATGGTATTTCGGGGCCTTATTTCAATGCGTTCTTGCTGCCGAGTACGCGGGCGACGATGTTGAGGGCGAGGACGCTGAAGGTGATCAGCAGCGCGCCGGCCCAGGCCAGCGTGTGCCAGTCCTCGTACGGGCTCATGGCGAACTGGAAGATCACGATCGGCAGGTTGGCCATCGGCGCATTCATGTTCGAATTCCAGAACTGGTTGTTCAGCGCGGTGAACAGCAGCGGAGCGGTTTCGCCGGAGATGCGGGCAATCGCCAGCAGAATGCCGGTCAGCACCCCGGTCTTCGACGCGCGCAGCGTGACCTGCATGATGATCTTCCACTGCGGGGCACCCAGTGCCGCTGCCGCCTCGCGCAGGCTGTTCGGCACCAGACGCAGCATGTTCTCGGTGGTGCGGACCACAACCGGGATCACCAGCAGCGCCAGCGCCAGCGAGCCGGCCCAGCCCGAGAAGTGGCCGACACTGACGACGTACACCTCGTAGATGAACAGGCCGATGACGATGGACGGTGCCGACAGCAGAATGTCATTGATGAAGCGCGTCGCCGGAGCCAGCCAGCCACGGGTGCCGAATTCGGCCAGATAGACCCCGGCCAGAATGCCGATCGGTGTGCCGATCAGCGTGCCGAAGAAAGTCATCAGCAGGCTGCCGTAGATGGCGTTGGCCAGACCGCCGGTCGAGCCAGGCGGTGGCGTGACCTTGGTGAAGGTGTCCAGCGTGATGCCGGCCAGCCCGTGCGACAGCAGCGTGTAGAGAATCCAGGCCAGCCAGAACAGGCCGAAGGCGACAGTCGCCATCGACATGGCCAGATTGAACAGGTTCAGCAGGCGGCGACGTTGATAGAGCGCTTTGTTCATGGGATTTCGCTCCGGATCAGCTTTGCTTGCCTTCGGACTGCTTGAGCTTCAGCAACAGCAGTTTCGAGCAACCGAGCACGACGAAGGTGATGAAGAACAGGATCAGGCCGAGTTCGATCAGCGAGGACAGGTAGAGCTCGCCATCGGCTTCGGCGAATTCGTTGGCCAGCGCCGAGGCAATCGAGTTGCTGGCTTCGAACAGGGCCGGGGAGATCTGGTACGCATTGCCGATGACGAAAGTCACCGCCATGGTCTCGCCGAGCGCGCGGCCGAGGCCGAGCATGATGCCGCCAATGACACCGGTCTTGGTATACGGCAGCACGACGTAGCGGACGACTTCCCAGGTGGTGGCGCCGAGGCCGTAGGCCGATTCCTTCAGCATGGGGGGCACCACCTCGAACACGTCACGCATGACCGAGGCGATAAACGGGATCACCATGATGCCGAGGATCAGGCCGGCGGTGAAAATGCCGATACCCATCGGCGGTCCCTGGAACAGCGCACCGATGATCGGGATCGGGCCGAGATTGTCCAGCATCCAGGGCTGGATGTGCTCGGCGAAGAACGGGGCGAACACGAACAGGCCCCACATGCCGTAGATGATCGACGGAATGCCGGCCAGCAGTTCGATGGCGATGCCGAGCGGGCGCTTGAATGCAGCCGGGCACAGCTCGGTCAGGAACAGCGCGATGCCGAAACTGACCGGTACGCCGATCAGCAGGGCAATGGAGGAGGTGACCAGCGTGCCAAAAATCGGCACCAGTGCGCCGAACTCCTCGTTGACCGGGTCCCAGGTGCGGCTGGTCAGGAAGCCGAGGCCGAACTTGTCGATCGACGGCATGGCGCCGATGACCAGCGACAGCAGAATGCCGAGCAGCAGGGCCAGGACCAGAAAGGCGAAAAATCGGGTGGCGGTGCGGAAGACCAGATCCAGCCGCCGTTGGGTGGCCAGCTGGCGTTCGAATTGGCTGAGGTCCATAGGGTTCTCAAAGAGCCTGTCATCAGGTTGGACGGAAGCCGCACAGGGCCCGCGGGCCGAGGCAACAGGGCGGAACCGGCTCCGCGACGGGCGCGGGGTGTTGCAATCGGCAGAACAGTGCAGCGAAAAAGCCGGGAAGCATACCTCCCCGGCCCAGGCGGCTCAACGCGGCGCATGACGATGTGTCATCGGGCTGCGCCGCGTCCGGCGCTTACTTCCAGACCGGCTTGCCGGCAGCGTCAGTAATGTGGCTCTTCCAGCTGTCGCGGATCATCTTCTGGACATTGTCCGGCAGCGGGATGTAGTCGAGATCCAGCGCGATCTTGCCGCCGTTGCCATAGGCCCAGTCGAAGAACTTCAGCGCTTCGACCGACTGGGTCGGCTTGTCGGCCTTCTTGTGCATCAGGATGAAAGTGGCGCTGGTGATCGGCCACGAACCCTTGCCCGGCTGTTCGGTCAGGATCTGGTAGAAGCCGTCCTTCGGGCTCCAGGTGGCGTTGGCGGCGGCCGCCTTGAAGCTGTCTTCGCTCGGAACGACGAAGTGAGCGTCCTTGTTCTTCAGCGCGCCGTAGGAAATCTTGTTCTGCTTCGCATACGCGTATTCGACGTAGCCAATGCCACCCTTGATGCGGGTCACATAGTTGGCAACACCTTCGTTACCCTTGCCACCCACACCGATCGGCCAGTTGACGGCCGTGTTTTCGCCGACCTTCTGCTTCCACTCGCTGGAGACCTTGGACAGGTAGTTGGTCCAGACGAAAGTGGTGCCGGAGCCGTCGGAGCGACGTACCACGGTGATCACCTGGTCCGGCAGCTTCACGCTCGGGTTCAACTGGCGAATGGCCGGGTCATTCCACTTCTTGACCTTGCCCAGGTAGATGTCGGCCAGCAGCGGGCCGGTAAACTTGATCTGGCCGGCGGCGACGCCCGGCACGTTGAAGACCGGTACCACACCGCCGACCACGGTCGGGAACTGGGTCAGGCCTTCCTTTTCCAGCTCTTCGGGCTTCAGCGGCATGTCGGAGGCGCCGAAATCGACCGTCTTCGACTTGATCTGCTTGATGCCACCACCGGAGCCGATCGACTGGTAGTTCATCGCGTTGCCGGTCTTGGCCTTGTAGGCTTCAGCCCATTTCGCGTACAGCGGGTAGGGGAAGGTGGCGCCGGCGCCAGTGATGTCGGCGGCGTAGGCGGTGGCGAAGCTGCTGGCAAGGGCGGCTGATGCGGCCAGGCGAATCGTCAGTTTCATCGGTTGAGCTCCCGTGGAGAACCAGGTTGAGGTGAAACGCATGGTAGGCGGTGGCCTTTTCAGAAATATTACAACTTTGCCGTCATGTGCAATGTGGAATGCCGCCATCGCCCCGGCGCACTCTTTGCAAGCAGGGAGGGACTCATCTATATAATGCGCGGTTTACTGAATTTGCCTTTGATGCAGGAGAGATCGCAACGATGACCAAGCTCGTGATCGGGAACTGGAAGATGAATGGCCGTCTGGCGAAGAATGCGGCGTTGCTGTCCGAACTTCTGGCCGACCCGGCATGCGACGCAGTCAACGTGGCGGTCGCGGTGCCGGCAGCCTATCTGGGGCAGGTCGGCGCCCTGCTGGCCGGCCGCAACATGGGGCTGGCGGCACAGGATGTCAGCCATTTTGCAAACGACGGGGCCTTCACCGGCGAAACGTCCGCCGCGATGCTGGCCGATGTCGGCTGCCGCTATGTGCTGGTCGGCCATTCCGAACGGCGGCAGTACTTTGCCGAGTCGGCTACGACACTGACACAAAAACTGTTGTGCTGTTACGATGCGGGCATGCTTCCGGTGTATTGTGTCGGTGAGTCACTGGCGGATCGCCAGGCCGGTCATCCGGTCGAAACCGTGCTTGCGCAACTGGATGAAGTGGCTGATGCACTGCGCGGTCGCGAGTCGGTTCTGGTCGCGTACGAACCGGTCTGGGCGATCGGTACCGGACAGGTCGCAACGGTCGCCCAGGTGGCGGAAATGCATGAGGCAATACGGCGGAAACTCTTTGACATCGTCGGGGGTTCGTGTAACATCACGCTCCTTTACGGCGGGTCAGTCAAGGCTGATAACGTCGTGGAAATTTTCACGCTGCCGCAAGTAGATGGTGCATTGGTTGGCGGGGCATTTCTGGATCCGCTGCAGTGCAAAAATATTTGTCATGCGGCAGCTGAATAGATAGAATATGGAAATTCTTAAGACGCTGATTTGGATCGTTAATCTCATCTCGGCCTTCGCGGTAATCGTGCTGGTTCTGATGCAGCACGGCAAGGGCGCGGACATGGGTGCAGCTTTCGGGAGTGGGGCTTCCGGCAGCCTGTTCGGTGCGACCGGTTCTGCGAACTTCCTCAGTCGCACGACCGCCGTCCTTTCGACGATCTTTTTTGCGACGTGTTTGGCCCTTGTGCTGCTGTCGAGCGGCAGCAAGCAGCAAGACCTCGGTGTGATGGCCAAACCGATTGAACAGACTGTTGCGCCGTCGACTGCTCCGGCTGGCGCGACAAACAATCAGAATCCTGTGCAGAACGGAAAAATTCCGGACTGACAAGTTTTTCTGATGCCGACATGGTGGAATTGGTAGACACGCTATCTTGAGGGGGTAGTGGCCATAGGCTGTGTGAGTTCGAGTCTCACTGTCGGCACCAAAAATCAAAGCCGGATTGACCGGTGTGCAAATAAAGGGAGCCAGGCTCCCTTTTTTTTGGGGGTAACACGGGAAATGTTGGAGAACTACTTTCCCATCCTCATGTTCGTCATTATTGGCGTCGTGGTGGGTGTCGTTGCAATGCTTCTGGGCAAGCTGATCTCTCCCAGCCGTCCTGACCCGGAAAAAAACTCTCCTTACGAGTGCGGCTTCGAGGCGTTTGAAGACGCCCGCATGAAGTTCGATGTCCGCTACTACCTCGTGGCCATTCTTTTCATTCTGTTCGATCTCGAAATTGCTTTCCTGTTCCCGTGGGCCGTCGTGCTGCGGGAAATCGGCATGTTCGGCTTTGTCGCCATGCTGGTGTTCCTCGCGATTCTCGTGGTCGGTTTTATCTACGAGTGGAAAAAAGGAGCGCTGGAATGGGAATAGAAGGCGTACTGGAAAAGGGCTTCATCACCACGTCGGCCGACAAGGTCATCAACTGGACCCGCACCGGCTCGCTGTGGCCGATGACGTTTGGCCTGGCGTGCTGTGCTGTGGAAATGATGCAGGCCGGCGCGGCGCGCTACGACCTTGACCGTTTCGGCATCATCTTCCGGCCCAGTCCCCGCCAGAGCGACCTGATGATCGTCGCCGGCACCCTGTGCAACAAGATGGCTCCGGCCCTGCGCAAGGTGTACGACCAGATGGCCGAGCCGCGCTGGGTACTCTCCATGGGTTCCTGTGCCAATGGCGGCGGCTACTACCATTACTCGTACTCGGTGGTACGCGGTTGCGATCGCATCGTTCCCGTGGATGTTTACGTGCCCGGCTGTCCGCCGACGGCCGAAGCCTTGCTCTACGGCATCATTCAGCTGCAAAGCAAGATCAAACGTACCTGTACCATCGCCCGTTAAAAGGTAAACGCCCATGGCATCGTACCTGGACGCGTTGAAGGCGCAGACCGAATCGCTTCTTGGCGACCGGCTTGTGTCGGCGACCACTGCCCTCGGCGAGCTGACGCTCGTCTGCAAAGCCTCCTCCATCGTCGAATCCTGTCGCCTGCTGCGCGACGAAGCCGGTTTCGAACAGTGCATCGACCTGTGCGGGATGGATTACAGCACCTACAAGGACGGCGCCTACGACGGCGCCCGTTTCGCGGTCGTGCTCCACCTGCTGTCCGTCGCGCACAATCTGCGCGTTCGCGTGCGCTTCTTCGCTGAAGACGACAGTTTCCCGGTCGTGCCGTCGCTGGTCGACATCTGGCCGGGCCTCAACTGGTTCGAGCGCGAAGCGTTCGACCTGTTCGGCATCGTCTTTGACGGTCACCCGGACCTGCGCCGCATCCTGACCGACTACGGTTTCGTCGGCCACCCGTTCCGCAAGGACTTCCCGGTTTCCGGGCATGTGGAAATGCGCTACGACCCGACCGAAGGCCGCGTCATCTACCAGCCTGTGACCATCGAGCCGCGTGAAATCACGCCGCGCATCATCCGCGAGGAGAACTACGGTGGCTGAAATCCGTAACTACACGCTGAACTTCGGTCCGCAACACCCGGCCGCTCACGGCGTGCTGCGGCTGGTGCTCGAACTCGACGGCGAAGTCGTCATGCGTGCCGACCCGCACATCGGGCTTCTGCATCGCGGCACCGAGAAGCTGGCCGAACAGAAGACCTTCATCCAGAGCGTGCCGTACATGGACCGTCTCGACTATGTGTCGATGATGTGCAACGAGCACGCCTATGTGATGGCGATCGAAAAACTCATCGGGGTCGAGGTGCCGCTGCGCGCCCAGTACATCCGGGTGATGTTCGACGAAATCACGCGCATCCTGAACCATCTGCTGTGGATCGGCGCCCACGCGCTCGACATTGGCGCGATGACGCTGTTCCTGTACGCGTTCCGCGAACGCGAAGACCTGATGGACTGCTACGAAGCCGTCAGCGGCGCGCGGATGCACGCGGCGTACTACCGTCCGGGCGGCGTTTATCGCGACCTGCCGGACACGATGCCGCAGTACACTTTCTCCAAGCTTAAGAATGATCGCGAACTGGCACGCCTGAACGAAAATCGTCAGGGCAGCCTGCTCGACTTCATCGACGATTTCACCCGCCGCTTCCCGGCCTGTGTCGACGAATATGAAACGCTGCTGACCGACAACCGGATCTGGAAGCAGCGTACGGTCGGCATCGGCGTGGTATCGCCGGAGCGTGCACTGGCACTGGGCTTTACCGGTCCGATGCTGCGTGGCTCGGGCATCGCCTGGGACGTGCGCAAGAAGCAGCCGTACGAAGTCTACGATCGCATGGATTTCGACATCCCGATCGGCGTCAACGGCGACTGCTACGACCGCTACCTGGTCCGTATCGAAGAATTCCGTCAGTCGAACCGCATCATCAAGCAGTGCGTCGACTGGCTGCGCAAGAATCCGGGCCCGGTCATCACCGACGACCACAAGGTTGCGCCGCCGTCGCGCGAGTCGATGAAGACCAACATGGAAGAGCTGATTCACCACTTCAAGCTCTTCTCCGAAGGGATGCACGTGCCGGAAGGCGAAGCCTACTGCGGCATCGAGCACCCGAAGGGCGAGTTCGGCATCTATCTCGTTTCCGACGGCGCAAACAAACCCTATCGTCTGAAGATCCGCGCCCCCGGCTATGCGCATCTCGCCGGCATGGACGAAATGTCCACCGGCCACATGCTGGCCGACGTGGTGTCGATCATCGGCACGCAGGACATCGTATTCGGGGAGATTGACCGCTGATGTTGTCGCCAGAAGCCCTCAAGCAGATCGACCGCGAGGTCGCCAAATACCCGGCCGACCAGGCCCGTTCGGCCGTCATGTCGGCGCTGCGCATCGCGCAGACCGAGCGTCACGCCACCGGCAGCACGCCGGCGGAGCGCGCGCTGACCACCGAACTGATCGAGTTCGTTGCCGATTACCTCGGCATCCCGGCGGTCGCCGCCTACGAAGTCGCAACGTTCTACAACATGTATGACCTCAAGCCGGTCGGCAAGTACAAGCTGACCGTGTGCACCAACCTGCCCTGTGCGCTGTCGGGTGGTGTGGACACCGGCGACTACCTGAAGCACAAGCTCGGTATCGGTTATGGTGAGACCACCGCCGACGGCAAGTTCACGCTGGTGGAAGGGGAGTGCATGGGCGCCTGTGGCGACGCACCGGTCATGCTGGTGAACAACCACAAGATGTGCAGCTTCATGAATCGTGAAGCCATCGACAAGAAACTGGCGGAGTTCGAATAATGGCCGTCTACACTTCCGGCGTCATTTTCGACGGCGTGGACACCTCGGATCCGAACTGCTGGACGCTCGACGCGTATCTGCAGCGCGGCGGCTATGTCGCGCTGAAGAAGATCCTCGACAGCAAGATCCCGCAGGAAGACGTGATCGCCGAGGTCAAGGGATCCAACCTGCGCGGCCGTGGCGGCGCAGGTTTCCCGACCGGCCTCAAGTGGTCGTTCATGCCGCGTTCGTTCCCGGGCGACAAGTACCTGGTCTGCAACACTGACGAGGGCGAACCGGGCACGTTCAAGGACCGCGACATCCTGCGCTTCAATCCGCATGCGCTGATCGAGGGCATGATCATCGCCGGTTATGCGATGGGCGTGAAACGCGCGTACAACTACATCCACGGCGAAGTGTTCGAGGATTACCTGCGCTTTGAAGCCGCACTGGACCAGGCCCGCGCGGCCGGCCTGCTCGGCGACAACATCAACGGTTCCGATTTCTGCTTCGACCTGTTCGGTCACCACGGTTACGGCGCCTACATCTGTGGCGAGGAAACCGCGCTGCTCGAATCGCTGGAAGGCAAGAAGGGCCAGCCGCGCTTCAAGCCGCCGTTCCCGGCCAGCTTCGGCCTGTACGGCAAGCCGACCACGATCAACAACACCGAATCGTTCGCGTCGGTGCCGTTCATCATGCGCGACGGCGGGCAGAACTTCCTCGACAAGGGCAAGCCGAACAACGGTGGCACCAAGCTGTTCTCGGTATCCGGCCACGTCAACCGCCCCGGCAACTACGAAGTCCCGCTCGGCACGCCGTTCGCCGAACTGCTGGAAATGGCCGGCGGCATGCGCGATGGCAAGAAGCTCAAGGCGGTGATCCCGGGTGGTTCGTCCGCTCCGGTGCTGCCGGCCGAGATCATGATGAACTGCACGATGGACTACGACGCGATCGCCAAGGCGGGATCGATGCTCGGTTCCGGCGCGGTCATCGTCATGAACGAGGACGTGTGCATGGTCCGGGCGCTCGAGCGTCTGGCCTATTTTTACCACGAGGAATCGTGCGGCCAGTGCACGCCGTGCCGTGAAGGCACCGGCTGGCTCTACCGCGTGATTCATCGCATCGCCAACGGCGAAGGCCGTCCGGGCGATCTTGAATTGCTCGATTCGGTCGGCAACAACATGGCAGGTCGCACCATCTGTGCGCTGGCTGATGCCGCCGTGTTCCCTGTTCGCAGTTTCACCAAGCACTTCCGCAATGAGTTCGAGTACCTGATCGAACACAAGAAGCCGCTGGTGAATCACAAATGGTGTTGAGCGATGCTTGAAATCGAAATTGACGGTAAGAAACTGACGGTGCCGCAAGGCAGCACCGTGATGGAAGCCGCCCACTCCGTCGGCACCTACATCCCGCACTTCTGCTACCACAAGAAGCTGTCGATCGCTGCGAACTGCCGCATGTGCCTGGTCGAAGTGGAAAAGGCGCCGAAGCCGCTGCCGGCCTGTGCCACCCCGGTGACCGACGGCATGAAGGTGTTCACGCATTCCGATCTGGCCACCAAGGCACAGAAGGGCGTGATGGAATTCCTGCTGATCAACCACCCGCTCGACTGCCCGATCTGTGACCAGGGCGGCGAGTGCCAGTTGCAGGATCTGGCGGTCGGCTACGGTGCCGGCGCGTCGCGCTATCAGGAAGAGAAGCGCAGCGTCGCAGGCAAGGACATGGGTCCGCTGGTCTCGGCCGAAGAAATGAGCCGCTGCATCCATTGCACGCGCTGCGTCCGCTTCACCGAGGAAATCGGCGGCCTGCAGGAAATCGGCATGGCCAACCGTGGCGAGCACTCGGAAATCCTGCCGTTCCTCGGCAAGACCGTGGACTCGGAAATCTCCGGCAACGTGATCGACCTGTGCCCGGTCGGCGCCCTGACCTCCAGGCCGTTCCGCTACAGCGCCCGGCCGTGGGAACTGTCGCGTCGCCGTTCGGTCAGCCCGCACGACGGCCTCGGCAGCAACCTGATCGTTCAGGTCAAGAGCCATGAGGTCAAGCGCGTCCTGCCGCTGGAAAACGAAGAACTGAACGAGTGCTGGCTCGCCGACCGCGACCGCTACTCGTACGAAGCCCTGAATGGCGCCGACCGCCTGACCCGTCCGATGGTCAAGCAGGATGGCAAATGGCTTGAGACCGACTGGGCCGGCGCACTCGATTATGTGTCGCATGCGCTGAAGGACATCGTCGCCCGCGACGGCGCCGACGCCATCGGTTTCCTGGCCTCGAACCATTCGACGCTGGAAGAATTGCTGCTGGTCAAAAAACTGGCCAGTGCGCTCGGGACCGGCAACGTCGATACCCGTGGCCGCCGCGCCGACTTCCGTGCCGACGGAAAACAGCAGGGCGCATTGTGGCTCGGCCGCAGCGTCGCCAGTTTGAGCACGCTCAAATCTGCGCTGCTGATCGGCTCGAATCTGCGCAAGGAGCAGCCGCTGATCGCTGCCCGCCTGCGCCAGGCGGTGAAGAAGGGCACGCAACTGAATGTGCTTGCGCTGGCCGACGACGCGCTGCTGTGCGACACCCGGGTCAAGACCGTGGTCAAGCCGTCGGCGCTGGTCGACACGCTGGCCCGCGTGCTGCGTGCCGTGGCCGAAGCCAAAGATGCCTCGCCGACGGTTGACGTGCGCAATATCGAAGCCGATGACGATGCCCGCGCCATTGCCGCCAGCCTGATCGCCGCCGAAGGCGATGCCGCCGTGCTGCTGGGTGCCCAGGCCGAACATCATCCGCGCTTCGCCGAACTGCTGGCGCTGGCCAACGACATCGCCCGCCTGAGCGGCGCCACTGCCGGTGTGCTCGGCCAGGCTGCCAACTCGGTCGGCGCCGAACTGGTCTGCCGCCCGGCAACGGGCGGTCGTCATGCCGGTGCAATGCTGTCCGAGCCGCGTCAGGCCTATGTGCTGCTGAATACCGAACTCGACTTTGACACCGCGAACGCCCGCCAGGCGCGCGCCGCCGTGGCCAATGCGAAGATGGTTGCCGCCCTGACCGCGTTCAGGACGCCGGAACTGCTCGAATACGCCGACGTGCTGCTGCCGATCGCGCCGTTCAGCGAAACCGCCGGCAGCTTCATCAATATGGAAGGCCGCCTGCAGACCTTCAACGGCGTGGTGCGTCCGCTGGGCGAAACCCGTCCGGCCTGGAAGGTACTGCGCGTGCTGGGCAATCTGCTCGGTGCCGCCGGCTTCGACTACGAGACGGCCGAAGACGTTCGCGTCGAAGCGCTCGAAGTCGCCGGCGACCTTGCCACCCGCCTGAACAATGGCGTGAACGGCGTTGCCGTGTCGCTGGCCGTGCCGGCAGCGGCGGGGCTGGAACGCCTGTCCGACGTGCCGCTGTATGCGACCGATGCGCTGGTCCGCCGCGCCCCGAGCCTGCAGCAGACCCGCGAAGCGCGTGAAGCCGCCCTGGCCCGCGTCCATCCGGACACGCTGGCGCAACTCGGTCTGGAACACGGCGCGCAAGCGCTGGCGGTCCAGCAGGGTGGCGAAGCCCGGGTGACGATCGAGGCCGATGCCGGCGTCCCGCCCGGCGTGGTCCGCCTGGCGGCCGCGCTGGCGGAAACGGCCGCGCTCGGCGGTTTCTTCGACACCATTGAACTGAAGCGAGGGTAAGCCGTGGAACTCCTGCAAAGCCTGCTCGGTCAGGACCTCGGCCTGGCCGCCTGGACGCTGTTGAAGATCGTGGTCATCGTGTTGCCGCTGATGGGCTGCGTGGCCTACCTGACGCTCGCCGAGCGCAAGGTCATCGGCTACATGCAGCTGCGGATCGGCCCGAACCGCGTCGGCATCAAGGGTGTGCTGCAGCCGATCGCCGATGCGCTGAAGCTGCTGACCAAGGAAATCATTTTCCCGACCAAGGCCAACAAGGGCCTGTTCATCCTCGGTCCGCTGCTGTCGATCGGACCGGCACTGGCCGCCTGGGCGGTGATCCCGTTCTCGCCGGAACTGGTGCTGGCCAATATCGACGCCAGCCTGCTGTACATCATGGCCATCACGTCGATCGGCGTGTACGGCGTGATCGTGGCCGGTTGGGCCTCGAACTCGAAGTATGCATTCCTCGGCGCCATGCGCTCCGCGGCGCAGATCGTGTCGTATGAAATCGCCATGGGCTTTGCCCTGGTGTGCGTGCTGATGGTGACCGGCTCGCTGAACCTGGTCGACATCGTTACCCAGCAGGGCCACGGCATGGCAGGCGGTTCGCTGCTGTCGTGGAACTGGGTGCCGCTGTTCCCGATGTTCGTGGTCTACCTGGTCTCGGGTGTGGCCGAAACCAACCGCGCGCCGTTCGACGTTGCGGAAGGCGAATCGGAAATCGTTGCCGGCTTCCACGTTGAATACTCGGGCATGGCCTTCGCGGTGTTCTTCCTGGCCGAATACGCGAACATGATCCTGATCGCGATGCTGACCTCGCTGATGTTCCTCGGCGGCTGGCTGTCGCCGTTCCCGGCATCGGTTCCGTTCCTGGGCGCTGGCGGTTTCCACTGGCTGGTGCTGAAGATCGCATTCATCCTGTTCTGCTTCCTGTGGTTCCGCGCCACCTTCCCGCGCTATCGCTATGACCAGATCATGCGTCTGGGCTGGAAAGTGTTCATCCCGGTGACCCTGGTGTGGCTGGTGTTGGTGGGTGTGTGGATGATGAGCCCGCTGTCCATCTGGAACTGAGGCGGGAGAAAAGACCATGATCAAGAACTTTTTCAAGACCTTCCTGCTGACGGAACTGGTGAAGGGGCTGGCGGTTACCGGCCGCCACTTCTTCTCCCGCAAGATCACCGTGCAGTACCCGGAAGAAAAGACCCCGATCAGCCCGCGTTTCCGCGGCCTGCACGCGCTGCGTCGCTACCCGAACGGTGAGGAGCGCTGCATTGCCTGCAAGCTGTGCGAAGCCGTCTGCCCGGCGATGGCGATCAATATCGAGTCGGAAAAGCGCGAGGACAACACGCGCCGTACCACCCGCTACGAGATCGACCTGACCAAGTGCATTTTCTGTGGCTTCTGCGAGGAATCTTGTCCGGTGGACTCCATCGTCGAGACGCACATCCTCGAATACCATGGCGAAAAGCGCGGCGACCTCTACTACACCAAGCCGATGCTGCTCGCCGTCGGCGACCGCTACGAGGCCGAGATCGCCAAGAACCGCGAACTCGACGCGAAATACCGCTAAGGGGAAAGCATGTCGTTCCAGCTGATTCTGTTCTACGCGCTGTCCGCGCTGCTGCTGTTCGCCGGGGTGAGGGTCATTACCTCGAAAAACCCGGTGCACGCGGCGCTCAACCTCGTGCTCGCCTTCTTCGTGTCCGCCGGCCACTGGCTGCTGCTGCAGTCCGAGTTCCTGGCCATCGCGCTGGTGCTGGTCTATGTCGGCGCGGTGATGGTGCTGTTCCTGTTTGTGGTCATGATGCTCGACATCAACTTCGACAAGCTGCGTGAAGGGTTCTGGAAGCATCTGCCGTTCGCGCTGGTGGTGGCCGTCGTGCTGATCGCCGAGATGGTCTACGTGCTGGGCGGCCCGAATGCCCAGCTCGGACTCGAAGTGCCGGCGCCGCTGGCTGCCGATTACAGCAACGTCCGCGACATCGGCCTGCAGCTGTACACCACCTACCTGTATCCGTTCGAGCTGGCCGCCGTGCTGCTGCTGGTCGGTATCGTTGCCGCGATTGCGCTGACCCAGCGCCAGCGCAAGGAAACCAAGTGGGTCGATCCGGCTACCCAGGTAGTGGTCAAACGCGATGACCGCGTCCGCCTCGTCAAGATGGCGGCCGTAAAGCGCGACGACGCCGAAGACGCGCCGACAACCGACAACAACGCCTAAGGCGCGAAAGGGAGGAAAAACACATGCTCACACTGACGCACTTCCTCGTGCTGGCCGCGGTTCTGTTTGCGGTAAGCGTGCTCGGCATCTTTCTGAACCGCAAGAACGTGATCGTGCTGCTGATGGCGATCGAACTCATGCTGCTCGCGGTCAACTTCAACTTCATCGCCTTCTCGCATTACCTCGGTGATACGGCAGGGCAGATCTTCGTGTTCTTCATCCTGACCGTGGCCGCGGCGGAATCCGCGATCGGTCTGGCGATTCTGGTTGTGCTGTTCCGCAACCTGAACACGATCAACGTTGAAGACTTGGGCAGCCTGAAGGGCTAAGCACACAGGGAATAGAGACAAAAAAATGGACATGAAAAGCCTCTATCTGCTGATCGCGCTGGCGCCTCTCGCGGGTTCCGCGATTGCCGGCCTGTTCGGCTGGGCGATCAGTCGGCGCGCCGCACACATGGTGACCATCCTCGGGGTGGCCGTGTCGTGCGTCGGTTCGATCAGCGTTCTGAGCGGCATCCTGAACGGCGCGCAACCGTTCAACGGTGACGTCTACACCTGGCTGACCGTTGCCGGCCATACCTATTCGGTCGGCTTCCTGATCGACTCGCTGACGGCGATGATGATGGTCGTGGTGACCTCGGTGTCGCTGATGGTGCACATCTACACCATCGGCTACATGGCGGAAGACCCCGGCTACAACCGCTTCTTCAGCTATATCTCGCTGTTCACCTTCTCGATGCTGATGCTGGTGATGAGCAACAACTTCGTCCAGCTGTTCTTCGGCTGGGAAGCGGTGGGCCTGGTGTCCTACCTGCTGATCGGCTTCTGGTTCAAGCGTCCGACCGCGATCTTCGCCAACCTGAAGGCCTTCCTGGTCAACCGGGTCGGTGACTTCGGCTTCGCGCTCGGCATCGGCATGGTGCTGTACTACTTCGGCGGTTCGCTGAACTACACCGAAGTGTTTGCCAACGCGCCGGCACTGAAGGACGCGACCATCCAGCTGATCCCTGGCACCGACTGGTCGCTGATGACCGTGACCTGCATCCTGCTGTTCATCGGCGCGATGGGCAAATCGGCCCAGTTCCCGCTGCATGTGTGGCTGCCTGACTCGATGGAAGGTCCGACGCCGATCTCGGCGCTGATCCACGCCGCCACCATGGTGACGGCCGGCATCTTCATGGTCGCCCGCATGAGCCCGCTGTTCGAACTGTCCGATACCGCGCTGTCCTTCGTGCTGGTCATCGGCTCGATCACGGCGCTGTTCATGGGCTTCCTCGGCATCGTGCAGAACGACATCAAGCGTGTCGTCGCCTACTCGACGCTGTCGCAACTCGGCTACATGACCGTCGCGCTCGGCGCCTCGGCCTACAACGTCGCCGTGTTCCACCTGATGACGCACGCGTTCTTCAAGGCGCTGCTGTTCCTGGCCGCCGGCAGCGTGATCATCGGCATGCACCATGATCAGGACATGCGCAACATGGGTGGCCTGCGCAAGTACATGCCGATTACCTGGATCACCAGCCTGATCGGTTCGCTGGCGCTGATCGGCACCCCGTTCTTCTCCGGCTTCTACTCGAAGGACTCGATTATCGAGGCCGTGCATGCCTCGACGCTGCCGGGCGCGCAGTTCGCGTACTTCGCCGTCATCGCCGGCGTGTTCGTCACCGCGTTCTACAGCTTCCGCCTGTACTTCCTGGTCTTCCATGGCAAGGAACGCTGGATGCAGAAGGGCCACCATGACCATCATGGCGACGACCACGGCGAGCATCACCACGGTCTGGGCCCGAACGACAAGCCGCATGAAAGCCCGTGGGTCGTGACGCTGCCGCTGGTGCTGCTGGCGATCCCGTCGCTGCTGATCGGCTACTTCACCATCGAACCGATGCTGTATGGCGACTTCTTCAAGCAGGCCATCTTCGTCAACGCCGAACTCCACCCTGCGATGTCCGTCATCGCCGAAGAGTTCCATGGCGCGGCGGCGATGAGCATGCATGCCCTGTCGACGCTGCCGCTGTGGCTGGCCATCGCCGGGGTGGCAACTGCCTACGTGTTCTACATGGTCGCGCCGCAGATTCCCGCCGCGATCCGCAAAGCCGCCAGCCCGATCTACACCCTGCTGGACAACAAGTACTACATGGACGATCTGTACTTTGCCGTATTCGCCAAGGGCTCGCGCCTGCTCGGTACCGGCTTCTGGAAGATCGGCGATCAGACCCTGATTGACGGACTGATCGTCAACGGCTCGGCCCGCGTGGTCGGTTCGCTGGCCGCGGTGGTACGCAAGGTGCAGACGGGCTTCATCTACAGCTACGCCACCGCCATGGTCATCGGCGTGCTGGTGCTGCTCACCCTATTCGTGGTCGGCTTCTAAGACCTGTAGACGATTTAGAAAGAAAAGCTAGGTTCGAAAATGAGTGAGAATCTGCTCAGTCTGGTGATCTGGGTCCCGATCGTGGCCGGGTTGCTGACTTTGGCTACCGGAGGGGACCGGAACGCATCGCTGGCGCGAGTCATCGCGCTGGTCGGTGCACTGGCTGGCTTCGCATTGTCGTTGCCGCTGTACTTCGATTTCACGCCGCTGCATGGCGGCATGCAATTCGAGGAGTTCACCCCGTGGTTCGCCAGTCTTAACATCAACTACCATCTGGGTGTCGACGGCATCTCGATGTGGCTGGTCATCCTGAACAGCTTCACTACCGTACTGGTGGTGCTGGCCGGCTGGCAGGTGGTCGAGAAGCGCGTCGCGCAGTACTTCGCCGCCTTCCTGATCATGTCCGGGCTGATCAACGGTGCGTTCGCCGCACTGGACGCCGTGCTGTTCTACGTGTTCTTCGAAGCGATGCTGATCCCGATGTACCTGGTGATCGGTGTATGGGGCGGACCGCGTCGCGTGTATGCGTCGATCAAGTTCTTCCTGTACACGCTGCTCGGCTCGCTGCTGATGCTGGTGTCGTTCATCTACCTGTACTTCCAGGCCCAGGGGAGCTTCGAGATCCTGAAGTTCCACATGGTGCCGCTGTCGATGACGGCGCAGATCCTGCTGTTCGTGGCCTTCTTCTTCTCGTTCGCGGTCAAGGTGCCGATGTTCCCGGTGCACACCTGGCTGCCGGACGCACACGTGGAAGCCCCGACCGGCGGTTCGATGGTGCTGGCCGCCATCACGCTGAAGCTCGGCGCCTACGGCTTCCTGCGTTTCCTGCTGCCGATCGTGCCGGATGCCGCGCGCGAACTGCAGTGGCTGATGATTGTGCTGTCGCTGATTGCGGTGGTGTATATCGGCCTGGTGGCGCTGGTACAGACCGACATGAAGAAACTGGTCGCGTATTCGTCGATCGCGCACATGGGCTTCGTCACCCTGGGCTTCTTCATGTTCACGCCTGACGGCCAGCTGAACCAGTGGGCAGTCGAAGGCGCGCTGGTGCAGATGATCTCGCACGGCTTCGTGTCCGCCGCCATGTTCATGAGCATCGGCGTGCTGTACGACCGCCTGCACAGCCGCAATATCGCCGACTACGGCGGTGTGGCCAACAAGATGCCGATCTATGCCGCGTTCGCGCTGCTGTTTGCGATGGCCAACGCCGGCCTGCCGGCCACGTCGGGCTTCGTCGGCGAGTTCATGGTCATCATGGGCGCGGTGCAGGTCAACTTCTGGTTCGCGTTCTTCGCCGGCACCACGCTGATCTTCGGCGCTGCCTACACGCTGTGGATGTACAAGCGGGTGATCTTCGGTGACGTTGCCAACGAAAAGGTGGCCGAGCTGAAAGACGTGAACAAGCGCGAGTTCCTGATCCTGGCGGTGCTGGCCATCGCGGTGCTCGGCATGGGCCTCTATCCGCAGATGTTCGTGGAGGTGATGCACACCAGCGTCAACGATCTTCTGAGCCACGTGGCTCAGAGCAAGCTGATGTAAGTCGCCAACCCGCAACAAGGAAACACATCAAATGAGTTGGGCTGATTTGAATCTGATGCCGGCCTTGCCGGAGATCGTGCTGCTGTGCGCGGCGCTGGCGATCCTCATCATCGACCTGTTCGTGAAGAGCGAACGCCGCGGCGTCACCTATGCACTGTCGATGCTGACCCTGATCGGCACCGCCGTCGCCGTGGTCGCGTCCTGGGTCCCGTACCCGGTGCTGACCTTCAGCGGCATGTACATTGCCGACCCGGTGTCGAGCCTGTCCAAGCTGGGGCTGCTGGTC
This sequence comes from Microvirgula sp. AG722, assembly GCF_003269145.1. Classification (NCBI taxonomy): domain Bacteria; kingdom Pseudomonadati; phylum Pseudomonadota; class Betaproteobacteria; order Neisseriales; family Aquaspirillaceae; genus Microvirgula; species Microvirgula sp. AG722. The sequence goes on along the minus strand of NZ_QLTJ01000001.1, from coordinate 173,407 downwards.
GCCGTCGGCGCCACCTTCGTCTATGCGCGGCAGTATGCGCATGACCGCGGCTTCCTGAAGGGCGAACTGTTTACCCTCGGGCTGTTCTCGCTGCTGGGCATGTTCGTCATGGTGTCGGCCAGCCACTTCCTGACCCTGTACATCGGTCTGGAGCTGCTGTCGCTGTCGCTGTACGCCATGATCGCCATGTCGCGCGAATCGATTCCGGCCACCGAAGCGGCGATGAAGTATTTCGTGCTTGGCGCGCTGGCGTCCGGCCTGCTGCTGTACGGCATCTCGATGGTGTACGGCGCAACCGGTTCGCTGCAGATCAGTGACGTGGCGCACGCCATCGGCGCCGGTCAGGCAAATACCACCCTGGTCAGCTTCGGTCTGGTGTTCATCATTGCCGGCCTCGCGTTCAAGCTCGGCGCCGTGCCGTTCCACATGTGGGTGCCGGACGTGTACCAGGGGGCGCCGACGGCGGTCACCGTGCTGATCGGCTCCGCGCCGAAGCTGGCGGCCTTCGTGTTCACCTTCCGCTTCCTGGCCCAGGCCCTGGCGCCGGCGGCGGTGGCATGGCAGCCGATGCTGGTCATCCTGGCCGTGGCCTCGCTGGTACTCGGCAACCTGGCCGCGATCATGCAGACCAACATCAAGCGCATGCTGGCCTACTCGACCATCTCGCACATGGGCTTCCTGCTGATCGGCATCCTGGCGGCCAGCCCGTCCGGCTACACCGCCGCGCTGTTCTACGCGATCACCTACATGCTGACCGCGCTGGCCAGCTTCGGCATCCTGGTGGCGCTGTCGCGGGCCGGTTTCGAATGCGAAACCATGGATGACCTCAAGGGTCTGAACCAGAAGAATGCCTGGTACGCGCTGCTGGTGCTGTTTGCCATGTTCTCGATGGCCGGTATCCCGCCGATGGTCGGCTTCTACGCCAAGTTTGCGGTGCTGAAGGCTGCCGTCGACGCCGGTCTGCTGTGGCTGGCCGTGGTCGGCGTGATGATGTCGCTGATCGGTGCGTTCTACTACCTGCGGGTGGTCAAGGTGGTCTACTTTGACGACGCGACCGACACCAGTAGTGGCGACAACCTCACCATCGGTGGCGACATGAAACTGGTGCTCGGCCTGAACGGCCTGGCCCTGCTGGTCCTCGGCGTGCTGCCGAACGGCCTGTACGCCGCCTGCCTGGAAGCCATGCGTCAGTCGCTGGGCGGCATGTAAGCGCTGCCAGCAACCGACAGACGCCCGCGGGATCGCTCCCGCGGGCGTTTTTGCGTCGGCGTGCCATATCGTTATGCGAACGGATACCTTGTCTATGGCGGGCGCTTTAGGCACAGTTCAGGACAAGTGCAATCATTCGCAGAGATCCAGGTATGTCGTCGGTCAAACCCACCATCAGTTTCGAGTTCTTTCCGCCCAAGACCGAAGAAGGGCATGCCAGACTGGCCACGGCGCGCAAGCAGCTGGCCCACTTCAAGCCGGCCTTCTTCTCGGTGACGTTCGGCGCCGGTGGCACCACGCGCGAGGGCACCCTGCGTGCCGTGCTCGATATCCGTGACGCCGGCTATGCCGCCGCTCCCCACCTGTCCTGCATTGGCTCGACCCGGGACAATATCCGCTCCATCCTCGACGAATACCGCGAGAAGGGCATCCGCCACGTGGTGGCGCTGCGCGGTGACATCCCGTCCGGCATGGGCGAAGTCGGCGAGTTCCGCTATGCCAACGAGCTGGTTTCGTTTATCCGCGATACCCACGGCGATCATTTCCATATCGAGGTGGCGGCCTACCCGGACTATCACCCGCAGGCGGTCAATGCCCGTGCCGACCTCGATGCCTTCGCCGGCAAGGTCCGTGCCGGTGCCAACTCGGCGATCACCCAGTATTTCTTCAATGCCGACGCCTACTTCGCCTTTGTCGACGAAGCCAGTGCGCGCGGCGTCGACATCCCGATCGTGCCGGGCATCATGCCGATCTACAACTTCAGCCAGCTGGCCCGCTTCTCCGACCTGTGCGGCGCCGAAATTCCGCGCTGGCTGCGGCTGAAGCTGCAGGCCTATGGCGACGATGTCGCCTCGATCCGCGCGCTGGGGCTGGATGTGGTGACCGAGCTGTGCGACCGGCTGCTGTCGAATGGCGCGCCGGGCCTGCACTTCTATACGCTGAATGCTGCCGGCAGCGTATCGACGCTGTGCCAGCGGCTCGGGCTGTAGCCCGGTTGATACCGGTCAACGCAATGACATGAAACCGGTCCGGCTGCGACGCTATGTCGCAGGGATGAACGGCCGCATGGGCTTACCATGCGGCCGTTCTTATTCGGATTGATGTCGTCATGTTTTTACGGAATCAGACTATTCTTATCGGCTTGGCTGTTTCGCCGGCTGTTTTTGCAAATTCCCCCGAGGCGGGGGCGGCGACGCAACTGGACGAGGTCGTGGTGACGGCTGCGCCAACCACGGCACCGCTGACGGTGACGCTGGACCCGCGAGCGACCTATCAGCCGGCGCCGGCGGCAGATGGCGCCGGCCTGCTGAAAGCGATTCCCGGCTTCAATGTCACCCGCAAGGGCGGCAGCGGCGGTGACCCGCTGTTTCGCGGCCTTGGTGGCGGGCGGCTGGATATCCAGGCCGACGGTACCGGCCTGTATGGCGGCTGCGGCGGTCGCATGGACCCGCCGACCGCGTACCTGAATCCGGAAACCTTCGATCGCGTGACGCTGCTGAAAGGGCCGCAGACGGTCAAGCACGGGCCGGTCGCCTTTGCCGGTACGGTGCTGTTCGAGCGCGAGGCCCCGGCTTTCGTCGAGCCGGGCATCGAAGGGCAGGCCAGCCTGCTGATCGGTCGTGACGGGCGGGTCGACTCCGGGCTGAACTTCTCCGCCGGCAGCTCGCAGGCCTATGTGCGCATCAGCACCCAGACCAATGACAGCGACGATTATCACGACGGCAACGGCAATGCGGTGCACAGCGAGAGCAAGCGCCGCGCCGGTTCGCTGACGATCGGCATCACACCGACCGAGAACACCACGCTGGAAGCCAGCTACGACATCAGTCGCGCCGAGGCCGCCTATGCCGATCGTGGCATGGACGGCAGCAAGTTCGATCGCAATGCGTGGAATCTCAAGTTCGAACAGCGCAACCTCACCAGCTGGCTGAACAAGGTCGGGGTGCAGGTATTCCGCAGCTACGTCGACCACGTGATGGACAACTACACTTTCCGCAGCACGCCGAAGATGAAGCAGGCGGCGATGAATCCGGACCGCACCGTGACCGGTGGCCGCGCCTATACCCAGTTTGCCGTTGGCGATGGCGAACTGGATGTCGGTTTCGACTGGCAGGATGACCAGCACCGCAGCCGCATGGGCATGATGGGCGCCGACTACCACGACAAGCCGTACGCGGCCGACATGTCGCTGGAACGGCGCGGCGTGTATGGCGAGCTGTCGTACCCGCTGGCCACCCGGACCCGGCTGATCGCCGGCCTGCGCCGTGATCGCGACGAGGCTCGCGACGACAAGCAGCTTGTGAATGGCACGGCCAATCCGAACTACGGGGTGACCCAGCGCAACAATCTGGACAGCGGCTTCATTCGTCTCGAACAGCGCTTCACCGATCCGCTGACGCTGTATGCCGGCTTTGGTCACGCCGAGCGCGGCGCCGACTACTGGGAACGCAATGCGCGCTTCAACCTGAAGCCGGAAACGCTGAACCAGCTCGACGTGGGCGCCTTGTGGCAGGGCGAGAGCCTGTCCGCGTCGCTGTCGCTGTTTGCCGGCCGCATCGATGACTACATCCTGGTCGACTATCGCGCGGCCAAGACCACGGCACGCAATGTCGACGCCAACCGTCGTGGCGGTGAGGCCGATGTGAAATGGCGCTTCCTGCCCGGCTGGACGCTGGGTGGTGCGCTGGCCTATGTCTGGGCCGAGAACGACAGCGAAGGCCGCCCGCTGGGGCAGACGCCGCCGCTGGAAGGCCGGGTGACGCTGAACTACGACAATGACCGCTGGTCGGCCGGTGGCCTGTGGCGGGTAGTGGCAGCGCAGGACCGGGTCGACATCGGTACCGGCAATATCATCGGTCGCGACCTGGGCACGACGCCGGGCTTTGCCACGCTGTCGATCAATGCCGGCTACAAGCCGCTGAAGAACCTGCAGCTGACCGCCGGCATCGACAACCTGTTCGACCGCACTTATGCCGAGTCGGTCAGCAAGGCCGGTGCCATGGTGGCCGGCTATGAGCAGACCAGCCGTGTCAATGAGCCGGGCCGGACCTGGTGGGTCAAGGGCCAGTACCGGTTTTGACTGCCGCCTTTGATGAGCGCGGGGGAGGGGAGTGGCGTCGGTGCACGCCCGACTGATTGCGGGGGCGGTGGAGCACGGCAGTCCCCTGTTTCACCCCGCCACCCTCCGCCCTCGCCGCCGCGAGGGGACCTCGCTGCGCTCGTCCGTTCTTCGTGGTGACCTTTCGGGTACCTGCGCCGTGAGAAGCGTCGGTGCCCGTCCGGCTGACTGCGGCGGCTGCGGTGCCGGGTTTCTAGGCCTGCTCGCAGGGGCGGGGGCACCCGGGGTGTCTCGCTGTCCTGCCGGGGGCAAAGAGGATGAGGCTGCCCAGTGACAGCAGGAAGGCGCTGCCGGCGCCATAGCTCATGACCCAGCCGAAGCCGGATGCCAGGGCGGCGTGGACTGCGTCGCCCGGAACCGTCGACTGCGCCAGCAGGGCTGCCTGTGCCGTCGGGTCGGCGGCCGCAATGATCTTTTCCGCGAACAGGCGCAGTCCGGCGCCATCCTGCATTTTCAGCGTGTCGCGCAGGCTGGCCATGGTGCCTTCCACCAGAATGAACCCTATCAGGGCAATGTTGAAGGCGAGTGAGGTCATGCGCGCACTCATGTCCATGCCGGACGCCATGCCCGCGCGTTCGCTGCATACCGCGGCGGTAATGGTGTTGCTGACCGGTGTGTTGGTCAGGCCAAGACCGATGCCGGCGAGCACGCAGCCGGGCAGGATCAGCCATCCAGGTTGTGCCGACTCGCTGCCAATTTTCATCAACACGAAGCCCAGACCAATGATCGACAGTCCGGCGGGAATCACGATCCCCGGCTGGTAGCGCAGCGACAGGCGCTCTGCCAGCGGCGGAATGAACAGTGTCGGCAGGGTATAGGCCAGCAGGGCAAGCCCGGTCTGCACACTGTCGTAGCCCAGCCCGGCATGGAAATAGATCGGCAGGTAGATGATGAATGGCCAGAAGCTGAAGTTCATCCCCATCGAGCCCAGCAGGGCGCCGGAAAAATTGCGCACCCTGAACACCGCGAAGTCGATCATGGGTCGGCGGCTGGTCCTTTCCGCCAGGACGAAGCCGGCGAGACTCGCGACCGACAGGCTGATGATGCCGAGGGCGGCCGGGCTGTCGAAGCCGAGCACCGGTCCCTGGGTAATGAACAGCACCAGGCAGAAAATGGCGACCGACAGGGTGAGGATGCCGGCCAGGTCCAGACTGTGGGCATGCGGGTCGCGCGATTCGCGCACGCCGGCCCGGGCCAGGAACAGCGTGACAACGGCCAGAACGACATGGACCAGGAAGACCCATCGCCAGTTTGCCAGCGCCAGAATGGCACTGCCGATAATCGGGCCGAAGCCCAGACCGATGCCGAAAATGATGCCCCACCAGGCGAAGGCCCGGCCGCGCTCGCGCCCGGCCCGGAACTGGCTGGACAGGATGGTGACCTGGCAGATCAGCATCAGCGCCGCACTCAGGCCCTGAAGGAAGCGCGCGGCAATCAGGACCGGGGCGCTTTCAGTCAGACCGCATACCAGCGATGTCGCGGCAAAGGCGACGATGCCGGTCAGGAACAGGCGCTTGCGGCCATAGCGGTCGGCCAGCGTCCCGGCGGCCATCAGGATGGTGGTCATGGCGAGGGTGTAGGCCGCCATGACCCACTGGAGCTGCCTGAAGCCGGCATGCATGACCTGCTCGATGATGGGCAGGATGGGCGGTACGCTGGAGATTTCCAGCCCCAGCATGAGGGCGGACAGGCAAACCGAGGCCAGGGCAAGTCGCTCCTGGTGGTGGGGGGCGGGGTTCATGAACAGTCTTCCGGTGAGTGGCTACGGACAAATGGCTCGGAAGTGCATGGTAGAAAGAAGCAAGCTATCGGTAAATGCTATGATTGAGCATATCAGTGACAACAATTCCGGATGGTTGATGAGCAAGCTGACGCTGGATGTGGATGCCGTGCAGGCCTTCGTGACCATTGCCGACTTCCAGAGTTTCACCAAGGGGGCCGAAGTCCTGGGAACGACGCAGGGCGCCATCAGCGTGAAACTGAAACGGCTGGAACAACGGCTGGGCTGCAAACTGATCGAACGGACGCCGCGTCTGGTGCGGCTGTCAGCGCAGGGCGCGGTCTTCATTCACGCCGCCCGCGACTTTATTGCCGCGCACGAGCGCGCCGTGACCGCGCTTGGGTCCGAATGCCGTCATTTCAGGCTGGGTATTGCCGAGCATGTGGCGGGGCCGGAAATCCCGATGCTGCTGGCCCGTCTGAATGCCCGTGATCCGGCGTTGATCATCGAGGTCCGGCTGGAAAATTCCCGCAGCCTGCTGGATGCTTTTGACGGTGGCGAACTGGATGCGGTGATCGTCCGCCAGGAGGACGACCGCCGTGACGGCGAAGACCTCGGGCCGGAATACTTCGGCTGGTTTGCCGCACCGGATTACGAGCAACGGGAGGGAGAGCCATTGAGACTGGCCGCGCTGGCGACCTGCTGCGGTGTGCGCGATGTGTCCACCCGGGCGCTGATCCAGGCTGGTATCGAATGGAACGAGGTGTTCGTCGGCGGTGGCCACGCCGCCGTCATGGCCGCCGTGTCGGCGGGCCTGGCGGTTGCCGCCTGTTCCTGCCGTCTTGCCCCGGCCGACAGCATCGAGGTCAGCCAGCGCCTCGGGCTGCCGCCCTTGCCGTCATCCAGGATCATGCTGCACACGACCCTGTCCGACAGCCGCTCGCGCGAAGTGCTGCGGACACTGGCCGCCATCTATCGCGAGCATCGCCCGGTCAAGCGCCGCGAGGCCGGGCACTGAGCCGTCCGTCACCGCACAAAATGAAAACCGCCCGCGCATCGCTGCAGGGGCGGTTTTTCTTACCCGACCGGCCGGGCAATTCCCAACGAATGGGCGTGACCTGCCGAGAGGTGGTGTGAGCCGAATCCACTCGGCAACCCGCTCAATTACTTGAGCTTGGTTTCCTTGTAGATCACATGCTTGCGCGCAACCGGATCGAATTTCTTGATTTCCATCTTTTCCGGCATGGTGCGCTTGTTTTTGGTCGTGGTGTAGAAATGACCGGTACCAGCGGTCGATTCCAGCTTGATCTTGTCACGCATGATGGTGGCGTTCCTTAACTAAACTTGGGGAGAGGCGAAATCAGAATTCGCCGCGAGCGCGCAGATCGGCCAGCACGACTTCGATGCCGACCTTGTCGATGGTGCGCAGCGCAGCGTTCGACACGCGCAGGCGAACCCAGCGGTTCTCGCTCTCAACCCAGAAGCGACGGTACTGCAGGTTCGGCAGGAACCGACGCTTGGTCTTGTTATTGGCGTGGGAAACATTGTTGCCCACCATCGGACGCTTGCCGGTCACTTTGCAAACTCGCGCCATGATGTTAAATCTCCAGAATCCGGTAAAAGCGGGCTTTATAGCATAAAAAGACCTGCCTGCTCAAGCCTTTGCCAGAGCAGGTGTTGCGGCGGGGGGCTCGGGACGGGGACTGCAGCCCGGCGGTTCGCAACACGACGCGCGGGCGGTTCCGATTGTCGTCTAAAGTCAATGTGTTGACCAGCTGTCAATTGAGTGGCCCGCGCTTTACGGCTACAATCCCGGATTCCGTTGAGTCTGTATTCCCATGACCAAGTTCATCTTTGTTACCGGCGGCGTTGTCTCCTCACTGGGTAAAGGCATCGCCGCCGCGTCCATTGCGGCTATCCTCGAATCGCGTGGTCTCAAAGTCACCATGCTGAAGCTGGACCCCTACATCAACGTCGACCCGGGCACGATGAGCCCGTTCCAGCACGGCGAAGTGTTCGTGACCGAGGACGGGGCCGAAACCGACCTTGATCTGGGCCACTACGAGCGCTTCATCAAGTCGAAGATGCGCAAGTCGAACAACTTCACCACCGGGCAGGTGTACGAGGCCGTCATCGGCAAGGAACGCCGCGGTGACTATCTCGGCGGGACCGTGCAGGTGATCCCGCACATCACCGACGAGATCAAGCTCAAGGTGCGCGAAGGCGCCGGCAATGTCGACGTCGCCATCGTCGAAATCGGCGGCACGGTCGGCGACATCGAGTCGCTGCCGTTCCTGGAAGCCATCCGCCAGATGCGCTCGAATCTCGGCCGCAAGAACACGCTGTACGTCCACCTGTCGTACGTGCCGTTCATTGCCACCGCCGGCGAAATCAAGACCAAGCCGACCCAGCACTCGGTGAAGGAACTGCGCGAGATCGGCATCCAGCCGGACATCCTGCTGTGCCGGATGGACCGCGAGCTGCCGGACGACGAAAAGCGCAAGATCGCGCTGTTCTGCAATGTGGAAGAAAACGCCGTCATCGGCTGCTACGACTCCGATTCGATCTACAAGGTGCCGGCGATGCTGCATGCCCAGGGCATCGACGACATCATCTGTGAGCACATGCAGCTCGATCTGCCGAAGGCCGACCTGTCGGCCTGGGACCGCATCATCGATGCGATCGAGCACCCGTCGCGTTCGGTCAATATTGCCATGGTCGGCAAGTACGTCGACCTGACCGAATCGTACAAGTCGCTGTCCGAAGCGCTGAAGCATGCCGGCATCCACACCCGCAGCGAAGTGAACATCAACTACATCGACTCCGAAGAAGTCGAGCGCGACGGCTGCGCCGCACTGCGCGGCATGGATGCGATCCTGGTGCCGGGCGGCTTCGGCAAGCGCGGCGTCGAAGGCAAGATCAAGGCGGTCCGTTACGCCCGCGAGCACAACATCCCGTATCTCGGCATCTGTCTCGGCATGCAGATCGCGCTGATCGAATACGCACGCGACAAGGCCGGCCTGGCCGGTGCCAATTCGACCGAGTTCGATCCGGAAACGGAATACCCGGTTGTGGCGCTGATCGACGAATGGGTGAACCACGACGGCAAGGTCGAAACCCGCGACGAAAACTCGAACCTCGGCGGCACCATGCGTCTGGGCGGGCAGGAATGCCGGCTGGAGCAGGGCTCGCTGGCGGCACGGGTGTACGGCGCCGACACCATTGTCGAACGTCATCGCCACCGCTACGAAGTGAACAACTACTACGTGCCGCGCCTCGAAGCCGCCGGGTTGAAGATCAGTGGCCGTTCGACCGGTGCCGAGCAACTGGTGGAAACCGTCGAGTTGCCGGATCACCGCTGGTTCTTCGCCTGCCAGTTCCACCCCGAGTTCACCTCGACCCCGCGTGACGGCCACCCGCTGTTCACCGCGTACATCGAAGCCGCACTGGCCTACCAGGCGGAAAAGAACCGCTAATCCGGCACCCCGGGGCCGCTCTCGACTGCGAGGCGGCCGTGCCGTACCGACAAGGACGCTATCCATGAAACTGTGCGGATTCGAAACTGGCCTCGACCAGCCGTTGTTCCTGATTGCCGGGCCGTGTGTGATCGAGGGCGAGCAGTTCGCCATCGACACCGCCGGGCAGATCAAGGAAATTGCCGACAGCCTCGGCATTCCGTTCATCTACAAGTCGAGCTACGACAAGGCCAACCGCAGTTCGGACCAGTCGTTCCGCGGTTACGGCATCGACGAAGGGCTGCGCATTCTGGAGAAGGTCCGCAAGCAGGTTGGCGTGCCGATCCTGACCGATGTGCATACCGAAGCCGAGGCGCCGATCGCCGCCAGCGTGGTCGACGTGCTGCAGACGCCGGCCTTCCTGTGCCGGCAGACCGACTTCATTCGCGCCGTTGCTGCGACCGGCAAGCCGGTAAACATCAAGAAGGGGCAGTTCCTTGCCCCGGGCGACATGCTGAATGTGGTGGCCAAGGCCCGTCACGCGGCGCGTGAAGCCGGCCATGACGGCGATACGGTGATGGTGTGCGAACGCGGTGCGTCGTTCGGCTACAACAACCTGGTATCCGACATGCGCGGGCTGGCGATCATGCGCAATACCGGTTGCCCGGTCGTGTATGACGCGACCCACTCGGTGCAGTTGCCGGGCGGGCAGGGTACCAGTTCCGGCGGTCAGCGCGAGTTCGTGCCGGTGCTGGCGCGTGCCGCCGTTGCGGCCGGCATCTCCGGGCTGTTCATGGAAACCCATCCGGAGCCGTCCAGGGCAATGTCGGACGGGCCGAACGCCTGGCCGCTGCCGCGGCTGTATGAACTGCTGGCCACGCTGGTCGAGCTTGACCGCCTGGTCAAGTCCCGTCCGCTGGCCGAGACCGGTCTGTAATCGGGTATCAGGGTGTTGCCGGTCGGCAATACCGGAACGGGCCGGCGTCATGCCGGCCGGTTTGTATTCTCCGCCTTCGCGTTTGCGAGGGCGTTTGCTGATGCGGCAGCCTGTACCACTCCGGGTGGGCGGCTGCCGCAAATACTGTGTTGCTCTACAACTACGTCCGAAATTGAAGGGGAGTCTTGATGAGTTCGATCGTTGATGTGATCGCCCGGGAAGTGCTGGATTCGCGCGGCAATCCGACTGTCGAGTGCGATGTATGGCTCGACAGCGGCGTGATGGGCCGTGCGGCGGTGCCGTCCGGTGCCTCGACCGGCGAGAAGGAAGCGCTCGAACTGCGCGACGGTGACGGAGGACGCTACCTCGGCCGCGGCGTGCTGAAGGCGGTTGAGCATGTCAACGGTGAAATCTGCGAAGCGCTGATCGGCCTCGATCCCGCCGACCAGGGCTATATCGACCAGACCATGCTGGCGCTGGACGGCACCGACAACAAGGGTCGCCTCGGCGCGAACGCGATCCTGGCCGTCTCGGTGGCGACCGCCAAGGCCGCAGCCCAGGAAGCCGGGCTGCCGCTGTACCGCTACCTCGGCGGCGCCGGTCCGATGAGCCTGCCGGTGCCGATGATGAACGTCATCAATGGCGGCGCGCACGCGAACAACACGCTCGACATCCAGGAATTCATGATCATGCCGGTGGGCGCCGGCAGCTTCCGCGAAGCGCTGCGCTGCGGCGCCGAAGTGTTCCATGCGCTGAAGAAGCTGTGCAACAAGGCCGGCCATTCGACCGCCGTTGGCGACGAAGGCGGTTTTGCACCGAACCTGGCCCGCAATGAAGACGCGCTGAAGATGGTGCTCGACGCGATCGATGCGGCCGGCTATGTGCCGGGCGAAGACGTGCTGCTGGCACTCGACTGCGCCAGCTCCGAGTTCTACAAGGACGGCAAGTACCATCTGGCCAGCGAAGGGCTGCAACTGAGCAGCGAAGGCTTCGCCGACTACCTGGCCACCCTGGCATCGAACTACCCGATCATCTCGATCGAGGACGGCATGAGCGAGCACGACTGGGCCGGCTGGAAGATCCTGACCGACAAGCTGGGCCGTGACGTGCAACTGGTCGGCGACGACGTGTTCGTCACCAACCCGAAGATCCTCGGCGAAGGCATCCGCCAGGGCATCGCCAACAGCCTGCTGGTCAAGATCAACCAGATCGGCTCGCTGACCGAAACGCTGAAGGCGGTGGATCTGGCCAAGCGTTCGGGTTACACCAGCGTGATGAGCCATCGCTCGGGTGAAACCGAAGACAGCACCATTGCCGATCTGGCGGTGGCGACCAACTGCATGCAGATCAAGACCGGCTCGCTGTCGCGCTCCGATCGCATGGCGAAATACAATCAGTTGCTGCGCATCGAAGAGGAACTCGGTGCTGCCGCGTACTACCCGGGCCGCGCCGCGTTCTATCATCTGAAGTAATGTCACTGCAGGCACCACCGGAATACGGTGGTGCCTCTTCAACGCCCATGCGCTCCGTCACCCTCATTCTTGTCGTCGGCATCCTCGTCCTGCAGTGGCCCATGTGGTTCGGCAAGGGCAGCTGGATCCGCGTCATGCAGATCGAAAGCCAGCTGTCCGAGCAACGGACGGTGAACGAGCGGCTGCTCGCGCGCAATACGGCGATGGCGGCCGATGTCCGCGACCTCAAACAGGGGCACGAAGCCGTCGAGGAACGTGCCCGCAACGAGCTGGGCATGGTCAAGCCCGGCGAAGTCTTTTTCCAGGTGCTGGGCCGTCCGTCCGGACGTTGAGTCTCTTGCTGCAGTCCGTCGCGCCAGAGTGTTTTTCGCTGTCGGAAACCGCTTTGCATGAAGACACTCCCCTATAATCGTCTGTCCACATGCTTGTGAAATTTTCCGTTAATGACGCCTACCGAGCTAGCCCGTGAAACCCTGCTGACGCTTGCTGCGCGCAAGCTTCCGCCCACGCCGGAAAACTATCAGCGCGTCTACGACGAAATCGGCGAGTTTCCGGCGCCGGTGGCTCCGCTGTCGGCGCCATTGCTGGCCCGCATGGAGTTGTTGCCCGGTGCCATCGATCTGGCGCCGCGCTTCAGCCGCCTGCAGCAGCAGATCGAACGGCAGCAGTGGGATGAAGCAGCAGACCAGTTGCTCGAACTGATGCAGATGCTGATCGAGCAGCAACTGGCCGGCCAGGACTGGAGCGCGCTGCTGCGCGGTCTGATCCGGGCCTGGGACATGCCGCTGGCGGTGACCCAGAGTCACAAGCGCGATACGCTGGACCGGGTGCTGGCCAGCCGTGGCGCGCGGCCGGCGCAGCTGTATGACAAGCTGCAGGGACTGGTCAGCAGCTGGAGCATGGGCGCGGCAGTGCAGAGCGCCGATGGCGACCTGCTGTTCGACGCCATCGATGCGGTGCCGGCTGCCGGCGGAGCGGCCACCGAGGCGAGCCCGGCCGTGCAGGCCTGTCTGGCCGCGCTGCGCGAAGCGCTGACGCTGGGGGTGCATCCGCGCCTGGCCGGTTATCCGGAGCTGCAGCATGAACTGGTCCAGCTGGCGCAGGGACTGGACAGTGGCGAGCGCGACGAGGATCTGGTCATGGTGTCGCGCCGGCTCAAGCGTTTCTGGATCCGGCTGGAACTGGCGACCCAGCAGGACGAGCGGCTGACCACCGCCATTACCCGCATTCTGGACCTGCTGCTGGAAAATCTGGTCGACTTTATCGGCTCTGACGCGCACGTGCAGGGCCAGATCAGCGCCGTGCGTGCGCTGCTGGCCGATTCGCCGGTGTCGATGCGCAAGCTGTATCAGGTCGAGGCCGGACTGAAGGAAGCGGTCTATCGCCAGGGCCTGCTGCGCCACAGCCTCGACGAGGCGACCGATTCGATGCGGCACATGCTCGACAGCTTTATCCACCGCGTCAGCCTGCTGTCCGAAAACACTGATGAATACCAGACCCGCTTCAGCGGCTATGCCGAAGCGATCAATGCCAGCCGGGACCCGCTGGCGCTGCATGGCATCGTCGACAGCCTGATGGCCGACACGCGTGCTGTCCACCTCGACCTGGTCAATGCCCGTGACGAGCTGGTGGACGCCAGGCTGCAGGTCGGCGTGGTCAACGAACGCATCCGCCAGCTGGAAAGCGAGCTGGTCGAAGCCAGTGCCCGGGTCAAGGAAGACCAGTTGACCGGCGCCCTGAACCGGCGCGGGCTGGATGAGCTGTTCTCGCGAGAAAGTGACCGGGCGCAGCGCGAACGCTCGCCGCTGTCGCTGGCGCTGATCGATATCGACAATTTCAAGCAGCTGAACGACCACTACGGCCACCTGGTCGGCGATGATGCGCTGCGACATGTGGTATCGGTGGTGCAGTCGCGCGTGCGCCCCAGTGACGGGGTGGCGCGCTTCGGCGGTGAGGAATTCATCATCCTGATGCCGGGGACTGACGCGGAAAGCGGCTGTGAAATCATCGAGCGCCTGCAGCGCGAACTGACCAAGACCTTCTTCATGGCCCATGAAGACCATGTGGTGATCACCTTCTCGGCCGGCGTCGCCCGCTGGATGCCGGGTGAAAACGAGCTCGACCTGATCGAGCGCGCCGACCATGCCATGTACAAGGCCAAGGTCGGCGGCAAGAATCAGGTGATGCTGGCGCCGGACGTGCTGCCGACGCTGGACTGAGGCGGGCGCGTCAGCCGGCGGCCATCAACCCGGCCAGGGTCTTGCGCGCAAAGCACAGGTCCTGCCAGGCGCGGGCCTTGTCCGGCAGGTTGCGCAGCAGATAGGCCGGGTGGTAGCTGACGATCAGCGGCACGCCGTGCCAGTGGTGAACCTGTCCGCGCAGCCGCGAGATCGCCTGTTCGCTGTCCAGCAGTGCCTGGGTGGCAATGCGGCCGACGCACAGGATCAGCTTCGGCCGGACCAGCCGCAACTGGTCGGCCAGATAATCGACACAGGCAACCATTTCCGCCTGCTGCGGGTTGCGGTTGCCTGGCGGCCGGCACTTCAGCACGTTGGCGATATAGACATCCCGCTCCGGGTCCCAGCCAGTGGCGGTCAGCATGGCGTCCAGCAGCTTGCCGGCCGGACCGACGAACGGCTGGCCAAGGCGGTCTTCCTGCTCGCCGGGCGCTTCACCGACAATCATCAACGCAGCCTGCCGATTGCCGCGCTCGAGCGCGGTCCGGGTGCGGGTTTCGTTCAGTGAACAGCGCTGGCATGCCGGCACCTGTTGCTCCAGCTCTGCCCAGTCGCGCAGGGCCGGCGCTTCGTGCCGGGTTTCCGGCATGACCGGGAGGTCGGGGACCTCTGCGGGCGCGGCGGGCATGGCGGTTTCAGCGGCCGTAACGACCGGCGCGGGCGTGCCGATGGCGTCCGGCTGCACGTCGTCATCCGGCTCGGCAGCGGTGGCGGCACGGCCGGGGCGCTGGCGCCACACAGTCAGTCCCAGTTCCTTCAACAGCAAGTCGCGGCGGCTCACAGGGCGATCTCCATCAGGATGGCGTCTTCACGGCCGTTATCGGTACGGTAGTAGTCGCGGCGCACACCACAGCGGACAAAGCCGCGGGCGGTGTACAGCGCCAGTGCCGCACCGTTGCCGGCGCGGACTTCAAGCAGCAGTCGGGTCGCCCCTGCCGTGCGGGCTGCGGCGAGTACGGTATCGAGCAGCTGACGACCGAGACCGCGGCGCTGCCAGTCACGGGCAATGACTATGTCATGCAGCTCGGCGTCGTCGAGCACGGTCTGCAGCACGGCGAAACCGACAATGTCGGCGTCAATCTGTGCCACCAGCACCTGGCTGCCACCGTGCAGCGAGCCGGCGATCTGACCGCGCGTCCAGGCGCCGTCCCGGGCGCCGGCGGCAATGGCTGCCAGCCGCTCAGTGTCGGCATCGGTCGCCGGCCGGAACTGCGGATTCATCGCGCTTCCCGTTCGCGGGTGGTCAGTGCCACCTTGTTGCGCAGGTACAGCAGTTCGGCCCGCTCGGGCGGAACCAGCGGATAGCGGCCACTGTCGGCCAGTGCCAGCATGGCCAGCGCCGATGGCTGACGCCCGGGCTCGACGGCCGCCAGCGTGTTGCCAAGCCGGCTTGCCAGCGCTTCGGCATGGGCATCGAAACCACTGCCGGCGCCGACCCAGCGAATGCCGTCGATCACCGGCAGGGCCTCCGGGGCATACAGGCCCATCGGGATCGGCTGGCTGCCGTCGCGGCGGTCGTAACCGGCCGCATAGACTTCGCCCATCCGCGCATCCAGACAGGCCAGCACGCACGGCGTGTCGACCGTTGCCGCCAGTGCGTCGAGCGTCGGAATGCCGATCAGCGATTTGGCACAGGAAAAGGCCAGTCCCTGCGCGAGGCCGCAGCCGATGCGCAGTCCGGTAAACGAGCCCGGTCCCTGACCGAACACGATGGCATCGACGTCGGCCAGCGGCCGTCCGGCTTCGGCCAGCAGTTCGGCCAGTTGCGGCAGGGTTGCTTCGGCGTGTTTCTGGCCGACATGGCTGTGGTGGGCGTGGACCACGCCGTCAAAACGGACGGCGATGGACAGGTATTCGGTCGAGGTATCGAGCGCGATCAGATTCATTATCGGGGCAGCTGAACAGAACGCCGCCGGTCGGGCCGGCCGCGTGGAAACGAAAACGTCCCGCAGGGCACAGGGACGTGTGTGTGGCGATGACGGACAGCGCGTAGCGTAGCACATTGCCGGCCCGGCTCGCCGGCCCCGGCACCTGTCCGGTTAAATCCGCAGCTCTTCCACCCAGCCCAGCGCGGCGACATGGGCGCTGTTCAGGGTCTGGGCCGACAGGCCGAGCGCTTCGGCCAGCACCTGCACATCGCGCAGCGCCGGATCTTCGCAGGCAATGACCAGCTGCAGCAGCTGACCCAGCCAGCCGGACTGTTCCAGCAGCGCATGGCGGGCGATTTCCGGCAGCAGCAGATTGTCGAGTGCCGACTCGAGCGGCATTTCCAGCAGGACATGGATCAGCGAGAACATGCCGACGATAAAGCCGTTGTCGCTTTCATGACCGTGGCCGATATTGCGCGTCAGCAGCTCCATGAAACGGCCGCGGGTGACAGCGGTTTTCAGCAGGGCCGACGGGGCGCCGACTTCCTCGCTGGCCGTGACCAGCAGCAATGTCAGCCAGCGGTAGAGCTTCTGGTAGCCGAGCAGGGTGACGGCCTGGCGGAACGAGGCGACTTCGTTGACCAGTGCGAAGCCGGCCGAATTGATGTAGTGGAACAGCTTGTAGCTCATTGCCACGTCCTGGCGGAAACCGAGTTCGATTTCGTCCAGGTCGGCGTTGCCGCGCAGCATGTTCAGCAGGTTGATGATATTGGCCAGCTGCGGGTGGACGCTGCGGTTGTTAAGGGTTTCGGCGCGGGTGAAGTAGTGGCCCTGGAAACCGTCGATGCCGATCGAGCGACACCAGCGGAAGTCATCATGGCTCTCGACCTGCTCGGCGATCAGGATCACCGGGTGCTGTCGCAGCGTGGCGGCGGTCTTTTCCAGCCGCTCCTGGCCAAGCCTCGCCAGGTTCAGCTTTACATAGTTGATGGCCGGCAGGAAGCTGTCCTGCTCGCCGCCGGGCTGATAGTCGTCCAGTGCCAGCCCGAAGCCGTGCTGCCGCAGATGTATGACGCGGCGGCGCATTTCGGCGCTGGCCGGCAGCGACGGGCACAGCTCGAGAATGACGCGGCGCGGGTGCAGCAGTTCGAGGAATTCGCTGACCAGCAGACCCTGTCCGACCTTGATGAAGGCGAACTTGTTGCCGATCAGTGCCGCCGCATCCATGCTGGACAGGGTGTTGACCAGCACGTGGGCACCATTGGCCGGTTCGTCGTCGGCCGCCGGCATCGGCCCGGTTGCTGCCGGGCGGAACAGCAACTGGTAACCGATGATCTGCTGGTTCCGGTTCAGGACCGGCTGGCGACCGATAAAGGCCGGGGAGGGTTGCATGGCGACTCTGCTGAAATCACTGGAAGGCAAACGACAGCGTCCCGCAGCGGTGCGGGACGGGGAAACGGCCGGGAGATCGCCGGCGAAGCGGTGATCTCCCGGGGCCGGTCAGATGGCCAGGTCGAGCAGGGCCGGGCTCAGATGGCCGCCCTTTTCCTTGGACTCGGCCGACAGCAGACCTTCCATGTCCAGCACCAGCACCACGGCTCCATCGCCGGACAGCGTGGCACCGGCCACCCCCTTCGGACGGATGTTCTGCAGCGGCTTGATCACCACATCGTCCCGACCGACGAAAGCGTCGATGGCGAGGATGAAGGTCTTCTCCGCCGACTGCATCAGTACGCCGAATGCCGGCTCCTGGGTTGCCGGCCAGCCGAGCAGGTCGGCCAGACCGCGCACCGGCAGGATCTCGTCGCGGACGACGATGGTCGGGCGGGCCGAGACTTCCTGGATGCTGTTCGGGTCGATCGGGATGATCTCGCGCACCATGGCCAGCGGCACGGCAAAGGCCTGCTGGCAGACCTTGACCACCAGCACCGGCAGGATGGCCAGCGTCAGCGGCAGCGAGACGCTGAGGCGGGTGCCTTCGCCCGGCACCGAGGTGATGTCGATGCGGCCGTTCAGGCGCTGGATGTTGGTCCGCACCACGTCCATGCCGACGCCACGACCGGAGACGCTGGAAATCTGGTCCTTGGTCGAGAAACCGGGCAGGAAAATCAGTTGCAGTGCCTGCTTGTCGTCCAGTGCCTGTGCGGTTTCGCTGTCGATCAGGCCCTTGTCGACGGCCTTCTTGCGCAGCATGTCGGCACGCATGCCGCGACCGTCGTCGACGATTTCGATGACGATGTGGTCACCGACCTGACGGGCGGACAACTGCACGATACTCTTGACCGGCTTGCCGGCGGCAATGCGCTCCTCGGTGGATTCGGTACCGTGGTCGACCGCGTTGCGCACCAGGTGGACCAGCGGATCGTTCAGATCCTCGATCATGGTCTTGTCGAGTTCGGTTTCCTCACCGGACAGCACCAGTTCCACTTCCTTGCCGAGCTGGCGGGCCAGATCGCGGGCCAGTCGCGGGTACTTCTGGAACAGGCGGCCGATCGGCTGCATCCGCGTCTTCATGACCGCGTTCTGCAGGTCGCCGACCAGCAGGTCGAGCTGGCTGACCGCTTCGTCAAGTGCACGCAGCGTGTTCGTGCCAAGGTTGCCCTGCATGATCTCGGTACGGATCGTGGTCAGGCGGTTCTTGGTCAGGCCGATTTCACCGGACAGGTTCAGCACCTGGTCGAGACGGTGGGTATCGATCCGGATGGTGGTTTCCTGCGGTGCGGCGACCTGGGTATTGGCCTTGGCCGGCGCACGATCGCGGGCGGCCGGCACCGGGGCTGGTGCCGGAGCGGGGGCTGGCGCCACCGGGGCCGAGGTCGGCACGACAGCCGTACCGCCACCGGCAATCTGCGCGACGCTGTCTGCCGGTACGACGACGGCCTGGTACAGCTGCTGCCAGTTCGGCTCGCCCGGGGCGGCCGGGGCGGCCGGCGCTGCCGGGGCCGCTGCCGCAACGGCAGGCGTCTGTCCGGCCAGTGCGGCGTCGAGATTGGACAGGATGGCCGGATCGGCCGGCGACGGCATGCGGCCCTGCGCCATGTAGCTGAACATGTCGCGAACCACGCCGGTGGCGTCGAGGATCACGTCCATGATCTCGCTGGACAGCGTCAGCTCGCCATTGCGCAGCTTGTCGAACAGGTTTTCCGTGCGGTGGCACAGATTCACCAGCGGGGTGGCGTTCAGGAAACCGCCACCGCCCTTGATGGTATGGAAGCCCCGGAAAATGTCGTTCAGCAGTCCCTTGTCGTTGGGACGCTTTTCCAGTTCAACCAGTTTGTTGTCCACATCGGACAGCAATTCGAGAGACTCTGTCAGGAAATCCTGAAGCAGTTCTTCCATTCCGGCGAAGTCGCTCATGACAGCCTCTGCGAGAAAAGTGTTGTGTATGCAGTATGCATCAGAAACCCAGACTTGCCAGCAGGTCGTCGACCTGCTTCTGGTCGGTTACCACGTCGGTGCGGTTGGCCGGATTGACGACCGGGCCGTTTTCCAGCGAGTGGAGCTCGGTCGGGTCCGGCTTGATTTCCGGCTGGTATTCCATCAGGAACGACAGCAGTTCCTGCTCCATGTGCTGGACCATCTCCACGACCTTCTTGATCACCTGACCCGTCAGATCCTGGAAGTCCTGCGCCATGACGATTTCCATCAGCTCGGAAGACGTGGCATGCGTATGTTCGGGCACTTCGGCCAGGTAGCCGCGCGTCGACTTCGCCAGTGCCTTGAAGGCTTCCAGCGACGACTGGTTGGCAAACACCTTGTCCCAGTCGCTGGCGAGGGCAGCGGCGCCGCTCTCCAGACGGGTCTGGTGCGGTTGCGCGCGGTCGGTGGCGTTCAGCACGCGCTCGGCGGCGTTTTCCGTCAGCGTGGCGATATAGGACAGCCGGTCTTTCGCGTCGGGAATGGCACTGGCGGCGCGTTCGAGGGATTTGTCGTAGCCGAGTTCGTGCAGCGCATCATGCAGCTTGCGGGTCAGCTGGCCCACTCGCGAATACATGTTGTCAGCGGAGGCAACGGGTGCCGCAGCGGCTGGCGCGTCTGCGCTGACCGCGGCCTGGCTGGCCACGCTGTCGAACAGCGCCTCGAGTTCCGGGCTGTCGCCGGCGGCGGTCACCTGCGCGACGACCGGGGGCGGGGGCGCGACCGGGGCCACGCTGGCGGCCACGCTGTCGAACAGCGCTTCGAGTTCCGGGCTGTCGCCGGCGGCACTCAGGTCGGGGGCGGGCGTCGGTACGACGGGTGGCGCAACGGGTGCGGCGGCGACACTGTCAAACAGTGCCTGCAATTCGGCGCTGTCGCCATCTGCTGATGGGGCGGGCACGACGGCAGCGATCGGCGCGGCCGGGGCTTCCTGTACATGCGTGTCGTGAGCGACACGATCGAACAGGGCCTCGAGTTCGGGCGAATCGCCGTTTTCCAAGTGATTATCCGGCACGTAGCCTCCCTCGGTTTTCTGCTTACTTGGCCACGCTCTGGAAGACTTTGCCCAGCTTTTCTTCCAATGTGGCAGCGGTAAAGGGTTTGACGATGTAGCCCGAAGCGCCGGCCTGGGCCGCTTCGATGATGTTCTCGCGCTTCGCCTCCGCCGTAATCATCAGGAAGGGGAGATGCTTGAGCTGGGCGTCGGCGCGTACATTGCGCAGAAGCTCGATGCCAGTCATGTTCGGCATGTTCCAGTCGGACACGACGAAATCGAATGTCTGGCTTCTGAGCTTGTGCAGCGCGGCCTGGCCGTCCTCGGCTTCATCGACGTTGGTGAAACCCAACTCCTTGAGCAGATTGCGGAGGATGCGTCGCATCGTCGAGAAATCGTCGACGACCAGAAAGCGTGTGTTCTTGTCTGCTGCCTCGATCATGGGGCGTTGTCCTGCGTATGTGTGGCTTTGTCAAAGCTGCCGGTCATGGGCCCGGAGCCGGTTCTGTCTGGTAGACCGTGGGTCGAGCCGGATCGTAACGATGGCGGCGCTCACTGCGAATGCTGCGCTCAGCGTTGCAGGTACGGCAACATCGTTTCCGCCAGCAGCGCGGGTTCGAACTTGGCGACGTAGTTGTCGACGCCGACGCTCGAGCCCATCGCCCGGTTGGCATTGGACGACAGCGACGAGTGCATGACCACCGGAATATTGGCGAAGCGCTTGTCGCCCTTGATGTGCCGGGTCAGAACGTAGCCATCCATTTCCGGCATTTCGGCATCGACCAGGATCAGTTTCAGTGTGTCGTGCAGCGTGGCGCCATCCATCCACGGACGGTTGGCGAAGGCCTGCAGTCGTTCCCAGGCCTCGCGGCCATTGGTGGCCTGATGGTATTTGACTTCCATCTTGTCGAGCACCTGGGTGATTTCCTTGCGGGCGACCACCGAGTCGTCGACGAAGAAAATGAATTCATCGCTGCCGGTGCCGGCCTTGGGAATGTCGGGGATGCGGGTTTCACCGACGACGCTGGCCAGGATCTGCTCGACGTCGAGGATGGAAACCAGTTTGCCGTCGTCCAGTTCGGAGACGGCGGTAATCATGGCCTGTCCCTGCGGCATCATGTTGTCCGGCGCCTTCATCCGGTCCCAGTCGATGCGGATGATGCGGTCGACCGACTCCACCAGGAACGCTTGCGTGCTCTTGTTGAATTCGGTGACGATCATCGATTCGTACTTGTGGGTGTCCGCATCCTGCGCGCCGGTAAAGCGGGCCAGCGAGATGACCGGGATGATGTTGCCGCGCAGGGAAATCACGCCCTCGACACCGAACGGCATGTTCGGCGACTTGGTGATTTCCGGCGTCTGCGACACTTCGCGCACCTTGAACACGTTGATGCCGAAGGTTTCGCGGGTGCCGAGCGAGAACAGGAGGACTTCCATCTTGTTCGAGCCGGCGAGCTTGGTGCGCGCATCGATGTTATCGATCAGGGATATGTCTTGCATGGCCATTATTCTCGTAGCAGGGTCAGAGCTTCAGCAATTCGCGCATCTTCAGCGACAGCTTCTGCGGCTCGAATTTCGACACATAGTCGTCGACACCGACCGACTGGCCTAAACGCTGGTTCGACTGACCAGACAGCGACGAGTGCATCAGCACCGGAATGCCGGCGAAGCGCGGGTCGCTCTTGATCATCTTGGTCAGCAGGAACCCGTCCATTTCCGGCATTTCAACGTCGGTCAGCACCAGGTTCACCATATCCTTCAACGGCTTCTCTGCCTGCTCGGCCTGACTGGCCATGCGCTGCAGCTCTTCCCAGGCGCGGCGACCGTTGATTGCGTATGCGTAATTCACGTTCATCGCCTGCAGCGTCTTCTCGATCTGCTTGCGGGCCACGGCGGAGTCGTCGGCGAAGAACACCATCCGCGATTCCTTGATCGGCTCGATATTGACGAACTGGAACGAGTCGTCGATATCGGTGGTCTCGGCCAGTACGCGCTCGACGTCAATCATCATCACCAGATTATTGTTGTCGAGCTCGGTCACGGCGGTGACCAGACCGCCCATGCGGTTCGAGATCATTTCCGGCGGCACGCGCATCGCCGACCAGTCCAGGCGCAGGATGGTATCGACCGCCTCGACCAGGAAGCCCTGGGTGTGGCCGTTGTACTCGGTCACGATCATGACTTCCGGGGTCTTCTCGGTGATCACGCCGGTATACTTCGCCAGGTCGATGACCGGAACGAGGTGACCGCGCAGGCTGACCATGCCTTCGACCGAGCTGGCCATTTCCGGCGCCGTCGTGATCTCGGGGGTGCGCATCACTTCACGGACCTTGAATACATTGATGCCGTAAGTTTCCTTACGGCCGGTCCGCTGGTCGACCCCTAGCGAGAAAAGCAGGATCTCCAGCTTGTTTGCACCCGCGAGTTTGGTTCGCGCGTCAATGCTTTTCAGTAGTTCAGACACAAGGTGCTCCGCTCATCTTTGCAAATTCAAATCGCCAGCCCGGGGGGCTGTCAGGAATACTATCGACAACAACTGCAGAATCATAAGTGACTCTAGACGTTCGTTAGGATTTTTCTCGCAGTTGTGCGGAACATTTCCTGAGTAGATTACTACCACATTTCCCTTAGTGCTGTCATAGGGGCTGCCATGAGCCATGAGAATCATCAACTCGGTCCACAGGAGAATTCTCCTGACGTGCAGCAGCTGAAAGAGGCGTTCGGTCTGTTCAGCCGCGCGTCCGGTGAACTGATCCACGCGTACTCCGATCTGCAGAAGCAACTGGCGACCCTGTCGGCGCAACTGGAGATGGCCAATCTGGCGCTGGCCAGCCAGAGCGCGCAGCGTGCCAGCCTGGCCGAGCGGCTGGCGCTGCTGCTCGACGCGCTGCCGGCCGGCGTGGTCGAGCTGGCGGCAGACGGCACCGTGCTGCGGCAGAATCCGGCGGCGCAGGACATGGCCGGGGCCGACTGGACCGGACTGGACTGGGCGCAGGTATCGGCCGCGATGACACCGGCGGATGTCGGCGACGCCTGGCTGCTGCCATCCGGGGCCGCGCCGCGTGAAGTCATTGTCGAGCAGCGTCCGCTGCCGGACGGTTCGACCATCGTGCTGCTGCACGACATCTCGCGCCAGCAGGCGCTGGCGCGGCAACTGGCCGATCAGGAGCGACTGGTGGCGATGGGGCAGATGGCGGCATCGCTGGCGCATCAGCTGCGCACGCCGCTGGCCACCGCCATGCTCTACACCGCCAATCTGGCCCGCGAACCACTGGGCCGGGAAGACCGGGAACGCTTTGCCGGCAAGGCGCTGGACCGTCTGCGCCAGCTCGAAGGCCTGATCCGCGACACGCTCGGCTATGTGCGCGGCGAGGCGTTCGAGTTGCACGACGTCGCCGTGGCCGACGTGCTGGACGAGGTCGAGCATGCGGTGCTGGCCGGAGCCCGCGCCCGCGCCGTGACGTTTGCCTGCCGGCAGGACACGGGCGTGACGCGGGTACGGGCCGATGCCAGGGCGCTGGTCAGCGCTCTGGTCAGCCTGATCGAGAATGCGTTCGCCTACTCGTCCCCGGGCAGCGAGGTCTCACTGGCGGTCCGCCGCGGAGAGGCCGGCGTCGAATTCGCCGTCAGCGACCAGGGACCGGGCGTGCCGGCCGAGATCGCCTCGCGCATTTTCGAGCCGTTCTTTACCACGCGCAGCGAGGGTACCGGTCTCGGGCTGGCCATTGCTGCCCGGGTGGCGCAGCAGCAGGGCGGACAGTTGCGGCTGGATGCGCGCCATGCACCGGGGGCGTGTTTCGTGCTGTCCCTGCCGCTGGCCGACGACTGAATGCAAGCGGGCACCGCGAAGGGATCGCGCAGCGGGATTCCACTGGTCTATATCTAGACAAGCCATACGGATGTCATTGCCTTGCCGGCAGGGCGGCAGTGACCGTTCTTCCCGCAGCCGCGGACCGGTCTCCGGCCCGGTGTCCGCTTGCGGCCACATGCGAGACCACCATGAACACAGGCAATACCAAGACCAGTGCAGCCATGCCAGGAGCCTCCTACTACGACGCCAATTTCCAGCTCGAGGCGGCCAAGGTGCTGCCGGGCGAGTTCATTGCCACCAATCGCGACATGCTGCTGGTGACGGTGCTGGGGTCCTGCGTGTCGGTGTGCCTGCGCGATCCGGTGGCCGGCGTGGCCGGGCTGAATCACTTTTCGTTGCCCGATGGCGTGTCCGATCAGGACGCGCTGACCAATCTGCCCGAACGCTATGGCCAGCATGCGATGGAAGTGCTGATCGACGAAATGGTGCGGCTCGGCGGCGACCGGCGGCGCTTCGAGGCCAAGGTATTCGGCGGCGGCAGCGTGCTGCGCGGGATGCTGAAATCCAATATCGGCGAGCGCAATGTCGATTTCGTCCGGCGCTTTCTTGCCGAGGAGAGCGTTCCGGTGCTGGCGGAGGACCTGCTCGACTGCTATCCGCGCAAGGTCTACTACTTCACCCTCAGCGGCCGCGTGCTGGTGAAGAAGATCAAGGACGTCCACAACCGCACCATCTACGAGCGCGAATGCGCTTACCGCGACCGCTTGCGGCGCCAGCCGTTCAAGGGCTTCCCGTCCTAGCCCCCTGATCGATCGTTCCGGAACCGCGCCACCCTTTTGCACAATTTGGCGAACGGGGGCGTGTGCTGCACTGCGCGACATGCCCAATGTGTGGCATATTCGGCGACTATTCCCGGAACATACAATCGATAGCAGGAGTGACGATGAAGCCGATCAATGTAGGCATCATGGGCGTCGGCACGGTCGGCGGCGGCACCGCGACCGTTCTCAAACGCAATGCGGAAGAAATCAGCCGGCGTGCCGGGCGTGCGATCGTGCTGAAAATGGCGGCCAATCTCGATATTGCCAGGGCGCGCGAAATTGTCGGCGACGGCATCGAGATCGTCAGCGATGCCCGCGTGGTCGCGACCCATCCGGATATCGACATCGTGATCGAACTGATCGGCGGTACCGGCATCGCCAAGGACCTGGTGCTGACCGCCATCGATCATGGCAAGCACGTGGTCACGGCCAACAAGAAGCTGCTGGCCGAGCACGGCAACGAAATCTTTGCCCGGGCGCGCGAAAAGGGCGTGATGGTCGCGTTCGAGGCCGCGGTGGCCGGCGGCATCCCGATCATCAAGGCGCTGCGCGAAGGGCTGGCGGCAAACCATATCGAATGGATCGCCGGCATCATCAACGGGACCTCCAACTACATCCTGACCGAGATGCGCGAGAAGGGGCTGCCGTTCGCCGATGCGCTGGCCGAGGCACAGCGCCTCGGCTATGCCGAAGCCGACCCGACTTTCGATATCGAGGGCCATGACGCCGGCCACAAGCTGACCATCATGGCGGCGCTGGCCTTCGGCATCCCGATGCAGTTCGACAAGTGCTATCTCGAAGGCATCAGCACGCTGACCGCGCAGGACATCCGCTACGCCGAGGAACTCGGCTACCGGGTCAAGCTGCTGGGGATCACCCGCCGTACCGCTGCCGGCATCGAGCTGCGCGTGCACCCGACGCTGATTCCGGAAAGCGTACTGATCGCCAACGTCAATGGCGTGATGAACGCGGTGCTGGTCAAGGGTGATGCAGTCGGCCCGACCCTGTACTACGGCGCCGGCGCCGGCGCCCTGCCGACCGCAAGCGCGGTGGTGGCGGATATCGTCGACATCGCCCGCCTGGCCACGGCCGACCCGGAACACCGCGTCCCGTACCTGGCCTTCCAGCCGGACCGGATCGCCGACCTGCCGCTGCTGCCGATCGAGGCTGTCGAAAGCAGCTATTACCTGCGCGTGTGCGTGATCGACAAGCCGGGCGTGCTGGCCGAACTGACCCATATCCTTGCCGACGAGTCGATCTCGATCGAAGCGCTGATCCAGAAGGGCAGCGAGCGTGACGGCCAGGCGGAGATCGTGCTGCTGACCCATCGCGTGGTCGAACGACGCGTGCAGTCGGCGATTGCGCGCATCGAGGCGCTCGCCAGCGTGACCGACAAGGTGGTGCGGCTGCGCATGGAGGCGCTCAATGGCTGACACCGGCGCCGGGATGCGTGTCCGGCACGCGGTGCGTGCCGACCTTCCCGGCATCGTTGACATCTACAACAGCACGGTGCCGTCCCGCCAGGTGACGGCGGATACCGAGCCGGTGACGGTCGCATCGCGCGAGCCGTGGTTCGACGCCCATTCGCCGGCGCGTTATCCGCTGTGGGTGCTGGAGGACGCCGCCGGCGTCATGCTGGGCTGGATCAGCCTCAGCGCGTTCTACGGCCGGCCGGCCTACGCGGCGACGGCCGAGGTCAGCATCTATCTGGCCGAAAGCGCGCGCGGCCGCGGTCTCGGCCGGCTGGCGCTCGACTACGCGCTCGAAGCCTGTCCGGCGCTCGGCATCCGCACGCTGCTCGGCTTCATCTTCGCGCACAATACCCCCAGCATGGCGCTGTTCGAGCGCCGGGGCTTCAGTACCTGGGGTCACTTTCCCGATGTGGCGGAACTCGATGGTGTCCGCCGTTCGCTCGTCATCCTCGGGCTGGCGCTGCCGCAGCCCAAACCTTAGTCAGACATCATGAAATATATCAGCACCCGTGGCGGCATGGCGCCGGCCCCTTTCTCCGACATCCTGCTGATGGGCCTGGCCCCGGATGGCGGGCTGGTCCTGCCGGAAAGCTACCCGCAAGTGGACCGGGCGACGCTCGACACATGGCGTGCGCTGTCCTACCCGGAACTGGCCTTCGAGATCATCCGCCTGTTTGCCGACGACATTCCGGCCGACGACCTGCGCCGCCTCGTGTTCGACACCTACCGCGAAGACGTGTTCGGCTCGGCCGACATCACGCCGCTGAAAGTGCTGGAACCGGGCCTGTGCATTCTCGAACTGTCCAACGGCCCGACTCTGGCGTTCAAGGACATGGCGATGCAGTTCCTCGGCAACCTGTTCGAGTACGTGCTCGGCCAGCGCGGCGAGTCGCTGAACATTCTCGGCGCCACCAGCGGTGACACCGGTTCGGCCGCCGAGTACGCGATGCGCGGCAAGCACAATATCCGCGTGTTCATGCTCAGCCCGTACGGTCTGATGAGCCCGTTCCAGCAGGCGCAGATGTACAGCCTGCAGGATGACAACATTCACAATCTGGCGGTGCGCGGCGTGTTCGACGATTGCCAGGATATCGTCAAGGCCGTCAGCCGGGATCACGTGTTCAAGGCCCGGCGCAAGATCGGCACGGTCAATTCGATCAACTGGGCGCGGGTCGTGGCGCAGGTGGTGTACTACTTCAAGGGCTATTTCGCTGCCACGGCCGGCAACGACGAGCAGGTCAGCTTCAGCGTGCCGTCGGGCAACTTCGGCAATGTCTGCGCCGGTCACATTGCGCGGATGATGGGGCTGCCGATCCGCCATCTGGTGGTTGCCACCAACGAAAACGACGTGCTGGACGAATTCTTCCGTACCGGCCGCTACCGCCCGCGCGGCACGGCCGATACCCATATCACTTCCAGTCCGTCGATGGACATTTCCAAGGCCAGCAACTTCGAGCGCTTCGTGTTCGATCTGGTCGGCCGCGATCCGAAGGCCGTAGCCGGGATGTGGGCGCGGGTGGATGCCGGTGAAGGGTTCGATCTGGCCGGCACACCGGCATTCGCCCGCATTGCCGACTTCGGCTTCCAGTCCGGCAAGAGCACGCATGCCGACCGGCTGGAGACCATTCGTCGCACCGATGCCCGCTATGGCGTGGTGATCGACACCCATACCGCCGACGGGCTGAAGGTCGGCGAGGAATGGCGGGAGGACGGCGTGCCGATGGTGTGCCTGGAAACCGCGCAGGCGGCGAAGTTCGAGGACACCATCGTCGAGGCGCTGGGGCGCAAGCCGGCTCGACCGGCCGGACTGGACAATATCGAAGCCCTGCCGAAGCGGGTCGAGGTGGTCGATGCCAGTGCCGAGCTGATCAAGCGCTACCTGTCCGAACACATCGACGCCTGACCGGCCGTCGCGGGTTTGAGTCTGCGGCGGCTCGAACGCTACAATCCGCGCATGTCCAGATTGTCGCTGTTTCTGTTGTTGTCGGTTTTCCCGGCACTTCCGGTCCTGGCCTCGCGCCAGGACATCGCCCTGATCGAGGCGCAGGCGCGCGCGTTCGCGCTGCAGGGCTGGCAGGGCGCGGCGGTGCGGCTCAGCTACGGTCAGCTTGACCGCAGGCTGGGCCTGCCTGCCTGCCCGTCGCCGGTCTATGCCTGGGATGGTCCCGGCCGCGAGGCCGCCCGCGGAGTGAAAATTTCCTGCGTGTCACCGAAGTGGTCGATCCGGCTGCCGGTGCGGGCGATTCCGAGCCAGACCGTGGTCATGATCAAGCGCACGGTGGCCACCGGGCAGAAGCTGGTCGCCGAGGACCTGGAGCTGGTCGAATCGCGCGACGGCAATGTGCCGCTCGGCGCGTTCGCCCGGATCGAGGACGTGGTCGGCAAGCCGATGGCGCGCACGGTCGTGCCGGGCCTCATGCTGCGGCGGGAAATGCTGGCCCTGCCGCTGGTCGTTCGCCAGGGGCAGCCGGTCCGCATCGTGGCGGACAACCCGGCATTCAATGTGTCCGCGCAGGGGGTGGCAATGACCGCCGGCAGCGAGGGCCAGTCGGTCGGCGTGCGCATGCCGAACGGCCGGATTCTGCGCGGGACGGCACGCGCGGACGGCAGCGTTGCCATCAGGTATTGAAGAAATGATCTACTGTGTAACGGCAAGACAATAAAGGCTAAAGCTGGATGACAATCCGTCGATAACTGCTGTAACAAGGGCGATACACGGACTCAATGCGATGAAAATCCAATCCAACATGGTGCATACTGCACCCCCGAGCGGCAACGCCGGAAGCAAGCCGGTCAAGCCGTCGCTGACGACGCCGTCTGCTGCCGGCGAGAGTGTGGCCATCAACCCGCTTGCCAGCCAGATTCAGTCGCTGGCCCAGGACGGCGCCGGCGAAATGACTTTTGATGCTGCGAAGGTTGCGTCGCTGAAAGCCGCCATTTCGAATGGCGAGTACAAGATCAATCCGGAAGGCATCGCCGACGGTCTGGT
Organism: Microvirgula sp. AG722; assembly: GCF_003269145.1. NCBI lineage: Bacteria > Pseudomonadati > Pseudomonadota > Betaproteobacteria > Neisseriales > Aquaspirillaceae > Microvirgula > Microvirgula sp. AG722. The sequence continues at coordinate 143,887 of NZ_QLTJ01000001.1, read as the reverse complement.
CCGCAGCTCGCAGGAACTGCTGTCCACGCAGAGTCAGGGCTGACAGCGTTCCGTTTTTTGTAAGTTGTCCACTTCATGACCGATACCCAGATCCAGTCACTGACCGAGTTGGTCGTTGCCGAAACCCGGCAGTTCGAACAGATGCTCGAACTGCTGGATGAAGAGCAGCGTGCGCTGATCGGCGGCAACATCGCCGATATCGAGAAGTTCGCCTCCGGCAAGCTGGAGCTGCTTGAGCAGATCGATCACAGTGCCCGTCTGCGTGCCGAGGCACTGCGCGCCTTCGGCATCGACAGCCGTACGGCACTGTACCGCTGGCTGTCCGACCGGCTGGAACTGCTGTCGATCTGGCAGCACCTGGAACTGGTGTCGGAAAAAGCCCGTGCCGCCAATGACCTGAACGGCAAGCTGATCTCGGATCGCCTGCTGAATGTCAATCAGGCGCTTTCGGCGCTGATGTCGTCCGAGGGCAGCACGCTGTCCTATGGCCGCGATGGCGGCAAGCAGAGCATTGTCGGCGGTGGCCGCAACCTCGGCGCCGCCTGATCCCGTCTCACCGAACGCCGCCGTCTATGGCATGATGGCGGCTGTTTTCATTTTGGGCTGCCCCCGATGAACTGGAACGTTGTCGCGCTGCTGCTGGTTGCCTTTCTGGCGGCGAATCTTCCCTTTGTCTCCAGGAAACTGTTCGGCGTCGTGACGCTGGCCAGGGCCAAGCATGCCGGCTGGCAGGCGCTGGAACTGCTGGTGATGTTCGGTGTGGTCGCCGTGCTGGCCTACGGTCTCGAGGCCCGGCAATCGGCCGTGCATCCGCAGAACTGGCAGTTCTATGTAACCAATCTGGCGCTGTTCCTGGTGTTCGCTTTCCCGGGCTTTGTCGGTCGCCATTTCTGGCACCGCCGTGGCATGCGCCTGGGCTGACCCGTCCGCCTCTGGCGGAATTGAAAAAAGCGCCCCGCGGGGCGCTTTTTCCGTGACTGCGTTTCAGATCTTCGACTGCAGATAGTTTTCCAGACCCATCTGGTCGATATGGCGCAGCTGCTGTTCCAGCCAGCGGGCATGGTCCATTTCGGTATCGTCGAGCATCTTCAGCAGAATGTCGCGGCTCACGTAATCATGTTCCTGTTCACAGGTCCCCATGGCTGCGCGGACATCGCGGACGACCTGATATTCGAGTTCGAGGTCGCTTTTCATCATCGACGGCACATCGCTGCCGATATTCAGTGCCGACGGCACCATGGCCGGCGTGCCGCCAAGGAACAGGATGCGGCGGATCAGCCAGGCCGCATGCTCGGTTTCTTCCTGCATTTCGTGCTCGATGCGCTCGAACAGCTTGCCGTAGCCCCAGTCCTCATACATGCGGGAGTGAATGAAGTACTGGTCGCGAGCGGCGAGCTCGCCAACCAGAAGGTGGTTGAGGGCGCCAATGACTTTTGCACTGCCTTGCATGGTGTTCTCCTTATTCGTTGTCGCCGGTCAGGCTTTGCAGGAAGTTCGGCAGGCCGACGGCGCCGATCAGGCCCAGATGGGTTTCGGTCCAGTCCAGCTGCTCTTCTTCGCTTTCCAGCAGCTCGGTCACGATGTCGCGGGTCACGTAGTCCTGCTCGCTTTCCGCCAGTGCGATCGCCTTGCGCATGTCGGCCAGGCCGCCGTGGATCAGCTTCTCGTCACAGGACAGCATTTCCGGCACGGTTTCACCGATGAACAGCTTGCCGAGTTCCTGCAGGTTGGGCAGGCCGTCGAGGAACAGGATGCGTTCGATCACTTCGTCGGCGTGCTTCATCGCCTTGATCGACCACTTGTATTCGGCGCGGTCGAGGAGCTTGTAGCCCCAGTTGCGGCCCATGCGGGCATGCAGGAATGACTGATTGATCGCCGTGAGCTGGTACTTGAGCACGCCGTTGAGGGCGGCAATGACTTGCGGGTTGCCTTGCATAGTGTTCTCCCATCCGGAAATCCAGCATGCATTATCAGTCATTACGGCACACACAGCCATGCCCGCACTCACGAAGGGTCAGTGCGGGCACAGGAATGGGGGGGGGGGGGGGGATCAGGCAGCCAGTGGCAGGCGGGCGCCCATGGGCTGCAGCAGAACAGTCTGGCGTGACGATTGCTGTTGCGCTTTCGCTTCGCACAGCACCGAATGGGCGCATTTCGCGCATTTTCCACACTGGGTGGCGACGCCGAGATCCTGGGCCAGTTCGCGCAAGGTGGACGCACCGTTCTCGACTGCCCTGTGTATCTGGCGATCGGTTACCGCTTTGCACACGCACACGTACATGGAGGCCACCCAGTGAATGAAATACGTTCTCATTCTTGCATGAGTGAGAACGGTTTTCAATAGCCACTTATCGGGTTTGAATACAAGAGCTAACGGGCGGGATTCACCTTTTCGGCCAGGGCGTAGGCACGGGCCGTGGCCGGTCGGGCGGCGATGGCGTCAAACCAGCGCTGCACGTGCGGATAGTCGGCCAGATCGATGTGCTGCTTCTGGTGCGGCACGGCCCACGGGTAGCAGGCGATGTCGGCGATCGAGAACTCGTCGGCCAGAAACTCGTGCAGTGCCAGACGCCGGTTGAGAACGCCGTACAGGCGCTCGGTTTCCTTCTGGTAGCGCTCGATGGCGTACGGCACTTTCTCGGGTGCGAACTGGCTGAAATGGTGATTCTGTCCAAGCATCGGCCCGAAGCCGCCCATCTGCCAGAACAGCCATTCGGTCGCGGCGAGCCGCCGGTGCGGGTCGGCCGGCAGCAGCTGGCCGGTTTTCTCCGCCAGGTACATCAGGATCGCACCGGATTCGAACACGCTGACCGGGCCGCGGCCGAAGGCCGGTGCGTGGTCGACAATGGCCGGAATGCGGTTGTTCGGGGCGATGGCGAGGAAGTCGGGCGCGAACTGCTCACCGGCGCCGATGTTGATCGGCTTGATGGTGTAGTCGAGACCGGTTTCCTCGAGGAACAGGGTGATCTTGTGGCCGTTCGGGGTGGTCCAGTAGTACAGGTCGATCATGGCGGCTTCCGTTTCGCGGGGCGTGATGTCAGTAGAACGGCTTGTCGCCGTCCGGCCGGGTCTTGAAGCGCTTGTGCAGCCAGAAGTACTGCTCCGGCTGCTCGCGGACGCGCGCTTCGATAAACGCATTCATGCGGGCGGCGTCCTCGGTCTCGTCGCCGCACGGGAAGTCGTCCCACGGCGGGAAGACTTCCAGTTCGTACCGGTCCGGCGAGACCCGGCGCGGGATGACCGGCACGATCCTGGCCCGGGTCAGGCGGGCGATGCGGCTCATCGCGGTAATGGTGGCTGCCGGTACGCCGAAGAATGGCACGAAAACCGCTTCCTTGGCGCCCATGTCCTGATCGGGCAGGTACAGCAGTGGCGTGTGGTCCTTCATCGCCTTCAGCAGCGGGCGCAGCCCTTCGGTGCGGGAAATGATCTTGGCGTTGCTGAAGCGCTGCCGGCCCTGGTAGATGCGCCGGTCGAGCACTTCGTTCTTCTGCCGCGCGTAGATGCTGACCAGCGGCACATCCTGGTTCAGCCGGTAGACGCACATTTCAAAACCGACAAAGTGCGGGTACAGGATGATGACGTTCTCGTCCTTCAGGTCGGTCAGGTAGTGCAGGTTCTTGTAGCTGACCAGTTCCCTGAAGCGTGCATCGGGGGAGTACCAGACGATGCCGTATTCGAGCATGAAGCGCGCCATGGCGTGGAAGTGATCGCGCAGCAGGCGGTCGCGTGCAGCCGGGGTCCAGTCGGGAAAGCAGGCCTCCAGGTTGCGGCGGCCGACGCGGCGACGCGGCGCGACCAGGTGGTAGGCAAGCCAGCCGACCGGCCGGGCGATGGCATTGATGGCGGACAGCGGCAGAAAATGCAGCAGCCAGAGAATGAAAAAGGCAAAACGCACGTGGCGGTTACTCCAGAGGGACGTCCGTGGTCGGGCGCTCGTCGGCGCCGGCCGGGTGTTTGAAACGACTGTAGCCCCACAAATATTGTTCGGGCGCTTCACGCACCAGCGCCTCGACCTCGGCATTGATGCGGCGGGTGTCCTGGTAGCGGTCGCCGGTGAACGGCACGCTCAGCGGCCGGATGCGGACCTCGAAGCCTTCGCCGATCTGCAGCCGGCGACCGTAGAAGAAATAGGTGTCGACGTCTTTCATCTCGCCGAGGCGCGAGGCCAGCGTCATGGTGTAGGCCCACTGGCCGAAGAACGGCACCCACAGACCTTCGCCGCTGCCAGGCACCTGGTCCGGCAGCACGATGGTCGCCTCGCCGTGCTTCAGCGCCTTCATGATCTGGCGCACGCCGGCCGGCGTGGCCGGTGCGGTATTGCCGTTGTCGCGGATCCGGCCACGCTGCATCAGCGGCTGCAGCCACTTGACCTTGGGCGGGCGGAACATGGCGGTCAGCGGCACCGGCAGCCGGCTGGCCAGATAGCGGCCGGCGATGTCGTAGGCGCCGAGGTGCGGGGTGATGAACAGCAGACCGCGACCGGCGGCGATCGACGCCTCGACCGCGTCCCAGCCCTGGCACGCACGGACCATGCCGGCGACCCGGCGCGTGTCCTGGCACCAGGCCGCTGCCAGCTCCAGCGCCGACATGCCGGTATGGGCTGCACTGTCGCGAATTAAACGCCTATAATCGGGCGCATTTTCTGCGAAACCCGCCAGTTTCAGACTGTTGCGGGTTTTCTGTCCGAAGCGCGGAGAGAGGACGAGTGCCAGTCTTCCGCTGACCCAACCGATGCGCTGAAGCGCACCCAGCGGGAGACGGCTGATCAGCCAGACCAGGGCAGAGAGCAGGTTTGACATGATAGGGGAGCGTGACGGATACGAATCAAACCACGTATTCTAAACGTTCCGATCTCCCGATTTCAGGAAATCCTTGTGAGCGAATACCTCTTTACCTCTGAATCCGTTTCCGAAGGACACCCGGACAAAGTCGCCGACCAGATTTCCGATGCGATCCTGGACGCGATCTTTACCCAGGACCGTCACGCGCGTGTCGCGGCCGAAACCCTGGTCAATACCGGGCTGGTAGTGCTGGCCGGCGAGATCACCACGCATGCGAACATCGACTATATCCAGGTCGCCCGCGACACCATCCGTCGCATCGGCTACAACAGCTCGGACCTCGGCTTCGATGCCAAGGGGTGCGCGGTGCTGGTCGCCTACGACAAGCAGTCGCCCGATATCGCCCAGGGCGTGAATGAAGGCCAGGGCCTCGATCTCGACCAGGGTGCCGGTGACCAGGGACTGATGTTCGGCTATGCCTGCGACGAAACGCCAACGCTGATGCCGTTCCCGATCTACTACGCGCACCGTCTGGTGCAGCGTCAGGCCGAACTGCGCAAGGACGGCCGCCTGTCGTGGCTGCGTCCGGATGCCAAGAGCCAGATCACTTGCGTCTATGACAGCGAGACCGGCCTGCCGAAGTCGATCGACACCGTGGTGCTGTCGACCCAGCACTCGCCGGATATCGATCATGCCATGCTGACCGAAGCGGTTATCGAGGATATCGTCAAGCCGGTGCTGCCGGCTGAAATGCTGACCCGCGACACCAAATTCCTGATCAACCCGACCGGCCGTTTCGTCATTGGCGGCCCGATGGGCGATTGCGGCCTGACCGGCCGCAAGATCATCGTCGATACCTATGGCGGCGCTGCGCCGCACGGTGGCGGCGCGTTCTCGGGCAAGGATCCGTCCAAGGTCGACCGCTCGGCCGCCTATGCCGGCCGCTACGTGGCGAAGAACATCGTCGCCGCCGGTCTGGCCCGCCAGTGCCAGGTCCAGGTGTCCTACGCGATCGGCATCGCCCAGCCGACGTCGATTTCGGTCGACACCTTTGGCACCAGCCGCATTCCGAACGAGCAGATCGTCGAACTGGTCAAGCGCCACTTCGACCTGCGCCCGAAGGGCATCGTGCAGATGCTGGACCTGCTGCGCCCGATCTACACCAAGACCGCCGCTTATGGTCACTTCGGCCGTGAAGAGCCGGAATTCACCTGGGAAGCGACCGACAAGGCCGCCGCGCTGCGCGCCGACGCCGGCCTGTAAGCGGATAAAGGCGGGCGCCGGGGGCACCGTGACCCCGGCACCCTCCGCCCCCGCTTCGCCCGTCCGCTCTTCATCGCGGGAGGTGCGGGCAGACTGACGGCACCCTTTGTGGTGCCGTTTGCCTTGACGGCGTGCGTCCGCAGCCGTTGACAGCAGCGCATGCCATGATAGGCTCGGCCGTTTTCTTCAGGGCCTGCCATCGTGGATGAGGACATGCTGCTTACCCGTTCTCTGCCGGCCGTGCCGGACCTGCTCGCGCTGACCGCTGGCGCACCGCAGTCATTTCCTTTCCTGCTGCAGTCGTCCGCCGACAGCGGCTTCGATATTCTGTTCGCATTGCCGCAGGCGCAGCAGTTGTATTTTGATGGTGACGGCGCCCGCCTGCTCGCCGATCTGGCCGCGCTGGAATTGCGGGCGATCGAACGGCCGGACCCGCGCCTGCCGTTTGTCGGCGGCTGGTTCGTCTATCTCGGCTACGAAATGCTGCACACCTTCGAGCCCCGCGTGCCGGCACCGATTGCCGATGCCTTCCCGCTGGCAGCGCTGGTGCGTGTGCCTGCCGCCATCGTGGTCGACCGTGCCGCCGGCACGGCGACGCTGGTGGCGGAAACTGCTGCGCAACTGGCCGAGCTGGCCGCACAGGTCGACGCGGCGCCGGCCTGGCAGCCCGCCCCGCTGCAGTTGCTGGCGCTGGAGGAGGATGCGCCGGGGCGTTATGTCGATGCGGTCGAACGCATCAAACACTATATTCGTGAAGGCGATGTCTTCCAGGTCAATGTGTCGCGCGAGTGGCGCGCCCGCCTGAATGCTGACGCCAGTGCCGCCGATGTGTTCGCCGCGCTGCGCCAGGCCAATCCGGCACCATTCTCGGCACTGGCCGATTTTGGCGACTGGCAGATCGTCAGCTCGTCACCGGAACGGCTGGCCCGGGTGTCGCCGCAACGGGTCATCGACACCCGGCCGATTGCCGGCACCCATCCGCGCGCGACCGATCCGGTCGAGGACGCCGCGCTGAAGGCGCGGCTGATTGCCGACCGCAAGGAGCGCGCCGAGCATGTGATGCTGATTGACCTCGAACGCAACGACCTGGGCCGGGTCTGCGTGCCGGGCAGTGTCGAGGTCGACGAGTTGATGAGCGTGGCCAGTTACGCGACTGTCCACCATATTGAATCCAGCGTGCGCGGCCGCCTGCGTGATGCGGTCGGACCGGCCGGCGTATTTCGCGCCCTGTTTCCCGGCGGCACCATCACCGGTTGCCCGAAAGTGCGCTGCATGCAGATCATCCGCGAACTGGAAACCGCGCCGCGCCGCGCCTATACCGGCAGTCTCGGCTACATCAATCGTGACGGCAGCCTCGACTGCAATATCCTGATCCGCAGCTTCATGCGCGAAGGCGACCGGCTGCGCTTCCGGGCCGGCGGCGGCATCGTCACCGATTCCGATCCGGAACGTGAATTGAACGAGACGCGGCACAAGGCGCGCGGCCTGTTGCGCGCACTGGGGATTGAATCATGAGCGCCTTCGCCACCCGTCTTGTTGACTGGCAGCGCCGGCACGGCCGCAGCGGGCTGCCATGGCAGGTCGCCGACCCGTACCGGGTCTGGGTGTCGGAAATCATGCTGCAGCAGACCCAGGTTGCAACCGTACTCGATTACTACCCGCGTTTCATGGCGCGCTTCCCGACCGTGGGCGAGCTGGGCCGTGCGGCACTGGACGAAGTGCTGGCGCTGTGGAGCGGACTCGGCTACTACAGCCGCGCACGCAATCTGCACAAGGCGGCGCAGCGCATCGTGACCGAACATGATGGCGTGTTTCCCCAGCGCTTCGAGCAGGTGCTCGATCTGCCGGGCATCGGCCGTTCGACCGCGGCGGCGATCTGCGCGTTTGCCCGGGGTGAGCGGCGCGCGATTCTGGACGGCAACGTTCGTCGCGTGCTGGCACGCTGGGGCGGCATCGAAGGCTTTACCGGCGGGAAGGCGGTCGAAAACCGGCTGTGGACGCTGGCGGAGTCGCTGCTGCCTGCGGCATCGGCCGATATGGTGGCCTATACCCAGGGCCTGATGGACCTGGGCAGCCTGGTCTGCACCCGGGGCAAGCCGGCCTGTGGCCGCTGTCCGCTGGCGGCCGACTGTGTCGCACTGCGGGATGACCGGGTCGGCAGCCTGCCGACGCCCAGACCGAAGAAAGCGCAGCCGACACGGGATGCGGTGTGGCTGCTGGCGCGGGACAGCCGCGGACGCGTTCTGCTGGAACGGCGGCCTGAAAGCGGCATCTGGGGCGGGCTGTGGAGTCTGCCGGAGCTGGCGTCCAGCGATGCCGTCGACGCAGCCTCCGCGCAGTATGATTTTAAAGTCGACCAGATCGAACCGGCCTGGCACGAAATCGAGCATGTGTTCACCCATTTCCGCCTGCTGGCCTTGCCGCTGCCGGTACGGGTTGCCGCACACGGAGAACGGCAGGATGGGCGGCAGGGCTGGTTCCTGCCGGCGGAAGCGCTGACCATGGGCCTGCCGGCGCCGGTACGCCGCCTGCTTGATGCGCCATCCGGCACGCTGTTTTGACACCGTCTGGCGTGGTGCGGGCCATGAACCGCCAAAGGGATTAAACTGCCGGAAGCGGGATTCCCGTCCTACAATGGCAACCTTTTTTACCTAACGTGGTGGGCTTGCGGCGCGACCGGAAACGGCGCCCGCACCGGCCGGCTGCGTTGTACCCAGGGCCAATGCCTGACTTGCGCAGGATACGCATAAGCACTCTATGGTTTCCGTCACACGCCCGCTTGCAGATTCTTTAGCCGATGCCGCCGATCCCAACGCCTGGCTGGCCGGAGTCAAGTCCGGACTGTCTCCCGACGAGCTGGTGGTCCTCGAACGCGCCTTCCGCGCCGCCCGCGAGTTGTACGCCGGCAAAATCATCCCGCTGACCGGTGAGGATGCCTTTGGTCATGCGGTGTCGTCCGCCGCGATCATCGCCGACCTCAACCTGCCGGCCTCGACCATCGCCGCCACCCTGCTGGCCGGTGCACCCCAGTATCGCGACGATTGCCTGCCATGGCTGACCCGGGAATTCGGCAAGGAGATTGCCGATCTGGTCGACGGTGTCGGCCGCCTGTCGCGCATTGCCGAGCTGGGCCGCCGCGACGAGCACGTGTCGCCCGAGGCGCGCTCGCAGCAGGCCGAGGTCATGCGCAAGATGCTGCTGGCGATGGTAGCCGACATCCGCATCGTGCTGATCAAGCTGGCCTGGCGCACCCAGACCATGCACTGGCTGTCCAAAGTGGCGGACGAACGTTCCCGCCGGCTGATCGCCCAGGAAACCTACGATATCTTCGCGCCGCTGGCCAACCGCCTCGGGGTCTGGCAGATCAAGTGGGAACTGGAAGATCTGGCTTTCCGTCACCTGGAACCGGACAACTACAAGAAGATCGCCCGGCTGCTCGACGAGCGCCGGGTCGAGCGCATCCAGTATATCGAGGATGTGCTGTCGACCCTGCGGCAGGAACTGCAGAAGGCCGGCATTACCCATTCCGACGTCGCCGGGCGGCCGAAGCACATCTATTCGATCTGGAAGAAGATGCGCAAGAAGCATCTGGATTTCAGCGAGCTGTACGATATCCGCGCCGTGCGGGTGCTGGTCGACCGTACCGTCGACTGCTATACCGTGCTCGGTCTTATTCACAGTATCTGGCAGCCGATTCCCGGCGAGTTCGACGACTACATCTCCCACCCGAAGGCGAACGACTACAAGAGCCTGCATACCGCCGTGATCGGCCCGCAGGACAAGGTGGTCGAAGTGCAGATCCGGACCTTCGACATGCACGAGCATGCCGAGTTCGGTGTGGCTGCGCACTGGCGCTACAAGGAGGGCGGGCAGGGCGATGCGCAGTACGAGGCCAAGATCGCCTGGCTGCGCCAGCTGCTCGACTGGCGGGAAGAAGTCGGCGAGAAGGAAGAAGGGCTGGCCAATGCCTTCCAGACTGCGCTGTTCTCCGACACCATCTATGTGATGACCCCGCAGGGGCGGGTGCTGAGCCTGCCGGCCGGTGCGACGCCGATCGACTTTGCCTATGCCGTGCATTCGGACCTCGGCCACCGCTGCCGCGGAGCGAAGATCGACGGCCAGATCGTGCCGCTGTCGACGCCGCTGGAAAACGGCCAGCGCATCGAGATCATGACGGTCAAGGAAGGCGGGCCGTCGATCAACTGGCTGCACGATGGCTGGGTCAAGAGCTCGAAGGCGATCGGCAAGATCCGTCAGTACATTCGCCAGCAGAACGCGCACGTGGCGATCGACGCCGGGCGCACGCTGTTCGAGAAGGAACTGTCCAAGCTGCCGCCGGCGGTCAACCCGAATATCGAGGCTGTGGCCGACCGGCTGAATTTTGCCCATCCGGAAGAGATGTACGCCGCGCTCGGCCATGGCGAGCTGTCGATGCGCGCGGTGCAGAACGCGATCAATGCCTTCGTGCCGGTAACGCCGGGCGAGATGGCGCCGGAAGACCTGGTGCACAAGAGCCGGGCCGAGCATGACGCTGGCGGCATCCTGATCGAGGGCGTCGACAACCTGATGACGGTACTGGCCAAATGCTGCAAGCCGGCTCCGCCGGACCCGGTGGTCGGCTTCGTGACCCGCGGACGCGGGGTGTCCATCCATCGCGCCAACTGCGTCACCCTGAAGCGGTTGTCGGCCAGCGTGCCCGAGCGGCTGATCGCCGCCGACTGGGGGCGTCAGGAAGGCAGCGTGTTCGCCATCGACCTCGAAGTCATGGCCATGGACCGCCCCGGCCTGCTGCGCGACATTTCCGATGTGCTGTCGCGCGAAAAACTCAATGTCACCGCGGTCAACACGCTGAGCCGCGACCACCACGCCCGCATGCGGTTCACGCTGGAAGTCAGGCAGGTGGCGGATCTGCAACGGGTGCTGGCGCGGGTGCAGGACGTGCCCGGCGTGCTGGAGGCCAGGCGGGTCTGAGCCGGCAAAGGGCACGAATCCGGTGAAACGGAGACAGTTATACTGCACTGCACAAAAAAGCCTTGCCAAGTGCGTAAGGCATTACCATAATTTGCAGTGCATCAAGACGTTCCATGCAATATGGCGTTTTGGTGTTGTCTCCTCCATCCTCCTTATTTAGGTGGAACTTATGCGCAGCTGGCAACGCCGGTTGCGCTTTTTTTTCCCGCCATTCCGGGGCGGTCATGCTGCGGTATCGACGATGTTGCGTCGCGAAAGCGCCCAGCGGGCGGCGTTGACGGGCGATCGCCCGCAAGCCCGCGATTTTTCGGGCAATTTCCCTGTTTCCTTCTCTCGTCGCGGTTTGACAGTGGCAGGGCGGCTGTATAGAATCGGCAGCTTTCAAGAATTTCGACTGGAAGAGATCCATGAAGACCTTCTCTGCCAAGCCGCATGAGGTGAAGCGCGACTGGTTCGTCGTCGACGCTACTGACCTGGTGCTCGGCCGCCTGGCCGCCGAGATCGCCCACCGCCTGCGTGGCAAGCACAAGCCGGAATACACTCCGCACGTCGATACCGGCGACTACATCGTAGTCGTCAACGTTGACAAGCTGCGTGTGACCGGCAACAAGGCACTCGACAAGAAGTATTACCGTCACACCGGCTACCCGGGCGGCATCTACGAGCGCAACTTCACCGAACTGCAAAACCAGTTCCCTGAGCGCGTTCTGGAAAAAGCCGTCAAGGGCATGCTGCCGAAGGGTCCGCTTGGTTACGCAATGATCAAGAAACTCAAGGTGTACGCTGGTACCGAGCACCCGCACACCGCGCAGCAGCCCAAGGCGCTGGCAATCTGAATCTGAGGCTCAGTAAATGAACGGCAAATACTACTACGGCACTGGCCGCCGCAAGAGCGCGGTAGCACGTGTGTTCATGATCAAGGGTTCGGGCAAGATCACCGTCAACGGCAAGCCGGTTGACGAATACTTCGCCCGCGAAACCGGCCGCATGGTGATCCGCCAGCCGCTGACCCTGACCGAACATCTCGACTCGTTCGACATCCTTGTCAACGTCGTCGGTGGTGGCGAAACCGGTCAGGCCGGTGCTGTGCGTCACGGCATCACCCGTGCTCTGATCGACTTCTCGACCGAACTCAAGCCGACCCTGTCGGCCGCCGGCTTCGTGACTCGCGATGCTCGTGAAGTTGAACGGAAGAAAGTCGGTCTGCACAAGGCCCGTCGCCGCAAACAGTTCTCCAAGCGTTAATCGCTCGCAGAATGCGGGACACCAGAAAAGCCACCTCCGGGTGGCTTTTTTCATTGCCGATTGCGCGTTACTATTGCTTTTTTACGACGCAAATTTACTTTTCAAGGACATCAGATGATCAAGGTCGGCATCGTCGGCGGCACCGGGTATACCGGAGTCGAACTCCTGCGCCTGCTTTCCAGGCACCCCGGGGTCGAGTTGAAAGCCATTACCTCGCGCAAGGAAGCCGGCCTGCGAGTCGATGCCATGTTCCCGAGCCTGCGCGGCCGGGTCGATCTGGCGTTTTCGGCGCCGGAGTCGGCCGGGCTGGCGCAGTGCGACGTGGTGTTCTTCGCCACGCCGAACGGCATCGCCATGAACGAGGCGGTGGCCTTGCTCGATGCCGGCGTGCGCGTGATCGACCTGGCTGCCGACTTCCGCATTCGCGATATCGCTGAATGGGAAAAGTGGTACGGCATGACGCATGCTGCGCCGTCGCTGGTGGCCGAAGCCGTGTACGGGCTGCCGGAAGTCAACCGCGAGGCCATCCGCGATGCGCGGCTGATTGCCAACCCGGGGTGTTACCCGACGGCGGTGCAACTGGGCTTCCTGCCGCTGATCGAGGCTGGCGTCATCGATACCGCGACGCTGATCGCCGACTGCAAGTCCGGCGTGTCCGGCGCCGGGCGCAAGGCGGAGGTCGGTGCGCTGTTTGCCGAGTCGACCGACAGCTTCAAGGCCTATGGCGTTGCCGGGCACCGCCACCTGCCGGAAATCCGTCAGGGCCTGTCGCGGGTGTCGGGCGCGCCGGTCGGGCTGACCTTCGTGCCGCACCTGACGCCGATGGTGCGCGGCATCCACGCCACGCTGTACGGCCGGCTGGACCGGGACATCGACCTGCAGGCACTGTTCGAGCTGCGCTATCACGATGAACCGTTCGTCGACGTACTGCCGGCCGGCAGTCACCCGGAAACGCGTTCGGTACGCGGCGCCAACCTGTGCCGCATTGCCGTGCACCGGCCGCAGGGCGGGGATACCGTGGTGGTGCTGTCCGTCATCGACAATCTGGTCAAGGGCGCGGCCGGGCAGGCAGTGCAGAACCTGAACCTGATGTTCGGCTTCGACGAGGCGGCCGGGCTGGATATCGTGCCGCTGATGCCCTGAGCCGGGGCACCATCGGGGCTACGGCGCTAAGCCGTTGTCCTGATGGCAAAACCCTACTGCCGGCCTCGTTGCTTTTGCCAGATCGACAGCGGATAATCCATCTTGACGTTTACTGGAGATGGAACACATGAACGCTGTAACCGAAATGCCGCTGCCGCTCGTTTTTACCGACAGCGCGGTGTCCAAGGTGAGCGAACTGATCGCAGAAGAAGGCAACCCTGATCTGAAGCTGCGCGTCTTCGTGACCGGCGGCGGTTGCTCCGGTTTTCAGTACGGTTTCACTTTTGACGAAATCGCCAACGAAGACGACTCCCAGTTCGTGAAGGGTGGCGTCACGCTGCTGATCGATCCGATGAGCTACCAGTATCTGGTCGGCGCGGAAATCGATTATCAGGAAAGCATCGAGGGCTCGCAGTTCGTGATCAAGAATCCGAATGCCACCTCGACCTGCGGTTGCGGGTCGTCGTTCTCGGTGTAAGCCTCTTACTGACTGGACATCAAGGGGATATCATTCGTGGTCGATATTCCCTTTAGCAAAGCCCAAGCTTGCTTGGGCTTTTCGTTTGTGATCGTTGTCTAACCGGGATCGAACCGCCTGTATGAATGCCTCTTCCCTGCCGTCCGCCTCGTCCGCTTTTTCGCGTGAGTTCGATTTTACCGAGCGTGATTTCGAACGCATCCGCAACGCCATTCGCCACTATGCGGGCATTTCGCTGAACGTCAGCAAGAAGGACATGGTCTATGGCCGGCTGGTCAAGCGCATCCGCAGCCTCGGGCTCGGCGGCTTTGCCGTCTACCTGGATCTGCTGGAATCGCCGGCCGGTCGTAGCGAACTGGAGCTGTTCGTCAACGCGCTGACGACCAATCTGACCTACTTCTTCCGCGAAGAGCATCATTTCCCGCTGCTGGCCGAACACCTGAAGGCCCGTGCGGCCGCCGGCGCCACCGAGCTGCGCATCTGGTGCAGCGCGGCGTCGACCGGTGAGGAACCGTACTCGATCGCCATCACCGCGCTGGAAGCCGTCTCCGGCATGGCGCGGGCGCCGCGCATCGAAGTGGTCGCCTCTGACCTGGATACCCAGGTGCTGAAGACGGCAGCGGAAGGCGTGTATGCCGCCGACGTGCTGGCCAAGCTGCCGCCGGGGCTGTCGGCCCGCTACTTCGACCGCCTGCCCGATGGCCGTGGCAAGGCAAAGGCGGCGCTGCGCGAGCGCCTGCGCTTCTGCCGCATCAACCTGATCGAATCACCGGTGAGCTGGGGACTGAAGAGCGGCTTCGATGCCATCTTCTGCCGCAACGTGATGATCTATTTCGATCGCGCGACCCAGCTGGAAGTCCTTAACAAGTTTGCGCCGCTGCTGCGCCCGGATGGCCTGCTGTTTGTCGGCCACTCGGAGAATTTCCACCAGGCCAATCCGCGCTTCCGTCTGCGCGGCAAGACCGTGTATTCGCTGGAGCCGGCGGCGGGCAGTGCCCCCCGGTAACGCGGACAAGGTTTACGGACAAGGAATGAAAGTCATCGTGATGGGCGCCGGCGTGGTCGGCGTATGCACAGCCTGGTATCTGTCCCGGGCCGGGCACGAGGTGGTCGTGATCGACCGCCAGGGCGACGCCGCGCTGGAAACCAGCTTTGCCAATGGCGGCCAGATCTCGGTCAGCCAGTCGGTGCCGTGGGCCTCGCCGGACGCGCCGCTGCAGATCCTGCGCTGGCTGGGGCGGGCTGATTCACCGCTGCTGTTCCGGCCGAAGCCGGACCCGCGGCAGTGGGACTGGGGCGTGCGCTTCCTGCTCGAGTGCCGCGACAGCCGCCTGCGGCGGAACATGAGCCAGATGCTGGCGCTCGGCCTGTACAGCCGGCAGAGCCTGCAGGCGCTGCGCGAGGAAACCGGCATCCACTATGACCAGTGCACCCGGGGCATTGTCTGCCTGTACCAGACCCGCAAGGAACTGGACCACGCCGCCGAATGCGCCGAGTGGATGCGCCCGTTCGGCATCGACCGTCGCCTGGTCGAACCGGGGGAACTGGCCGCGCTCGACCCGGCGCTGGCGAACGTTGCACCGACCCTGGCCGGCGCGACCTACTGTGCGGACGACGAGAGCGGCGACGCCGGTCTGTTCACCCGCAAGCTGGCTGCCCTGTGTGCCGACAACGGGGTCCGCTTCCTGTTCAACACCCGCATCAATGCGCTGGAGCATGACGGGCAGCAACTGACCGGCGTGTCGGTGACCGGGCCGGACGGCTTCTATCGCAGCGAACATGCCGATGCCTACGTGCTGGCGCTGGGCAGCCATTCACCGCTGCTGGCGCAGCCGCTGGGCGTGCACCTGCCGGTGTATCCGACCAAGGGCTATTCGGCCACCTTTGCCGTGAGCGACCCGTCGCGGGCGCCGCAGCTCAGCATCACCGACGAATCCCACCATATCGTGTTCTCGCGGCTTGGCGACCGCCTGCGCGTGGCCGGCACGGCAGAACTCAGCGGTTACTCCAGTCACCTTGACCCGGTGCGCTGCGCGGCGCTGACCACCCGGGCGCAGGCGCTGTTCCCGGATGCGGCGGACTACACCCGGCCGCAGTACTGGACCGGACTGCGGCCGTCGACGCCATCGAATGTGCCGCTGATCGGCAGGGTGCGCCGCTATGGCAACCTGTTCCTGAATACCGGCCACGGCACGCTCGGCTGGACCGAGGGCCCGGGGTCCGGCCGCCTGCTGGCCGACATCATCAGTGGCCGGCCGGCCGGCATCGACTTCGCCCTGTTCCGCTAGAACGAGGCGACGACAGGCGCGTGGTCGCTGGGGCGCTCCCAGCGACGCGGCGTCTTGTCGATCACGCACGCGTCGAGTCCGGCCGCCAGCGGCGCCGACAGCAGCACATGGTCGATGCGCAGCCCCTTGTCGCGGCGGAACATGCCCTGGCGGTAGTCCCACCACGAGTAGCAGCCGGCCTCGTCGTTCAACTGCCGGAACGCATCACTGAGTCCCAGACCGAGCAGGCGCTGGAAGGCGGCCCGCTCCGCGTCCGAACACAGCACCTGACCGGCCCAGCCGGCCGGATCGTACAGATCGCGATCGTCCGGTGCGATATTGAAGTCGCCGGCCAGCGCCAGCCGCGGATGCCGGCTCAGCTCGTCGGCAACGAAATCTGCCAGCCGTGCATACCAGTCGAGCTTGTACGCATACTTGTCGCTGCTCAGCGACTCGCCATTGACGCAGTAGGCCGAAATGACGCGCACGTCGCCGACGGTGGCGGCGAGCAGGCGGCGCTGCGGGTCGTCATAGCCGGGAATGCCGGCGATCACGTCCTGCGGCTGCTGCGGGGCGCGGGTGAGGATGGCGACACCGTTGTAGGTCTTCTGCCCGGACCAGGCGGCGTGATAGCCGACGGCTTCCAGTTCGGCGACCGGAAACTTGTCCTGGTCGAGCTTCAGCTCCTGCAGGCACAGCGCGTCGACCGGGTTGTCGGCGAGCCAGTCGATGACGTGCGGCAGGCGCACTTTCAGGGAATTGACGTTCCAGGTGGCGAGTTTCACTAGTCTGCTTTGTCTGTCGGGGGTGAAATGAACAGCATATCAAGCCTGTCCGGTTTTGGCCGGGCAGCGCTCTTGCTTTCGGAGGGAATGGCGATGCCCTCTCAGGGCTGCAGTGCATCCAGCGCATCGGTGCAGATGGCGTCCACGCCCAGCCGGAACAGGCTGGCGGCCCGCGCCGGGTCGTCCACGGTCCAGCACATCAGGGCCAGCCCGGCGTCGTGGATGGCTGTGACAAGGTCGGCATCGACCAGGGTGTGGTCGATGTCCAGTGCGATCACGCCGAGCTGTTGCGCAGTGGTGAGCCAGTCGGACGGCAGCGTGTCCTCGATCAGCCAGGCATAGTTCAGCGGTGGCGCGGCCTCGCGCGCGGCTGACAGCGCGTCGGCCGAGAATGACGACAGCAGCGGCGGGATAGTGGCGCGTCCCCAGCGGCGCAGGCATTCCTGGGCGACCAGCTTGCCGGTCTGCACTTCCCGGCCGGGGCAGGGCTTGATCTCGACATTGGCGTGGATGCCGTGCTCAAGGCAGATGCGCGCGGCATCGGCCAGCGTCGGCAGCGGCTCGTCGGCAAAGCGGGGATCGAAACCGCTGCCGGCATCAAGGGTGGCCAGCTCGGCCCAGCGCCAGTCTGCCGCCGGGCCGCAACTGTTGGTGGTGCGGTCCAGCGTATCGTCGTGCAGCAGGAAAGCGATATTGTCGCTGCTGAGCTTGACGTCGAATTCCGCCATCCGGTAACCGAACACCGAGCCGGCCAGCAGGGCGGCGGCAGTGTTTTCCGGCGCGAAGCGCCCGCCGCCACGATGGGCGATCAGGTGCGGGTAGGGCCAGCGCAACATGTTCATAGCAGTTTCCCGGGGTTCATCAGGCCGGCTGGGTCGAGCGCGGTTTTCAGCGTGCGCATCAGGCTCATCGAGGCCGGGTCGTGGAAGCGGGCCAGCCAGTGCCGGCGCAACTGGCCGACGCCGTGTTCGGCCGACAGCGTACCGTCGAATGCATAGGCACACGAGAAGACGATTTCGTTCACGCGCTGCTCGTCGTCGAACAGCGCGGCGTTGCCTGGTCGGGTGTGGCTGATGTTGTAGTGCAGATTGCCGTCGCCGAGGTGGCCGAAGGTGACGATGCGGCAGCCGGGGAAAGCCGTTTCCAGCTGCCGGCCGCAACTGTCGAGAAAGGCGGGGATTGCCGAAACCGGCACGGCGATATCGTGCTTGATGCTTGGGCCATCGCGCCGCTGTGCTTCGGAAATCTCCTCGCGCAGCCGCCACAGTTCGCGCCGCTCCCGCCCGCTTTGCGCCAGCACGGCATCGACAAAGGCGTCGCGGCCATCGAGCCAGTCGAACAGTTGTGCGTCGAGCGCGGCCTGCTCGCCGCCGTCGGACAGTTCGAACAGCACTGACCAGGCGCAATCGAACGGCAGCCGCACCTCCGGAACATGGTGGGCGACCAGGCTCAGGCACTGGCCGGAAATCAGCTCGAAGGTGGTCAGGCGGTCGCCGAAGCGATCATGCAGTTCGTGCAGCAGGGCAACGGCCGCTGCCGGGGAGTCGATGCCGACCAGTGCGGTCGCACGGGCATTCGGCTGCGGATACAGCTTCAGTGTGGCGGCGGTGATGATGCCGAAAATGCCTTCTGTGCCGATAAACAGCTGTTTGGCGTCAAAGCCGCTGTTGTTCTTGCGCAGCCCCTTCAGGGCATGAATGACCTGGCCGTCAGGCAGCACCGCCTCGATACCGAGCGTCAGCTCGCGGGTGTTGCCGTAGCGCAGCACGGCCAGGCCGCCGGCATTGGCTGCAAGATTGCCACCAATCTGGCAGCTGCCCTCGCTGGCGAGGCTCAGCGGATACAGCAGGCCGTGTCCGGCGGCGGCGGCCTGGACCTCGGCCAGCGTGCAGCCGGCCTCGGCAGTCACGGTCGCATTGTCGCGGTCGACGGCGCGGATGGCGTTCATGCGCCGCAGTGCGATGACCAGGGCCCGGCCGCTGGCATCCGGCGTTGCGCCGCCGACGGTACCGGTATTGCCGCCCTGCGGCACCAGCGGCGTGCCGGTGTCGCGGCTCAGTTGCACCAGGGCGGCGACCTGCCCGGTGGTGGCAGGCAGGGCAACCGCCAGCGGCCGGCCATGGAAGCGCTGGCGCCAGTCGGTGGTATAGGCGGCGGTATCGGCCGTGTCGGTCAGCAGGTGGGCGGCGCCGACGATATCGGCCGCGCGAGTCAGAATGCTCATCGTTGCCAGAATGTCTTTACATTGACGAATTCATACAGCCCGAACTCGGACAGCTCCCGCCCGTAGCCGGACGCCTTGACGCCGCCAAAGGGCAGGCGCAGGTCAGAGCTGGTATGGCGGTTGATGAACACGCTGCCAGCCTCGATATCGCGTGCCAGTCGTTCGGCTCGGAGCAGATCCTGACTATAGACGGCGGCGCCAAGGCCGAACGGGGTATCGTTGGCCAGCCGGACCGCATCGGCTTCGTTCTCGGCGCGCAGGATGCTGGCGGCAGGGCCGAACGCTTCTTCATGATAGATGCGGCAGGCCGGGCTGACGTGGTCCAGCACCGTGGCCGGATAGTAGAAACCGGGGCCGTCAGGCAGTTGTCCCCCGCTCAGGCAGCGGGCGCCGTGCCGGCAGGCATCGGTGATCTGGTCATGCAGCTGGGCGCGCAGATCGGCGCGGTGCAGCGGGGCCAGCGTGGTGCCGGGCAGTCGCGGGTCACCCGGCGTCAGCCGGGTGACTTCGGCCATGAACGCCTGCAGGAAGTCGTCGGCGATTTCCGGCACCACGATCAGGCGCTTGGCGGCATTGCACGACTGGCCGGCATCGCGGAAGCGGCTCATTGTGCATTCCTGGGCGGCCGTGGCCAGATCGGCATCGCGCAGGATCAGCACCGGGTTGCTGCCGCCCAGTTCCAGCACGGTCTTCTTGATGTGTTTGCCGGCCAGGCTGGCGATCAGGCGGCCGGTGCGGGTCGAACCGGTGAACGCGACGGCATCGCAGCCGGCGATGGCGGTCTCGACCGCATCGACATCGATCCATGCCACATCGAACACCGGGATGTCGGCTTCCTGCATCAGTTCCAGCAGCAGCGCGGTCGACTGCGGCACGGTCGGGGCCGGCTTCAGCAGGCAGCCGTTGCCGGCGGCCAGCGCCGGCACGGCGAAGCGCAGCGCCTGCCAGACCGGGTAGTTCCACGGCATGACCGCGAATACCAGTCCCAGTGGTTCGAAGCTGACGCCGGAGCGGCTGGCGCTGGTCGGGATGGTCTGCGGCTGCAGCAGGGTCGGGGCCAGATCGGCGTAGTAGTGGCACAGGCGGGCGGTCTTTTCCAGCTCGGCACGTGCCTCGTGGATCAGCTTGCCGACTTCGAGCGTGATTACCGGTGCCAGCCGGTCGACATTGGCCTCGATCAGTTCGCCGAGCCGGCGGATGCGCGCGACGCGCTCGTCAATCGGCCGGCCGCGCCAGGCGTGCTGGTGTTGCCGGAGTCGGGATATCGCCTGTTGCAGCCGGTCGACAGACCAGCCGGGGCGGGTGTAGACCGTTTCGCCGGTCGACGGATCACAGCTTAGGAATTCCATGCCGAAAGTGTACCGTTCCGCCGCCATCGCGGGGAGGGGGAATCCATGGGCGCGGGCATGAAAAAAGACGCCAGGGGCGTCTTTCCGACCGTCCGCAAATCTTGCGGCCAGGCATGGGCAAGCGTCAGCAAGCTCTCTTTGCTGCAGCGGGGACGGCAGGGGTCGGAGCCAGGCCGGAAGCCTGCCGCACTCTCAACGTGGCCAGCCCCCCCCGGTATCTGGCGCTCAGGCCCGCTGCGGCAGGTCAGCCGGACGCAGGCCGGTGGTCAGGTAGTCGAGCAGCTCCTTGACCGAGCGGATTGCACTGTCGAACGGCAGCGCTTCCGAGCCGCGGAAGAACAGGCCCTTGCTGACTTCACCGCGGTAGGCGGCGGCCAGCTTCAGGTCGATGCAGAACTGGCCGACCTTGGACAGGCCGTCACGCAGGCCGCACACCGACAGGCAGTTCAGTGCCTGGGTGCAGCGGGCCGGATCGGCCTTGGCATTGGCCTGCAGGGTCGATTCGCGCTTCAGGTAGCTTTTCAGGAACGGCGTCATCACGCCGCGTGCCGGCAGGCCGGCCACGCTCATGAATTCGACAATGTCTTCCTTCTTTGCACCGGCCAGCACGCTCTTGAAATTGTCGTGCGCATCGCCCTCGGTGGTGACGGCGAAGGCGGTGCCGACCTGGACGCCGCTGGCGCCGAGGCCGAGGTAGTGCTTGACCTTCTCGAAGCTGTTGATGCCGCCGGCGACGATCAGCGGGACTTTTTCCCGTTCCAGGCCGAGGCTCTTGAACACTTCGAAGGTTTCTTCCAGCACGCGGGCGAAATCGAAGCGGGCGTCGTTGACGTCTTCCTTGCGGGCGGCGCCGAGGTGACCGCCGGCGTGGCCCGGGTGCTCGATGACGATGGCGTCGGGCAGGCGGTTCTTCTTCATCCAGCGCTTGAGCACGATGCCGATGCCGCGCGATTCGCTGAGAATCGGCAGCAGGGCGACGTCCGGGTGGTTGGCGGTCATGTCAGGCAGGTCCAGCGGCAACCCTGCGCCCATGGTGATCGCCTGGGCGCCGGACTCGCACGCCTGGCGCACGTATTTGGCGTGGGCGTCGACCGCCTTCATCACGTTGACCGATACCATGCCGTTGCCGTCGGCCAGGGTCAGCGCCTGCTTGATCTCGCGGTCGAGCGCAATCAGGTTCAGACGGTCATAGTCCTCGGTACCGGTCGCATGCTTCGATTCCTCGACCAGGTCCTCGTGCAGGTGACGCAGGTCGACACTGGCGATGGTGCCGACCGCACCCTCCCGCGCCACGGTACCGGCCAGCCTGTGGGCGGAAATACCCACCCCCATGCCCCCCTGGACAACGGGCTTGAGCGAATGGCTTTTCAGTACCAACGGGGATAACGGGGTCTCGGTCATAGGTCTTCTTGGCAAGGAGAAAATTAGAGTAATTATTCGATGATACCCGAAATTAGGCGCGCAGCCGTCGTCGACGTCAAGGGGAACGGTCCGGCGCGACCAGCGGTTTCACGGTAAAATCGCGCAATTCGCTGAATTTGCTGGTGGCTGGACATGACTGATACCTCACTCTCCGCGGCGGACACGCCGGCGCAGAAAGCCGGGCGCAACGCGCTCAAACTCGCCAAACGGCTGCGGCACGAAGTCGGCGACGCAATCAACGACTTCAATATGATCGAACCGGGCGACCGTGTCATGGTCTGTCTGTCCGGCGGCAAGGACAGCTACGCGCTGCTCGACATCCTGCTCGGGCTGCAGAAGTCCGCGCCGATCGATTTCTCGCTGGTGGCGGTCAACCTCGACCAGAAGCAGCCGGGCTTCCCCGAAGACGTGCTGCCGCGCTATCTGGCATCGCTCGGGGTCGAGTATCGCATCATCGAGGAAGACACTTACAGCATCGTCAAGCGACTGGTGCCGGAAGGCAAGACCACCTGCAGTCTGTGTTCGCGGTTGCGGCGCGGCATCCTGTACCGGGTGGCCGACGAGCTGGGCGCGACCAAGATCGCCCTCGGCCATCACCGCGACGATATTGTCCACACGCTGTTCCTGAACATGTTCTACGGCAGCAAGCTGAAGGCGATGCCGCCGAAGCTGATTTCCGACGACCGCCGGCATATCGTCATCCGCCCGCTCGCCTACTGCCGCGAGAAGGACCTGATCCGCTACGCCGAGCAGAAGGCGTTCCCGATCATCCCGTGCAATCTGTGCGGCTCGCAGCCGAACCTGCAGCGGCAGGTGATCCGCGACATGATCAACGACTGGGACCGTCGCTTCCCCGGCCGGATCGAGAACATGTTCCGCAGCCTGCGCAATGTGGTGCCCTCGCATCTGGCCGATACCCGGCTGTACGATTTCGCCGGCCTGCGTGTCGGCGCAGCCCTGCCGGACGAGGGCGGTGACACCGCGTTCGACAGCGAAACCTTCAGCGATCCGACCGCTCCGGTGTTCGATGACGAGGAGGCGGCGCCGGCCACCGTGCGCCGGCCGGTCATCAATATTCTCGATACGCGCGTTGCCGGGGGCTGTGGTGAGTGATTTCCTGGCGTTGCGGCGGCGCAAGGCGCGCCCCGCGCAGGCGGACCTGGCCGAGGTGATGGTCAGCGAGGCCGACGGCATCCGGGCGATGTATCTCGGCTCCGACACCATGCAGTCGGCCATGCGGGTCAAGGACCCGTGCGATCTGGTGCTGGCCTATACCCGGGCGACCATGGCATTCCTGCTGTTCCAGCCCGATCCGCGC
Organism: Microvirgula sp. AG722; assembly: GCF_003269145.1. Classification (NCBI taxonomy): domain Bacteria; kingdom Pseudomonadati; phylum Pseudomonadota; class Betaproteobacteria; order Neisseriales; family Aquaspirillaceae; genus Microvirgula; species Microvirgula sp. AG722. Next base: position 120,638 of record NZ_QLTJ01000001.1, on the reverse strand, counting down.
CGCATCCTGCATGTCGGGCTCGGCGGCGGCTCGCTGCCGCGTTTCTGCCATGCCAGGCTGCCGCGGGCGGAGAACGTCGCGGTCGAGATCAATCCGCAGGTGGTGGCACTGTGCCGCTCGCAGTTCGCATTGCCGGACGACGAGCGCATGCAGGTGGTGGTGGACGACGGCATCGACTATGTCAGCCGGCAGACACAGGCATTCGACGTCATCGTTATCGATGCCTTCGATGGTCGCAACATCATTACCGCCATGGTGGCGGAGCCGTTCCTGCACGATTGCCGCATGGCGCTGCGCGAAGGCGGGGTGCTGGCGGTGAACCTGTGGAGCCGCCATCCGCGCTTCCACGAGCATGTCGAGGCGATGCGGCTGGCGTTCGACGGCAAGGTGCTGACGCTGCCGGCAGAAACGCACGGCAATATCGTCGCCTTCGCGCTGGGTGGCCTTTCCGGCAATGCATTGCGCTTCGATGCGCTGACCGAGCGGGCGCAGGCCGCCGGCGCTGCCGTTGGCCTGGACCTGGCAGCGATGGTGCCGGCGATGAAAAAGCACAATCCGCACTCGGGGGCGCGGCTGATGCTGTAGCTCAGAGGCCGAGGTCGCGCCACATGGCGTCGACCCGTGCCTTGACCGCCGCATCCATGACGATCGGCGTGCCCCATTCGCGCGCGGTTTCGCCCGGCCACTTGTTGGTCGCGTCCAGTCCCATCTTGCCCCCCAGGCCGGAAACCGGGCTGGCGAAGTCCAGATAGTCGATTGGCGTATTGTCGACCAGCACCGTGTCGCGGACCGGGTCCATGCGGGTGGTGATGGCCCAGATCACTTCTTTCCAGTCGCGGGTGTTCACGTCGTCGTCGACCACGACAATGAACTTGGTGTACATGAACTGGCGCAGGAAGCTCCAGCAGCCCATCATCACCCGCTTGGCATGGCCGGCATACTGCTTGTTGATCGATACCACCGCCATCCGGTAGCTGCAGCCTTCCGGCGGCAGGTAGAAGTCGACGATTTCCGGGAACTGCTTCTGCAGGATCGGCACGAACACTTCGTTCAGCGCCACGCCGAGCACGGCCGGCTCGTCGATCGGCTTGCCGGTATAGGTACTGTGGTACAGCGCGTTCTCGCGCCGGGTGATACGGTCGACGGTAAAGACCGGGAACCAGTCCTGCTCGTTGTAGTAACCGGTATGGTCGCCGTACGGGCCTTCCAGCGCATGCAGATAGCCGTCGATTTCCTTGACCGGAATGCCGTGCTCGCTGACACCGGCATGGCCGGGTTCGGCCGGGGTCAGCGCGCCTTCCAGCACCAGCTCGGCATAGGCCGGTACCGACAGGTCATTGCCGATGCAAGTGGTCAGCTCGGTGCGTGCGCCGCGCAGCAGGCCGGCGAACTGGTATTCCGACAGCGTGTCCGGCACCGGCGTGACCGCACCGAGGATGGTTGCCGGATCACAGCCAAGCACGACCGAGACCGGATACGGCTGGCCCGGATTCACCCGGCGCCAGTCGCGGAAATCCAGTGCGCCGCCGCGGTGGGCGAGCCAGCGCATGATCAATTGGTTCCGGCCGATGACCTGCTGGCGGTAGATGCCGAGATTCTGCCGCTTCTTGTGCGGGCCGCGGGTGACGGTCAGGCCCCAGGTCACCAGGGGAGCGACATCGCCGGGCCAGCAGTGCCAGATCGGCAGGCGGCCGAGATCGACGTCGCCGGCTTCTTCCACAATCTGCTGGCAGGGCGCATGGCGGATCTGCTTCGGCGCCATGTCGAGCACCTTCCGGTACAGCGGGAACTTGTCCCACGCATCGCGCAGCCCCTTCGGCGGCTCCGGCTCCTTCAGCATCGCCAGCAGTTTGCCGATCTCGCGCAGCGCCAGCACATTGTCCGCGCCCATGCCCAGCGCCACCCGCTGCGGCGTGCCAAACAGGTTGCCGAGCACCGGGAAGTCGTAGCGCCGGCCGTCATGTTCAGGGTGTTCAAACAGCAGCGCCGGCCCGGCAGCTTTCAGCGTGCGGTCGCAGATTTCGGTCATTTCCAGTCGCGGAGAGACCGGGTGGCTGATGCGCCTGAGTTCGCCGCGCTGTTCCAGCGTGGTGATGAAGTCGCGCAGATCTCGGTATTGCATGCCGAACCTTATGGGAATGGTGTCATTTCGGAATGCGCGGGAGGCTAGGCGCTCGGGTGCGGGTGTGTCAATTCACGCCGCGCCGCTGCCGCCGGCGAAGGCAGAAATCGGCGGCCGGTGCGCCGGAAAACAGAATTGTATTTGACTGGGATCAGAACAATCGCAGATCAGGACCATGATGTGCGCATGGGATGTTTCCGTTTTGAAAACCATGGGGTAGATTGCGCGAATATTAAGAAAAAAGCCGTTTTGCGACGGCACGACACTTCTTTTTTTGCAGACTTATCCTGGAGATAAAGCCATGAAAAAACTGGCGATTGCGCTTTTGGTGGGGGCGGCGTTCGCGCCGGTGGTGGCGATGGCCGATGCGGGCGACATCATTGCCCGTTTCCGTGCGATCAATGTGAACCCGGACGTCAGCACCTCCGGGCTGCTGAGCAACCCGCTTGATGCCGATGTCAAGGACGCAACCGTCCCGGAACTCGACTTCACCTACATGATCACCAACAACATCGGCGCCGAACTGATCCTGGGTACGTCGCGTCACAAGGTTTCGGCCAACCGTACCGCCCTTGGTGGTGGTAGCGGCGATATCGGCAAGGTCAGCGTGCTGCCGCCGACCCTGACCCTGCAATGGCACTTCATGCCGCAACACGATGTGTTCCGTCCGTACGTGGGCGCCGGTGTGAACTACACCCGCTTCTACAATGTCGGCCTGAACACCGAAGTGGGCCGCGTTGACGTGGACCGCAACAGCTGGGGTGGTGCACTGCAAGTTGGTGCCGACTTCCCGATCGCCAAGAATGTGTTCATCAACGTCGACGTGAAGAAGCTGTGGATCAGCACCGACGTGCGTGGCACCAGCGGCGCGATCAATGGCGTCAAGCTCGGCACCCTGGACATCAACCCGTGGGTGTTCGGCCTCGGCGTTGGCATGAAGTTCTGATTCAACGGCGGTGCCGGCGACAGGGCAGGGACGGTGGGCTGCCGGACCTGTTCGCAATGCTCGCCAAACACCGCCCTGGGCCGGCCTTGCGCCGGTCCGCCAACCGAATATTCGGTTCCTCTCGTGTTGTCCTTTCCGGCGCATTCCTGCGCCGTTTTTTATGGCCGACAGCCAGCGGCCGGCGGCCGGCACGACGTCGGACAAACGGCGTGCATTCATTACTACCAATTGCGTTGACGGGTATTAGAATAGCGTTTTTTGAAATATAAGAGAACGCTGAATCATGAACGCCTGGGTCAATGCCGCGCTGTCGAAGATCGAAGCGGATTTCAACCGTTCGTCCGATACGCACCTGATTCCGCTCGCCATTCCGGCGCTGCCGGGCATCCACCTGTATTTCAAGGACGAGTCGACCCACCCGACCGGCAGCCTGAAGCACCGGCTGGCGCGCTCGCTGTTCCTGTACGGGCTGTGCAATGGCTGGGTGCGCGAAGGTACGACCATCATCGAGGCGTCGAGCGGTTCGACGGCAGTTTCCGAGGCGTATTTCGCCCGGCTGCTCGGCCTGCCGTTCATTGCCGTGATGCCGCGCGGCACCTCGCCGGAGAAAGTGCGGGCGATCGAGTTTCAGGGGGGGCGCTGCCATCTGGTCGACGATCCGAAGTCGATCTACGCCGTCTCGCGCCAGCTGGCACAGGAACTGAACGGCCACTACATGGACCAGTTCACCTATGCCGAACGCGCTACTGACTGGCGCGGCAACAACAATATCGCCGACACCATCTTCCATCAGATGGCGCTGGAGCCGCATCCGGTGCCGGACTGGATCGTCTGTGGCGCCGGTACCGGTGGCACCTCGGCGACCTTTGGCCGCTATGTGCGCTACCAGAAGTGTTCGACGCAGATCTGTGTGGTCGACCCGGAAAATTCGGTGTTCTATGACAGCTACTACACCGGCGACGACCACCTGACCTGCGAAGGCGGCTCGGGGGTGGAGGGGATTGGCCGGCCGCGCGTCGAGCCATCGTTCATTCCCGAAGTCGTCGACCGGGTGATCCAGGTGCGCAATGCGGCCAGCTACGGTGCCATCCATTTTCTCGAGTCGGTGCTCGGGCGCAAATGCGGCGGGTCGACCGGCACCAACCTGTTCGGCGTCTGCGAACTGGCGGCCGGGATGCACCGCAACGGACGTGAAGGCGCGATCGTGACGCTGATCTGCGACTCCGGCGAACGCTATCTGGACAGCTATTTCAATCAGGACTGGCTGGCCGCGCAGGGGATCGACATTGCGCCGTGGGTCGAGCGCTATCAGCGCTTCTTTACCACCGGCGAGTGGGACGGCTGAGCCACCGGACCGGCCGGGCAGCGTCATGTCGCCGCCCGGCACTTTTCCTGTTGCGGCAATCTGCGCTCAATTTTCGCTCAGGTTTGCAGCAATTTTTTGTTTTTCATGCTTTCTGGTTTAGGATGGGGGTCGCGCCGGTTTTGCATCATTTTCGAGTGAATAATGGCCAAGGCCCATCTCCGTAACACGATCCTCGGTCTGCTGCACCAGTTGGCGTCGGCAGGCCATCCCGATGTCACGCCCCGGGAAATCGTTTTCCAGGTCGGCGCATCCGCCGCGACGGTTCGCCGCTATCTCGACCGCCTGGTCGACGAGGGCCTGGTCGAACGGCACGGGCGGACTGCGGCGACCCGCTACCGCCTGCCGGCATCGCCCGGTGCGCGCGCTCCGGTCGCCTTCCAGCGGCGCTTTATCGACGACTACCAGCCTAACCAGACCTTCCTGCTGCCGGAAAGCCTGGCCGGCACCCTGTACGACGAGGCGAGACTGACGGGGCGGCAGCCGGCCGGCACCTATGCCAGCGCCGTGCTCGGTCCGCTGCTGACCGATCTGTCCTGCTCGTCATCCCGGCTCGATGGCGGTCGGCACACGCTGCCGGCCACGGAGGCGCTGTTCCGGGCGGTCCGGCCCGACGTGCTGGATCGCGACACGATCATGCTGCTCAACCACAAGGCGGCCATCGAGTTCCTGGTCGACAGCGTCCCGCGCTACGGCATGACCACGCTGGTGGTGCGCAATCTGCACGCGGTACTGATGCAGGGGCTGCTGGCCGACGAGGACGGGCTCGGCACGATTCGCGAGAAAGTGATCTGCATCGGCGATAGCGTGTACATTCCGTCGCATGCGCCGCTGCTGCTCGGCGAGATGTTCGAGCAGATCCTGGAAAAGGCGCGGCGTACCCGCAACCCGGTGGAAGCCGCCTTTTTCCTCTGGGTGTCGCTGGCCTATCTGCTGCCGTTCGAGGATGGCAACGAGCGTACCAGCCGGCTGGCCGCCAATATCCCGCTGATGCTGTGCAACTGTGCGCCGCAGGCGTTTCTGGACGTGGCCCCGCATGACTACGCGCAGGCGATGGTGGCGATCCGCGAGCAGCAGGACCCGTCCGCCGCTGGCGAGCTGTTCACCCGCAGTTATCGTCGTTCGATTCGCAAGTATGCGGCCCTGATGGCTGCCATCGGCCAGCCGGACCCGTTCCGGGCCGGGTACCGCGAGCAGGCCGGCGAGGTCGTGCGCAGGGTGGTGCGCGACCGCGTTGCGCTGTCGCAGGCGGTGGACGAGGTGGCGGTGCCGGCGCAGGACCGTGCGGCGTTCGAGCGGATGGCGCGCGCGGACCTGGAGCGGCTGGGCGAGCACAACTGTGCACTGTACCGGCTGACCATGCGCCAGGCCGGTGGCTGGATCGAGGCGGGCCGGCCGCTGTACGAAAAGGGCTGAGCACGCCGTGCATTTCCGGCCTGCGATTCGTGCTCTGGCGTCGTCCGGCAGGGTGTCGCGGCAGGAAAAATGTGCGAATCCATGGGGTAATGGGAAAATAAAGTGTAAATCAATGGAATTGCAATAAATTTGCGGTTTCATCCGCGGGGGTTTTTGCCTACAATTTCGACCTTTTTGGGCGGGGGAAAACATGGCTCTGCTTGAGATCCGCAACGTCGTCAAACGGTTTGGCGACTTTACTGCAGTCAATGGCGTCAGCATCTCGGTGGAAGCGGGCGAATTCTTCACGCTGCTGGGTCCGTCGGGATGTGGCAAGACCACCTTGCTGAGGATGCTCGCGGGCTTTGAACAACCCGATGCCGGGCAGATCCTGCTCGACGGCCAGGATGTGTCGACCGTGCCGCCGGAAAAGCGCCCGGTGCATACCGTGTTCCAGAGTTATGCGCTGTTTCCGCACATGACGGTGCGCGACAACATCGCCTTTCCGCTCAAGATGGCCAAGTGGCCGGCCGACAAGCTGCAGGCCCAGGTCGACGAACTGCTGGAGGACGTGCGCCTGACCCAGTTTGGTGCCCGTTTCCCGCACGAGCTGTCCGGTGGCCAGCGTCAGCGCGTGGCGATCGCCCGTGCCCTGGTCGACCGTCCGCGCCTGCTGCTGCTCGACGAGCCGCTGTCCGCACTGGACGCCAAGCTGCGCGAGCAGATGCAGATCGAACTGATCGACCTGCAGAAGGAAGTCGGCGTGACCTTCGTCTACGTGACCCACGATCAGGGCGAGGCGCTGGCGCTGTCGCACCGGATCGCGGTGATGAACGCCGGCAAGGTCGAACAGCTCGACATCCCGGAAACCATCTATTCGTACCCGAACAACCGCTTCGTGGCCGACTTTATCGGTCAGTGCAACGTGCTGGCCAGCGAGATCGTCGCCCTGCACGGTGATGGCACCATGACCATCGCCATCAACGGCTGCGGGGAAATGAAGGCCCTGGCCCGCGACGGTCTGACCGTCGGCCAGAAGGGCTGGTTCTCGATGCGCCCGGAAAAGATCAAGCTCGACCGCGAGCTGCCGGGCGGTGTCGATGGCGAAGCGCACTTCAAGGGCCGCGTGCATGACTGCCTGTATCTTGGCGACGTGACCATCTACATCGTCGAGGTCGGGGATGGCGTGAAGATCGAGGCCATGCTGCCGAACTCGGCACCCGGCCTGGCCAAACTGTTTGATGACGACGATCCGGTCGAGATCACCTGGCGTTACGACGCCGGCAGCTTCCTGGCGGAGTAAGCAATGAACTGGGTTAAAAGGAATCTGGGCAAGTGGCTGCTCAGCTGGCCGCCGCTCGTCTATCTGGTCGTGTTCTTCCTGGTCCCGTCGGTGATCATGGCGCTGGCGGCATTCCGCTGGCCGGGCGACTACGGCGGGCTGTATCCGCTGTGGAGCACGGACGACGCCGGTGTGACCACCGTGCTGATCAACCGCGACAACTGGCACGACTTCTTCACGCTGGACAACTTCAGCCGGCTGTTCGAGGAACCGCTGTATCTGGAGCTGTTCCTGAAATCGGCGCTGTACGCTGCCGTGACCACCGTGGCATGCGTGGTGATCGGTTATCCGCTGTCGTGGCTGATCGCCCGCAGTTCGAAGAAATACCGCGACCTGCTGCTGCTGCTGGTGATCCTGCCGTTCTGGTCGAATTTCTTGATCCGCATCTATGCGTGGATGATCATCCTTGGCCCGTCGTCGGCGTTCACCAAGGCGATCAATGCCGTGCTGGCAGTATTCGGCGCCGGACCGGTGTCGCTGCTGTTCACGCCGTTCGCGGTGATCCTCTGCCTGGTCTACGTGCACCTGCCGTTCATGGTGCTGCCGCTGTACGCGAATCTGGAAAAGCACGACATGGCGCTGCTCGATGCGGCGCAGGATCTGGGGGCGTCGGCCTGGCAGCGCTTCTGGCGCATCACCTGGCCGCTGAGCCTGCCCGGCGTGTATGCCGGCGGGGCGCTGGTGTTCATTCCGGCGCTCGGCATGTTTGCCATTCCGGACATCATTGGCGGTACCGAAGGCATCATGATCGGCAACCTGATCAAGCAGCAGTTCCTGGAAACGCGTGACTGGCCGTTCGGTTCGGTGCTGTCGATCATGCTGACGGTCGGCGTGCTGGTCATCGCCGGGCTGGGCATGGCGGTGGCGCGCGGAGGAAAGAAGAAACATGGCTAGAAAGCAATCGCTATGGCTGTGGGGCGCGGCGTTCGCGGCCTACCTGTTCCTGTACCTGCCACTGGTGATCGTGGTCGTGTATTCGTTCAACGACTCCAAGCTCAATGCGGAGTGGGTCGGCTTCACTACCAAGTGGTACGTGATGCTGCTCGAGGACGCGGCCATGCTGAAGGCGGCCGGCAACTCGCTGATGATCGGTCTGGTGTCGAGCTTCTTCGCCACCATTTTCGGCACGCTGGCCGGCATCGCCATGCATCGCTTCAGGTTGCGGCTGCTGCCGTTCCTGGTGCTGACGCCGATTGCGATTCCCGAGCTGCTGACTGGCGTGTCGCTGCTGATCTTCTTCGTGCTGATCAACATGACACTGGGCCTGGTGTCGATCATCATTGCCCACGTGGCGTTCAGCATCGGCTTTGTCGCCATCGTGGTGCGGGCGCGGATGCAGGGCATGGATGACAGCCTGGTCGAAGCCGCACGCGACCTCGGCGCGTCGCCGTGGCAGGCGTTCCGGCTGATCACGCTGCCGCAGATCCTGCCCGGCATCATCGCCGGTGCGCTGATGGCGTTCACGCTGTCGATCGACGACTTCGTCATCACCTTCTTTGTAGCCGGGGTCGGTGCCTCGACGCTGCCGCTGCAGATCTACTCGATGATCAAGATTGCCGTGACGCCGGAAGTGAACGCGATCAGCACGCTGCTGATGCTGCTGACGCTGGCGCTGATTGCAATTGCGACCAAACTGTCTCCGTCGGCCATGAAGACCAACGCCTGACGGATGACGATTCGGCCCCGCTGCGGGCCGGTGCAGTACACGGGGTGGCCAGACAGGACACCCCGTTTTCAAGGGCCGCTACAAACGCGAGCGTCGGGAAACCGGTGATCGTCACAACAAGCCGCTTCGCCCCTGACGGGCGCGGGGTGAAAAAGGCCCGCTGTCGCCCCGTGCGGCGGCCACGACGCCGCGCGGTTTTCCTTCCACCCAATGCAAGGGGGAAATGTACATGTGGAAAAAATTGGTGATGGCCGCGTCGCTCGCGGCAAGCTCGACTGCTTTTGCCGCGAACGAACTGCATCTCTACAACTGGAACAACTACCTGTCCGATGCGACGGCGAAGCGTTTCGAGGCGTCGTGCAAGTGCAAGCTGGTGCAGGACTACTACGGCGACAATGAAGAAATGCTCGCCAAGCTCGCCGCCGGCGCCAAGGGCTACGACCTGGTCGTGCCGACCGGCTTCGCGGTGCAGACGCTGATCGGCAAGGGAGCGGCGCAACCGCTCGACCGTGCGCAGATCAGCAACTTCAAGAACCTGAACCCGGGTTACCTGGGCGGCTTCTTCGATCCGAAGAACCAGTACTCGATCCCGTACGCAGTGACGACCACGGTGCTCGGCTACAACGAAACCGCGCTGAAGAAGGCTGGCGTGGCCGACAAGGTCAACAGCTGGGCGCTGATTTTCGATCCGGCGGTGCTGGCGAAGATCAAGGGCAAGGTCATCGTGCTCGATTCGCAGCGCGAACTGATGGCTGCTGCGCTGATGTATCTCGGCAAGTCGGCCAACTCGGCCGATCCGAAGGACTGGGCCGCTGCCCGCAACGTGATCCTGAAGGCGAAGCCGTACTGGGCCGCGTTCAACAACCAGAGTTATATCAAGGAACTGACGGTTGGCAACATGTGGGTCGCGCTCGGCTACTCGAACGACCTGTACCAGGCGGAACAGGATGCGCTGAAGGCCCGGCGCCCGTTCAAGATCGGCTTCGGTCTGCAGAAGGAAGGCAACACGATGTCGATCGACAACTTCGTGGTGCTGAAGGACGCGCCGCGCAAGGACCTGGCGTACAAGTTCATCAACTTCATGCTGGAAGGCAAGAACGGCGCCGAGCTGTCGAACGAGATGGGCACCGGTTCGCCGAACCAGGCAGCGATGGCCTATGTGAAGAAGGACCTGGCGAAAACCGCGGCCATCTTCCCGGACAAGGCATCGCTGGGGCGCCTGCAGCAGCTGAAGGACCTGAACACCAAGCAGCGTCGCGACCTGAACCGCATGTGGTCGGAGATCAAGCTGAAGTAGGACCGGTCAGCCGGGCGGGTTCGACCCGCTCCTGCACACAAGGGAGGCTTCGGCCTCCTTTTTTGTATTGATTCGGTGCAAATTCGTTAAAAAATGCGCGAATGCAATAAATTAAACTGTTGTTGTTTGACTTGGCGATGTTTTTGACCAAAGAATTACCGGTTGTTCGCAATTGATACTTCCGGAGGCAGATGGTCGCGCGTATCCCCTTTCCGCTGCAGATGTGGCACAAGATCCTGATCGGGCTGCTGCTGGGCGTTCTGGCCGGCCTGGCGCTGGGCGAGTCGGCCCGGCTGTTGCAGCCGGTCGGCACGATATTCATCACCCTGATCCGCATGGTGGTGATGCCGGTCATTTTCGTCTCGCTGGTTTGTGGCGTGACGGCGATGAAGAATGTGCGCCAGATGGGGCGCGTGGCCGGCAAGACCCTGTTCCTGTACATGCTGACCATGGCGTTCGCGGCCAGCAGTTCAATGCTGCTGGCCGATCTGCTCAATATCGGCGCCGGGCTGAACTACAGCCTCGGCAGCACGGCCGGCAGCGTACCGACGCCGCCGTCGATGCTCGACACGATGCTGAACCTGTTTCCGGCCAACCCGTTCAAGTCCTTCGTCGACGGCAATGTGCTGCAGGTGATCGTGTTTGCGCTGTTCTTCGGCATGGCGATCAACCTGTCCGGCGAGACGGGGGAGCCGGTCCGGCGCCTGTTCGATTCGCTGAACCAGGTCGTGTTCCGGCTGATCAGCATGGTGCTCGCGTTTGCGCCCTACGGCGTCTTCGCGCTGATGGCCTATGTGACCGCGGACAACGGCTTTGCCGTCATCGAACAACTGGCGGCCCTGGTCGGCTCGATCTGGCTGTCCTGCCTGTTGCTGCTGACGGTGTGCTACAGCCTGCTGCTGATGCTGGCCGGACTGCGGCCCTGGCCGTTCCTGAAGAAAATGCTGCCGGTGCAGCTGTTCGCCTTCTCGACCACCAGTTCGAACGCGACCCTGCCGCTGGCGCTGGACACGGCGGAAAGGCGGCTCGGCGTCCACAACAGCATTGCGTCCTTCGTGCTGCCGCTGGGGGCGACCATCAACATGAACGGGCTGGCGACCTATCTGGGGGCGGTGGCGATTTTTGCCGCCAATGCCTACGGGATCGAGTTGAGTCTGATGCAGAAGGTGACCGTGGTGCTGACCACCACCCTGTCGGCCATCGGTGCGGCCGGCGTGCCCGGCACCGGGCTGGTGGTGATGAGCATGGTTCTGGGCTCGGTGGGGCTGCCGCTGGAAGTCATCGCCGCCATTGCGGCCGTCGACCGCATCATCGACATGGCCAATACCCCGACCAATGTTTCCGGCGATACCCTGGCCGCGGTGCTGGTCGCCCGCAGCGAGGGTGAACTGGATCTGGCGGTGTATGACAGCCCGACCGGCGCCGTGGCGCCGGTCACTGCAAAGGGCTGAAAGCGCTGGCTCAGAAGTAGTTGAGTCCCATGGCGCGCTTGACGTCGCCCAGCGTCTGCGCGGCGGCCTCGCGGGCGCGGGCGGTGCCGTCCTTGAGGATGGCCATCACCTGGGCCGGGTCGCGCGCATAGTCTTCGCGGCGGGTGCGGATCGGTTCCAGCAGTGCCTGCAGGCGGGCTTCGAGCTGTTTCTTGATCACCATGTCGCCCAGGCCGCCGCGACGGTAGCGTGCCTTCAGGTCCTCGACCATGGCCGTGTCCGGTTCGAACGCGTCCAGATAGGTGAACACCACATTGCCCTCGACCTGGCCCGGGTCTTCGACCCGCAGGTGATTGGGGTCGGTGTACATCATCTTCACAGCCTGGCGGATCGCATCCGGGCTGGCACCGAGCGGCAGTGCATTGCCGAGCGATTTGCTCATCTTGGCCTTGCCGTCGAAGCCGGGCAGGCGGCCGACCTTGGGCACCACGGCCTTGCACTCGACCAGGATTTCCTGGCCGACACTGGCATTGAAGCGGCGCACGATTTCATTGGTCTGCTCGATCATCGGGATCTGGTCCTCGCCGACCGGCACCACGGTGGCCCTGAACGCCGTGATGTCTGCGGCCTGTGCCGCCGGGTAGGTAAGGAAGCCGGCCGGGATGTCGCGCTCGAAGCCGCGCAGGCGGATTTCGTCCTTGATGGTCGGATTGCGTTCGAGACGGGCGACGGTCACCAGATTCAGGTAGTACGACGCGAGCTCGGACAGCTCGGGCACCAGACTCTGGATGAAGATCGTGCTTTTGGCCGGGTCGATGCCGACGGCGAGGTAGTCGAGTGCGACCTGCAGCACGTTGTCGCGCACTTTCAGGTAGTTGCCCATGTTGTCGGTCAGCGCCTGCGCGTCGGCCAGCAGCAGGAACTGGCGATGGCTGTCCTGCAGTGCGACGCGGTTGACCAGTGAGCCGATGTAGTGGCCGAGGTGCAGCGGGCCGGTGGTCCGGTCACCGGTCAGGACGATGGGGCGGGAATCTGTCATGGGCTTGCTCCGGGTAGAAAGGGGGAGCCGCCGCGAGAGGGGGAAAAAACAATGCCGCCTTTCGCGGCGGCATGGTTTTTGATGCACGAAAACGCACGCCGCTGTCAGGGACGGCGCCACCAATGGAACGTGCGTTGCAATGCGGTAGTCATGACCGCATCGTCGCGCCCGCCGCCCGGCTTGTCAACCGTCAGAAACGACGGGAGATGCCGGTCTTGTGCAGAATGGTGCTGGCGATCTCCTCGATCGACTTGTGCGTGGTGCTGATGAACGGCACGCCATGGTGGCGGAACATCGACTCGGCCTCGTTGACTTCGCGCCGGCAGTTGTCGATCGACGCATAGCGGCTGTCAGGCCGGCGTTCGCTGCGGATGTGGTGCAGGCGCTGCGGATCGATGGTCAGGCCGAAGATCTTCTGCTTGAACGGCAGCAGGATGCGCGGCAGCGTCGGGCTGTCCAGGTCTTCCGGCGTCAGCGGGTAGTTGGCGGCCTTGACGCCGTACTGCAGCGCCAGATACAGGCAGGTCGGGGTCTTGCCCGAACGCGACACGCCGACCAGGATCACGTCGGCCTCGTCGAGGTCCTTGAGCTTGACGCCGTCGTCGTGGTTCAGCGAGAAATTCACTGCCTCGATGCGGTGGTCGTACTGCTCGTTGTCGACGATGCCGTGGCTCTTGCCGACCGTCTGCGTGGCCTTGTGACCCAGCTCGGTTTCCAGCAGACCGATGAACGAGTCGAAGAAATCGATGACCAGCGCGCTGTCCTCGACGTGCAGCGAACTGCGCACCTTGGCATTGACCACCGAGATGAACACGATCGGCTGGTGCTGGTCGCTCTCCGCCCGTGCGCAGATATGGCGGGCGACTTCTTCGGCTTTTTCTATCGTGTCGATGAACGGTATGGTCTCGCGCTTGAACTCCAGCATGTCGAACTGGGTCAGCAGGGCATTGCCCAGGGACTCCGCGGTGATACCGGTCCGGTCGGAGATGAAGAAGGCGGAACGACGGTGCGGCATGGAAACAATCTCCGTGTGGCGATGGTCGGGAGTATAACGAACGCCGTGCGCCGCGAAACGCTAGCGATGCATGTTGCCGGCGGCGGTCAGAACGTCGTCATTGTGCTGGGCCGGACTGTACGCCTGTCGCCGCGAACGTGCTGCGCTGCGGCAGAGCAATATTTTTTTTGTCATCTTTCGGCTAGAATCCGGCCTTTACCGATTCCCACCCCTCCCAACAGGAATTTTCAGTAATGGCAGAGAATTACGTTGTCTGGTTCGACAAGCTGCGCATGACCGACGTCGAACACGTTGGCGGCAAGAACGCGTCGCTTGGCGAGATGATCAGCCAACTGGCGGAGTCCGGCGTGCGTGTCCCCGGTGGTTTTGCGACGACCGCACAGGCCTATCGCGATTTCCTCGCCCATAACGGCCTGTCCGATCGCATCAATGAGACGCTGGCCAAACTGGATGTGGATGATGTGACCGAGCTCGCCCGCGTTGGCAAGCAGATCCGTCAGCTCATCGTCGACACCCCGTTCCCTGCCAAGCTGGAAGACGAGATCCGGGCCGCCTACGAAAAGATGCTGGCAGATGCCGGCAGCGACATCTCGGTCGCTGTCCGCTCGTCGGCGACTGCCGAGGATTTGCCTGACGCTTCGTTTGCCGGTCAGCAGGAAACCTTCCTCAACATCCGTGGCTTCGAACACGTGATGGACGCCATCAAGCATGTGTTCGCGTCGCTGTACAACGACCGTGCCATCTCGTATCGCGTCCACAAGGGCTTTGCCCACGACGTGGTCGCGCTGTCGGCCGGCATTCAGCGCATGGTCCGTTCGGACTGTGGCGCCGCCGGCGTGATGTTCACCATCGACACCGAATCGGGCTTCGAGGACGTCGTGTTCGTCACGTCGTCGTACGGCCTGGGCGAAACCGTGGTGCAGGGCGCCGTGAACCCGGACGAGTTCTACGTGCACAAGCCGACGCTGCGCGCCGGCCGCCCGGCCATCCTGCGCAAGAACCGCGGCTCCAAGCTGATCAAGATGGAATTCACCGATGCGTCGCAGGCCGGCCGTTCGGTGCGCACCATTGATGTCGATCCGGCACAGAGTGCGGTGTTCTCGCTGGAAGATGCCGAGATCGAAGAACTCGCCCGTTACGCGCTGATCATCGAGAAACACTACGGTCGTCCGATGGACATCGAGTGGGGCCGTGACGGCATCGACGGCAAGCTGTACATCCTGCAGGCCCGTCCGGAAACGGTGAAGTCGCAGGAAGGCCGTGTCGATACGCTGCGCCGCTATCGCCTGAAGAACAAGAGCACCGTGCTGGTCGAAGGCCGCGCCATTGGCCAGAAGGTCGGCCAGGGTGTGGTGCGTCTGGTGCGCGATGCGTCCGAAATGGACAGCGTCAAGGCCGGCGACGTGCTGGTGACCGACATGACCGACCCGGACTGGGAACCGGTCATGAAGCGTGCCGCCGCCATCGTCACCAACCGTGGCGGCCGTACCTGCCACGCGGCGATCATCGCCCGCGAACTCGGCATCCCGGCCGTGGTCGGCTGCGGCGACGCCACCAGCGTGCTGAAGGAAGGCATGAAGGTGACGGTCAGCTGCGCCGAGGGCGACACCGGCAACATCTATGACGGCCTGCTCGACATCGAAATCATCGATCTGGCACTGGATTCGATGCCGAAGAGCCCGGTCAAGATCATGATGAACGTCGGCAACCCGGAACTGGCGTTTGATTTCGCCCAGCTGCCGAACGATGGCGTTGGTCTGGCACGGATGGAATTCATCATCAACCGCCAGATCGGCATCCACCCGAAGGCGCTGCTCGAATTCGACAGCCTGCCGGCTGACCTGAAGGCGACCATCACCGATCGCATCGGCGGTTACGCTGGCCCGGTCGACTTCTATGTCGACAAGATTGCCGAAGGCATCGCCACCATCGCTGCCGCGTTCTACCCGAAGAAGGTGATCGTGCGCATGTCCGACTTCAAGTCGAACGAGTACGCGAACCTGATCGGCGGCAGCCGCTACGAACCGCATGAAGAAAACCCGATGCTGGGCTTCCGCGGTGCCGCACGCTATGTCGCTCCGGAATTCCGCGACTGCTTCGAGCTGGAATGCCGTGCGATCCGCAAGGTGCGCGACGTGATGGGCCTGACCAACGTCGAAGTCATGATCCCGTTCGTTCGCACGCTGAATGAAGCGTCGACCGTGGTCGACATCATGAAGGGCTTCGGCCTTGAGCGTGGCAAGAACGACCTGCGCCTGATCATGATGTGCGAACTGCCGACCAATGCCGTGCTGGCCGAACAGTTCCTCGAGCATTTCGACGGCTTCTCGATCGGCTCGAACGACATGACCCAGCTGACGCTGGGCGTGGACCGCGACTCCGGTGGCCCGATTGCGTCGACCTTCGACGAACGTGACCCGGCAGTGAAGGCCATGTTGTCGATGGCAATCCGCACCTGCAACAAGCTGGACAAGTATGTCGGCATCTGCGGTCAGGGCCCGTCCGATCACCCGGATCTGGCCAAGTGGCTGATGGATGAAGGCATCCAGACCATCTCGCTGAACCCGGATACCGTGGTTGAAACCTGGCTGTACCTGGCCAGGGAAGCCGCCGCCGGCAAGTAAGGCGGCAGGGCAGTACAGAGAAAGCCTCCGACTGGAGGCTTTCTTCGTTTCAGACTGCTGGCAAAGGTGGGCACCGACGGTCAGCGTGGCGTCGGTACACGCCCGACTGACAGGATCTGTCGTGAGCACGGCAGTCTGCCTGTTTGAATCCTGCCCCTTCCGTCCCCGCCGCTGCGGGGAAACCTCGCTTCGCTCGTCCGTGCTTCGTGGCGAAGGGGAGTGCTTGCAAAGGTGGGTACCGACGGTCAGCGTGGCGTCGGTACACGCCCGACTGACAGGATCTGTCGTGAGCACGGCAGTCTGCCTGTTTGAATCCTGCCCCTTCCGTCCCCGCCGCCGCGGGGAAACCTCGCTTCGCTCGTCCGTGCTTCGTGGCGAAGGGGAGTGCTTGCAAAGGTGGGTACCGACGGTCAGCGTGGCGTCGGTGCACGCCCGACTGACAGGAGCTGTCGTGAGCACGGCAGTCTGCCTGTTTGAATCCTGCCCCTTCTGTCCCCGCCGCTGCGGGGAAACCTCGCTTCGCTCGTCTGCTCTTCGTTTCCCGGCTGTGCGAAAATCCGAGTTTGCTGTCAAACCGGAGCTGTCCATGAAGCCGCTATCGCGAATCTGCCTGTCCCTGACCGTATTGTTGCTGGGCGCCTGCGCCAGCACGCCCGACAGCGGGCCTTCCGCGCAGGTGATGCCGCTGGCGGCGAAGGACATCGATGTCAAGGGTTGCGGGCTGACGCTGACCCAGCCCAAGGGCGGCACGCTGTTCGTGGTCAGCCAGAGCGGGGATGCGCGCATCCGTCTGGGCAAGGAACTGCTGAAGCTGAAGCGCAAGTCGGCTGACGGCGACACGCTGCCGGGTGGTCAGCGCGAACGGCAGTCGTTCGTCGATGCAACCGGCATGGTCAGCGTCCACCTGACGCTGACGCCGACCGGGATCGTCGATGACAAGGCGCGCACGGTCACGGCCAAGGTCGAAGTCGATACCCCGTCCGGCTTCAATCTGCTGGACATGGCAGGTCTGACCGGCTGCTGAGACGGCGCGCGATTAATCCATGGTTAAATCCCCCGCGCGTTAATGTCGGCATCAACAATGAGATGACCGACGGGAGGATCCCATGGGCAAGTGGCTGGCGGGACTGATCGCCATCAGTGTGGCGATGTGGGCGGGCAGTGTGGACTGGTCCGTGCTGATGGCGGCTGATTTCTGGGCCTGGCGCAAGCAGGCGGTGCTGTTGAGCGGACTGGTACTGTTCTCCGCCATGGCCTTCAGCCTGGTGCTGGCCGTGCGTTCGCGCTGGCTCGAGCGCCAGGTCGGCGGGCTGGACCGTATTTACCGGCTGCACAAGTGGACCGGCATCGGCTGTGCCGTGCTGCTGTTCCTGCACTGGGGCGCGGAAAAATTTCCCAAGTGGATGGTGCAGGCCGGCTGGCTGTTCCGTCCGGCGAAAAAGGGCGGCGGTGGCGAACCGGCGCTGCTGCACGAACTGGCCAAGGGCATCGGCGAGTGGGGCCTGTATCTGGTTGCCGCCCTGCTGCTGATCGCGCTGCTGAAGCTGGTGCCGTACCGCTGGTTCCGCTACGTGCACAAGGTGTTTCCGCTGGTGTTCATTGCCTTCGTGCTGCACGGGCTTGAACTGATGCCGTCGGCGTGGTGGAGCCAGCCGGCCGGCCTGTGGACGCTGGCCTGTGCGCTGGCGGGCTCGGTGGCGGCATTGCTGTCGCTGTCCGGCCGTATCGGCCGCCAGCGTCGTCATGCCGGCCAGGTGGTCGCGGTGCGGCATGCCCCGGCGGCCGGCATGCTGGAGGTCGAGGTCGATCTGGACTCGCAGGCATTCGCTCACGCGGCCGGTCAGTTCGCTTTCGTGACCTTCGATCCGGCCGAGGGTGCTCACCCGTTCTCGATTGCATCGGCAACCCGTGAGGACGGCCGGCTGCGCTTCGGCATCAAGGCGCTCGGCGACTACACCGGCACATTGTCGGACCGGATTCGCCCCGGCCAGCCGGTCGAGGTCGAAGGCCCGTATGGCGGCTTCGATTTCAGCGGTCCGGCCCGGCAGGTGTGGGTGGCCGGTGGCGTGGGCATCACGCCGTTCCTGGCACGGCTGGAGGCGCTGTCCCGCGAAGGCGGCAGTCAGGGAGTGGTCGATTTCTACTATTGCTGCCGCAGCCGCGAACAGATGTGGCCGGCGGATCTCGATGCGCGTTGCCGGGCTGCCGGCGTGAACCTGCACCTGTGCATTGCCGGCGACGGTCAGCGGCTGGATGCCACGCATATCGCCAGCGGCTGGCGGGATGGCGAGCGGCCGCCGGTCTGGTTCTGTGGACCGGCCCCGTTTGCCGAGCAGTTGCAGAACGGACTGGCCGCGCTTGGCCTGCCTCCGGCGCATTTCCATCGCGAATTTTTCGCCATGCGCTGACAGGCAGCGGGCGGCAACGGTATAACTCACTTATCGTTGTCGCCCGGAGGCCATCATGAAATACGCGCTGCTGTTTTGCCTGCTGCCACTGGCGGCCGCGGCCGCGCCGGTGCGCTATGACATCGAATCGACGCACAGCTATCCGACTTTCGCCGTCAGCCATTTCGGCTTTTCCGAACTGATCGGGCGCTTCAACCGGACCCAGGGCTTTATCGTGCTCGACCGCGAGGCGCAGCGCGGCGAGATCGAGGTGAGCATCGACGCCGCGTCGATCGACACCGGCCTGCCGGCGCGCGATACCGTACTGCGCAGCAAGGATTTCTTCCAGGTCAGCCAGTATCCGGTGCTGCGCTTTCATTCCACGCAGTTGCGCTTCGACAAGGATCAGCCGGTGGCCGCGGACGGCGAGCTGACCCTGACCGGCATCACCCTGCCGGTCGCGCTGAAAATCGAGCGGCTGACTTGCGGCCGGCATCCGTACTGGGGCCGCAATGCCTGTGGCGCCAAGGTCACGACCGAGTTCAGGCGCTCGGCGTTCGGCATGAAGTATGGCCTGCCCTTCGTCGGTGACACCATCCGCATCCGCATCGATCTGGAAGCGCTGGAAAGCCCGGCCGACTGAGGCCGCTGCGACGACGGCCGGCGCCGGCAGTGCATTGACGGCCCGCGCCGCTGGCCGCACAATCGGCGCTCGTTTCAACCGTGACTCGGGGTGTCGACGGCGTTTGCCGTCGGCTGAGATAGTCCCGCAATCACCTGATCTGGGTCATGCCAGCGTAGGGAGGTCACGATGCCGCGCCGGCTTTCGCCCGTGCGCCGCTCGCGCTTCCGCTGTCATGCTGCCCGAAGGGACCGCATGTCGGAATCGACGCCACTCACTTCCGCCCGTGCCGCGCACGAGATCGCCCGTGTCCGCGCCGCGGCGCCTCTGGTCCATTGCCTGACCAATTCCGTGGTCACCCCGTTTACCGCCAATGTGCTGCTGGCGTGCGGGTGTGCGCCCGCCATGGTGGTTGCCCGCGAAGAGGTTGCTGCGTTCGCCGCCGTGGCCTCGGCACTGTCGGTCAATGTCGGGACGCTGGATTCGCACCAGGCCGAGGCGATCCTGCTGGCGGTTCGCGCCGCTGCCGAGGCCGGTACGCCGTGGACACTGGACCCGGTCGCCGTGGGCGCGCTGGCCTATCGCACGGCATTCAGCCATGAGCTGCTGGCGTTTGCGCCGGCGGCAATCCGCGGCAATGCGTCGGAAATCATCGCGCTGGCCGGACTCGGTCATGGCGGCCGCGGCGTCGACAGCACCGCCGGCAGCGACGAGGCGGTCAGTGCCGCCGTGGCACTGGCGCGCCGGACCGGCGCCGTCGTCGCGGTGACCGGTGCCACCGACTACATTACCGATGGCGAACGACTGCTGTCGGTCGCCAATGGCCACCCGCTGCTGCAACGGGTGACCGGTACCGGCTGCTCGCTGTCGGCGCTGGTCGCCGCCAGCATGGCCGGGGCGCCGGACCGGCTGCATGCCGCCGCCAGTGCCTGCGCATGGATGGCCATTGCCGGCGAACAGGCTGCCGAACAGGCCGCCGGTCCCGGCAGTTTCGCCGTGGCGCTGCTTGATGCGCTGGCCGGGCTCGATGCCCCGACCCTGGAACGGAGGCTGCCGGCATGAGGCGCGAACTCGATCTGACCGTCTATCTGGTACTCGACCCCGACCTGTGCGGCGGCATCGACGGCATGTGCCGGGTGACCGAGAGCGCGCTGGAAGGCGGCGTCACCCTGGTGCAGCTGCGTGCGCCGCAGTGGAAGAAACGGCAGTGGGTCGACGCCGCGCGCGCGCTGTTGCCGCTGTGCCGCTGTGCCAATGTCCCGCTGCTGATCAATGACCAGGTCGATGTGGCGCTGGCGGTCGACGCCGACGGTGTCCATGTCGGCCAGCAGGACCTGCCGGTGGCAGAAGCCCGGCGCCTGCTCGGTCCGTCGCGCATTGTCGGCCTGTCAGCGTCGAATGCCGCCCAGCTGGCCGCCGTCGATGCCGGGGTGGTCGACTACGTGGGCGTCGGTCCGGTCTACCCGACCGGCACCAAGCCGGATGCGTCGCCGGTGATCGGCCTGGCCGGCTTTGGCGAGCTGATGCGGCAGAAAACGCTGCCGGCGGTCGCCATTGGCGGCATCGGCCCCGCCAATGCCGCCGCCGTCTATGCGGCCGGTGCCGACGGCATTGCCGTGGTGTCGGCCATCTGTGCCGCCGCCGACCCGCGTGCCGCTGCTGCCGCCCTGCGGGCGCTGAGCCACGTTTCCGCCACCCCGTCCGCCAGCGAGTCCTGATGTCCCTGCCCGAACATCCCGCCTTCATTCCGCATGCCCTGACCATCGCCGGCTCCGATTCCGGCGGCGGCGCCGGCATCCAGGCCGACCTGAAAACCTTTTCCGCGCTTGGCGCCTATGGCCTGTCGGTCATCAGCGCGCTGACTGCGCAGAACACGCGCGGTGTCACCGGTGTGCACGCGGTGCCACCGGCCTTTGTCGCCGCCCAGCTGGACGCGGTGTTCAGCGATATCCGCATCGACGCCGCCAAGTGCGGGATGCTGGCCACGGCCGACATCATTCATGCCGTTGCTGCCAGCGTCCGCCAGCACCGGCCGAAGTGGCTGGTGCTGGATACGGTGATGATCGCCAAGGGCGGCCATCCGCTGCTGGCCGCCGACGCCGTGGCGGCGCTGCGCGACGAATTGCTGCCGCTGGCATCGCTGATCACCCCGAACCTGCCGGAGGCCGCCGCGCTGCTGGGCGAGCCGGTGGTGCGCGACGAGGACGGCATGCTGGCCCAGGCCGAGCGCCTGCTGGCGCTGGGGGCTGACGCGGTGCTGATGAAGGGCGGTCATCTGGAGAACACGGCGGACAGCCCGGACTGGCTGGTGACCCGCGATGGCGCCGAACGCTTCCCGGCGGTACGCGTTGTCACCCGCAATACCCACGGTACCGGCTGCACCCTGTCCGCCGCGCTGACGGCGCTGCGGCCGCAGCGACGCAACTGGGCCGAGACCGTTCACGACGCCAAGCACTGGCTGACCGAGGCGCTGACAGCGGCCGACCGGCTGCAGGTCGGACACGGTATCGGCCCGGTCCATCATTTCCATGCCTGGTGGTAACGCCATTCCGACGCCCGGCCGGCCGCGCGACAGCGCATCGCGAACTGCTGGCGTCTGCAAACCGGGTGGCCTGAACGCCACCCAGAAACCGAGAGAGAACTGCCCATGACCGCCCGCGATTTCCGTGCCGACGACGCCCATGTCGACCAGGCCGCCATCCAGCCGCTGCCCGCGTCGAAGAAAATCTATGTGCAGGGCTCGCGTCCCGACCTGCGCGTGCCGATGCGCGAGATCAGCCTGACCGATACCACGCTGAACGGTGGCGTCGAAGCCAATCCGCCGGTGACGGTCTATGACACGTCCGGGCTCTATACCGATCCGGATGCGCGCATCGATATCCGCAAGGGGCTGCCCGAGCTGCGTGCACCGTGGATCGACGAGCGCGGTGACACCGAGCGGCTGGCGCAACTGACCAGCGCCTTCGGCCGCAGCCGGCTGGCCGATGCCAGTCTCGATCCGTTGCGCTTCGAACTGGTGCGCACGCCGCGCCGCGCCCGCGCCGGCAGCAATGTCACCCAGATGCACTATGCGCGCCAGGGCATCGTCACCCCGGAAATGGAATTCGTCGCCATCCGCGAGAACCTGCGCCGCCGCGAGTATCTGGAAAGCCTGCGCGCCAGCGGCCCGCAGGGTGAAAAGATGGCGGCCTTCATGACCCGCCAGCACCCGGGCGAAAGCTTCGGCGCCAGCATTCCGGCCGAGATCACGCCGGAATTCGTGCGCGACGAGATCGCCCGCGGCCGCGCCGTCATCCCGGCCAACATCAATCACCCGGAAGTCGAACCGATGATCATCGGCCGCAATTTCCTGGTGAAGATCAATGGCAATATCGGCAATTCGGCCGTCACGTCGTCGATCAACGAGGAAGTCGACAAGATGACCTGGGGCATCCGCTGGGGTGCGGACACCATCATGGATCTGTCGACCGGCAAGCATATTCACGAAACGCGCGAGTGGATCATCCGCAACAGCCCGGTGCCGATCGGCACGGTGCCGATCTATCAGGCGCTGGAAAAGGTGAACGGCAAGGCCGAGGACCTGACCTGGGAGCTGTTCCGCGACACGCTGATCGAGCAGGCCGAGCAGGGGGTCGACTATTTCACCATCCACGCCGGCGTGCGCCTGGCCCACGTGCCGCTGACCGCCAACCGCATGACCGGCATCGTCAGCCGCGGTGGCTCGATCATGGCCAAGTGGTGTCTGTCCCACCATCAGGAAAATTTCCTGTACACCCGCTTCGACGATATCTGCCAGATCATGAAGGCCTACGACGTCAGCTTCAGTCTTGGCGACGGCCTGCGTCCGGGCTCGGTCTGGGATGCGAACGACGAGGCACAACTGGCCGAACTGAAGACTCTGGGCGAACTGACGCAGATTGCCTGGAAACATGATGTGCAGGTGATGATCGAAGGCCCGGGCCATGTGCCGATGCAGCTGATCAAGGAGAACATGGACAAGCAGCTGGAATGGTGCGACGAAGCGCCGTTCTACACCCTGGGCCCGCTGACCACCGACATCGCCCCCGGCTACGATCACATCACGTCGGCGATCGGTGCCGCGCAGATCGGCTGGTATGGCACGGCGATGCTGTGCTACGTGACGCCGAAGGAGCACCTGGGGCTGCCGAACAAGGCCGACGTCAAGGAAGGCATCATCACCTACAAGCTCGCCGCGCACGCCGCCGACCTGGCCAAGGGCCATCCCGGCGCGCAGATCCGCGACAATGCGCTGTCCAAGGCCCGCTTCGAGTTCCGCTGGGAAGATCAGTTCAACCTCGGCCTCGACCCGGACCGCGCCCGCGAGTTCCATGACGAAACCCTGCCGAAGGACAGTGCCAAGGTCGCGCATTTCTGCTCGATGTGCGGCCCGCACTTCTGCTCGATGAAGATCACCCAGGACGTGCGCGATTTCGCCGCCCGTCAGGGTATCGCCGAACAGGACGCGCTGCGCCAGGGCATGGAGACCAAGGCCATCGAGTTCAAGAAGGGCGGCGGCAAGCTGTACGACAAGGTGTAAGCGGGCAACTGCCATGTCCTGACACAGAAACGCCACCCCTCGGGGTGGCGTTATTGCGTGGGCCGGCGATGACGCTCAGTGCTTGCGGGCGGCCTTGTCTTCCTGCATCTGCTTGACCGACTCGGCCAGCGCGGCCTGCAGGCGCGGCACGATGACGCTCATGCGCTCCTGGATCTGCGCCGTGGTCCGCTTCGAGACTTCCGGCATTTTGGTGGTCAGCATTTTGCCGGTCGGCGTGCGGTAGAAGGCGATCAGCTGGTCGATCTCGTCCTGGGTGAACACTTCCTGGTACAGCTTCACATAGCCAGGGCGCAGCGCCTCCCAGCTCAGTTCGGTACGGATCGTTTCCAGCGACTTGCTGGCATACAGGCGCAGCGCCTTTTGCTGGTCGGCATCGAGCTGCATTTCCGTGATCAGCTCCTGGTTGATGTTTTCCAGCACCTGGCCGGCCTGGTCGGACATCTGCACGGCCAGCTGTCTGGCACCGGTGACATCCAGCAGGGTGTCGATGGACTCGACACTGGGCGTGGCGGCCAGCGCGGGGCGGATCAGGCAGGTGGCGAACAGGACAATGGCGAGCAGACGGCGCATGGCGTAATGACTTTTGGATTGAGGTCCGCGCATTGTGCCATGTCCGGGCCGGATTGCATGCCGATTGCCATTGTCGGCCGCAGGGGTCAGGGCGGCGCAGGATGACCGGCAAAGCTGACGTGCACCGTCAGCCCGCCGCCTGGCGTATCGTCGAGCCGGATGCGGGCCGCATGGCGGTGGGCGATTTCGCGCACGATGGCCAGCCCCAGTCCGCTGCCGTCGGCCCGGGTGCCGGCCACGCGGTAGAAACGGCTGAAGACCTTGTCGCGTTCGGCCGGCGCGATGCCGGGGCCGTTGTCGATCACGGCCAGCCGGGGCCCGTCGGAACTGGTGGTGACGGCGACGGTGAGGCGCGGGCCGGCGTGGCGGATGGCATTGTCGATCAGGTTGCCGATCATTTCCTGCAGCAGGGCCGGCTGGCCCTCCATCCAGGCGTGCTGCGCGCCGTCGTAGCCGAGGTCGATGCCATGCCGGCGGGCGACCGGCGACCATTCCAGTGCCACGTCGCGCGCCAGCGCCGCCAGATCGACCGGCTCGCTGGTGGCCACCAGACCGCTGTCCGGCTCCAGTCGTGATAGCGACAACAGTTGCTGGACGCCGTGGGAGGCCTGATGCAGCGTGTGCAGCTGGCCGCGCAGCCGCTGATGCAGCACGGCCGGGTCCTGTTCGCGCAGTGCCAGTTCGGTCTGGGCCTGGATGACCGCCAGCGGTGTCTTCAGCTGGTGGGCAGCATCGTCGAAGAAGCGCCGGCGCGCGCTCAGCATCTGCTGCATCCGTTCCACATGCCGATTCAGCGCGGTGACCAGTGGGCGGATTTCGGTCGGCAGATCGCGGGTGTCCAGTGCCTGCAGCCTGTCGCCCCGCTGCGCGCCGAGCGCTGCCGACAGCCGGTCCAGCGGCTTGAGGCCATGACCGATGGCGAACAGCACGATGGCCAGCGCCAGTGAGACCAGTACCACTTCCTGCTGCAGCGAGCCGATCAGGATTTCGCGCGCGAGCTGGCGGCGCAGTTCCGGGGTTTCGCCGACCAGCACCCACACGCTGCGGTGGCTGCCGCGACTGACGTCGTAGACCGGCTGGCGCAGCGCGATCAGGCGCAGGGTGTCATCGCGAAACGGGGCTTCGTAGTACTGCGGGCGGAAGTCGGGCGGACCGTTGCCGGCCGGCAGCGGCAGGTCGGCGTAGCCGGTCAGCGTGCTGCCGTTGTCCTCGGCCACCCGGTAGAACACCCGCCCCTGGGAATTGGCTTCGAACAGCTCCAGTGCCAGATAGGGCAGATCGACCTGCAGGCGGTTGCCATCCAGCCGCACCCCTTCGGCGATGGCCTTGGCCGAGGTGAACAGCGTACGGTCGAAAGCCATGTTTGCCGTGCCCATGGCGCGCTGGTAGGTCAGCCAGGCGTCGAAACCGAGCAGGACCAGCAGCGGCAGCAGCAGCCAGACCGCCAGCTTCAGGCGCAGGCTGGACAGTGTCATTTCGCTTCCAGCAGATAGCCGAGGCCGCGCAGGGTGACGATGGCGACCGGGGCGTGGCCGAGTTTCTTGCGCAGCCGGTGGATGTAGATCTCGATGGCATCGGCGCTGCTGGACTCGTCCAGTCCGAAGATCTTCTCCGACAGCGTGTCCTTGCTGACCGCCTTGCCGTCGCGCAGGATCAGCACTTCCAGTACCGCATGTTCGCGCGGCGTCAGCTGCAGTCGCTCACCGGCCAGCGTGAACTGGCGGCCGGCACTGTCGTAGCTGAGCGGGCCGCAGTGGTGGACATTGCTTTCCTGGCCATGGCTGCGGCGGATCAGTGCCCGGGCGCGCGCTTCGAGCTCGGCCAGCTCGAAGGGCTTGGGCAGGTAGTCGTCGGCACCGAGGTCCAGCCCGCGCACCCGGTCGCCGACCGCGCCGTGTGCGGTCAGGATCATGACCGGCACCCGGTTGCGACGTGCGCGCAGCCGGCGCAGCACTTCCCAGCCGTCCAGCCGCGGCAGCGCCAGATCGAGGATGACCAGTGCGTAGTCCTGGGTGTGCAGTACATGGTCGGCGTCGGCGCCGTTGTGCATGCAGTCAACACTGAAGCCGGCCTGGCTCAGGGCGCGGGTCAGCGATTCGGCCAGTGGCAGGTGGTCTTCGACAAGCAGGATGCGCATGGTGACGGAGCGATGGAAAAACGGGAAATCCAGTGTAGCGACTCCCGCAATGCACAATGAAAATAATCCGCAGGCGGGCCGGGTTGAAAGCGAATCGAAAGCGGCGACTGCCTATTCTCGAGTCACACAACTGACATTCCGGGCGGCGCTGGTGCCGCCGGGGCCGCGATCGCCGGGCACAACGGCGGCCGGTCGTCAGCCCACAAGGAGATTCTGCATGAAGCGATTCAAGCAACTCGCGCTGGCCGCTGCGCTGGCCTGTACCGCCGCCACTGCCCTGGCCGATCCGCTGCCGCCCGGCTATCCGGCCAGCTACAGCAACCAGATCGCCGCCGCCCGCAAGGAAGGCAAGGTCGTGGTCTACTCGACGACCGATACCGCCGCCGTCCGTCCGCTGATCAAGGACTTCGAAGCGCTCTATCCGGGCGTCCGGGTCGAATACAACGACATGAACAGCACCGAGCTGTACAACCGCTTCATCAGCGAGGCTGCCGCAGGCGGCGGCTCCGCCGACGTGCTGTGGAGTTCGGCGATGGACCTGCAGGTCAAGCTGGTCAATGACGGTTTTGCCGCCAGCTATGCGTCGCCGGAAGTGGCAAACCTGCCGGGCTGGGCGCATTACCAGGGCCTTGCCTATGGCACCACCTTCGAGCCGATTGCCATCGTCTACAACAAGCGGTTGCTGACCGCTGCCGAAATTCCGCAGACCCATGCCGATCTGGCCCGCATTGTCCGCGCCAATCCGAAGAAATTCGCCGGCAAGGTCACCACCTACGATATCGAGAAGTCCGGCGTCGGCTTCAACTACCTGACCCAGGACTATCGCGTGGCCGGCAATGCCACCTGGGATCTGATCCGCGCGCTGGGGGCGACCGGTCTCAAGGTGCAGTCGAGTACCGGGGCGATGCTGGAACGCATCTCGTCCGGCGAGAACCTGATCGGCTACAACATCATCGGTTCCTATGCGTTCACCAAGGCCAAGAAGGACCCGTCGATCGGCTATGTGTATCCGAAGGACTACACGCTGGTGGTCAGCCGGCTGTCGGTGATTTCGAAGAGCGCACGTTCGCCGAATGCGGCGCGGCTGTGGACCGACTACCTGCTGTCGAAGCGCGGACAGACCCTGCTCGCCAACCAGGCCGACCTGTTTGCCATCCGTGCCGACGTGACCGGCGAGACGTCGATGGCGGGCCTGACGCGCCAGCTTGGCAACAGCCTCAAGCCGATCCAGGTCGGCACCGGACTGCTGGTGTATCTGGATCAGGCCAAGCGTCTGGAATTCCTGAAGACCTGGAAGCAGGCTCTCGCCAAGTAATACCGATCGACGCCCGCCGCGCGGCCGGATGCCCGCGGCGGCGTCCACCAGGAACACACCCATGACTTCCCCTCTCCCGTCGGCGCCGACCCTGGCGCCTGCGCAGGCCCCGCTGCGCCTGCCGCCCGTTCTGCGGCAGCTGACCCCCTCGCGCTGGCTGACCATCGGCCTGGTGCTGGTGGCGGTGCTGATGCCGCTGTCGCTGATCGTGTACCAGAGCCTGCTGTCCGCACCGTTCTTCATGCCGGACAAGACACTGAGTCTCGATGCCTACCGTTTCATTTTCGATGACCCGGACTTCTGGTCGGCGCTGGGCAATTCGGTCGCCATTGCCGCCGGCATGCTGGTCATCGCCGTGCCGCTGGGCGGGCTGCTGGCCTTCCTGATGGTGCGCACCAATCTGCCCGGCCGTCGCTGGCTGGAACCGCTGCTGCTGACGCCGGTGTTCGTGTCGCCGATGGTGCTGGCATTCGGCTATGTGGTCGCCACCGGTCCGGTCGGCTTCTACTCGCTGTGGTGGCGCAATCTGTTCGGCGACGTGCCGTGGAACATCTACACCCTGTCCAGTATCGCGCTGATCGCCGGCCTGACCCATGTTCCGCACGTGTACCTGTATGCCTCGGCCGCGCTGCGCAATCTCGGCGCCGATGTCGAGGAGGCGGCGAGAATCTCCGGAGCGACGCCGTTCCGGGTGGCGCGCGATGTCAGCCTGCCGATGGTGATGCCCTCGCTGATGTTCTCCGGCGTGCTGGTATTCTTCCTCGGCTTCGAGATTTTCGGCCTGCCGCTGGTGCTCGGCGACCCCGAGGGGCACCTGGTGCTGGCGACCTATCTGTACAAGCTGACCAACAAGCTCGGCATTCCGTCCTATCACCTGATGGCGGCGGTGGCGATGTGCATCGTGGCGGCCACTTTCCCGCTGGTGCTGTTGCAGCGCCGGCTGCTGCGCAGCGCCAGCAAGTATGTGTCGATCAAGGGCAAGGCCGCACGCCAGCAGCCGCTGCCGCTCGGCAACTGGCGCTGGCTGGCATTCGCCATCATCGGCCTGTGGCTGGCAGTGACCGTGCTGGTGCCCCTGTCCGGCATCGTGCTGCGCGCTTTCGTCAGCCACTGGGGCGATGGCGTATCGCTGCTCGACTCGCTGACGCTGTCCAATTTCACTGACCTGTTCGAGCAGGACAATATGGTGCGCGCCATCACCAATACCCTGGGGGTCGGCGTGATCGGCGGGCTGGTGGCGGTGGCCGCGTATACCGCGATCGGCTTTGCCGGCCACCGGCGTGCCGATGGCGGCAGCCGGCTGCTCGACTACATCGTGCTGCTGCCGCGCGCAGTGCCGGGCATCCTCGCCGGCCTGGCCTTCCTGTGGGTGTTCCTGTTCGTGCCGGGGCTGAAGGAGCTGCGGAACTCGATGTTCTCGATCTGGCTGGCCTACACCGTGGTCTGGCTGGCCTACGGGATGCGGCTGGTCCAGGGCGCGCTGATGCAGGTCGGACCCGAACTGGAAGAAGCCGCGCGCAGCGTCGGCGCCAGCCGCGGCCGTACCAGCCGCGATATCACGCTGCCGCTGATCCGCTACGGGCTGCTGGCCAGCTGGCTGCTGATCTTCATGATTTTCGAGCGGGAATACTCGACGGCGGTCTATCTGCTGTCGCCGGGCACCGAGGTGATCGGTTCGCTGCTGGTGTCGCTGTGGGCAACCGGCGCGGTCGATCAGGTCGCTGCCCTGTCGGTCATCAACATTGCCATGGTCGGCGCCGGTCTGGCGGTCGCCCTGCGTTTCGGAGTGAAACTTCATGACTAAGCTTGTTGTCGAAAATCTGCACCTGAGCTACGACGCCCATCCGATTCTCAATGGCGTGTCATTCCAGCTCAAGGCCGGAGAAGTGGTGTCGCTGCTCGGCGCGTCCGGCAGCGGCAAGACCACGCTGCTGCGCGCCGTGGCCGGGCTGGAACAACCGTCGGATGGCAAGATCCTGCTCGATGGCAAACTGCTGTATGACGGCGCCAGTGCGCACAACCTGCCGGTCGAGCAGCGCGCACTCGGGCTGGTGTTCCAGTCCTATGCGCTGTGGCCGCACCGTTCGGTATTCGACAACGTGGCCTATGGCCTCAAACTGCGCCGGGTCGGCACGGCCGAAATCCGCCAGCGCGTCGACCAGGTGCTGACGCAGCTGGGGCTGGCGCAACTGGCCGGGCGCTTTCCGTTCCAGTTGTCGGGGGGCCAGCAGCAGCGGGTCGCCATTGCCCGTGCGCTGGTCTACAACCCGCCGGTCATCCTGCTCGACGAGCCGCTGTCCAACCTGGACGCCAAGCTGCGCGAGGAGGCCCGTGCCTGGCTGCGCGCGCTGATCATCGAACTCGGGCTGTCGGCGCTGTGCGTGACCCATGACCAGACCGAGGCGATGGCGATGTCCGATCGCATCCTGTTGCTGAAGAACGGCCGCATCGAGCAGGAGGGCACGCCGGCCGAGCTGTATGCCACGCCGAAATCGCTGTACAGCGCCGAGTTCATGGGCAGCAACAACAAGCTGACAGCAAGGGTGGTCGCGGTCGATGGCCACCGGGTGCGCATTGCCGGCGCGGACTGGGAACTGGCCGGGCAGGCGATCGACCATGTCACCGTCGGCGCCGGTGCGCAGGCGGTGATCCGGCTCGAACGCGTCAGCGTGGCCGACGGCCCCGGCGAAAACCGGGTCCGTGCCCGGCTGGTGACGGCCATGTACCTCGGCGACCGCTGGGAGTATCTGTTCGACCGTGGCGACCTGCGCTTCCGCGCCTTTGGCCACACGCCACGAGAGGCCGGAGAGTACTGGGTCGAGTTTCCGGCCAACGACTGCTGGGTGTTTGCGGCGGCGTAGCCGTGCAGGGCGCTGGTGGCGTTACGCTGCCAGCTCCTTCAGCAGTTCCTTGACCCGCACCGCACGCATGGCCGGGTCGTTCAGCGTGGCTTCGACCCGCAGCTTGTCCTGGCCGGCGAGCTTGTAGTTCCGCTTGCTCTGGATCAGACCGATGATTTTCATCGGCTCGACCGGCGTCTGGCTGGAGAAGGTCAGCTGGATCGCCGTGTCCGACGCGTCGCAGCGGCTGACGCCGAGATCGCGCGCCAGCAGGCGCAGGCGGTGGCTGTCGATCAGCAGTTTGACCGGCGGTGTCGGCAGGCCGAAGCGGTCGATCAGCTCCTCGTGGATTTCGTCGATGTCGGCACCGGTGTCGCAACTGGCCAGCCGCTTGTACAGCACCAGCCGTTCATGAACGTCCGGGCAGTAGTCGTCCGGCAGCAGTGCCGGGGCGTGCAGATTGATCTCGGTCGTCACGCCCAGCGGCTGGTCGAGATCGGGCTCCTGGCCCTTCTTCAGCGCCTTGACCGCCGCCTTCAGCATCTCGGTGTACAGGCCAAAGCCAACTTCCTGCATTTCGCCGGACTGGCCTTCGCCGAGCACTTCGCCGGCGCCGCGGATTTCCAGATCGTGCATGGCCAGGTAGAAGCCGCTGCCGAGGTCTTCCATCGCCTGGATCGCCTCCAGCCGCTTCTGCGCATCGCGGCTGATGTTCTCCGGTGTCAGCAGGTAGGCATACGCCTGGTGGTAGGAGCGGCCGACCCGGCCGCGCAGCTGGTGCAACTGCGCCAGACCGAACTTGTCGGCGCGGTGGATCAGGATGGTGTTGGCATTCGGGATGTCGATGCCGGTTTCGATAATGGTCGAGCACAGCAGCACGTTGAAGCGCTGCTGGTTGAAGTCGCGCATCACCTGTTCCAGCTCGCGCTCGCGCAGCTGGCCGTGGGCGACGCCGACCCGGGCCTCGGGCAGCAGCTCGACCAGCTTCTCGCGCATGTTCTCGATGGTTTCGACCTCGTTGTAGAGGAAGAACACCTGGCCGCCACGCTTGAGTTCGCGCAGCACGGCTTCGCGGATCACGCCATTGGACAGCGGGCTGACGAAAGTCTTGACCGACAGCCGGCGGCTTGGCGCCGTGGCAATGACCGAGAAGTCACGCAGTCCTTCCAGCGACATGGCCAGCGTGCGCGGAATCGGCGTTGCGGTCAGCGTCAGCACGTCGACATTGGCGCGCAGCCGTTTCAGCTGTTCCTTCTGGCGCACGCCGAAGCGGTGCTCCTCGTCGATGATGACCAGCCCCAGACGCTTGAACACCACGTCCGGCTGAACCAGCCGATGGGTGCCGATGACGATGTCGACCGAGCCGTCGGCCAGCCCGGCCAGGGTGGCCTTCTGCTCTTTGGCCGAGCGGAAGCGCGACAGTTCGGCGACCTTGACCGGCCAGTCGGCAAAACGGTCGGCAAAGCTCTGTGCATGCTGTTCGGCCAGCAGCGTGGTCGGTACCAGCACCGAGACCTGGCGGCCGGCCATGGCGGCGATAAAGGCGGCGCGCAACGCGACTTCGGTCTTGCCGAAGCCGACGTCGCCACAGACCAGCCGGTCCATGGGCTTCTCCGCGCTCATGTCGGCGATGACCGCCTCGATGGTGGCCTGCTGGTCGGCGGTTTCCTCGAAGCCGAAGCCGGCGGCGAAGGCGTCGTAGTCGTTGGGGCTGATGGTGAAGGCGTGGCCGGCACGGGCGGCACGCTGGGCATACAGATTCAGCAGTTCGGCCGCGGTGTCGCGCGCCTTTTCGGCCGCGCGCTTGCGCGCCTTGTCCCACTGGCTGCTGCCGAGCCGGGTCAGCTGGACATTGTCGCTGGCCGAGCCGGCGTAGCGGCTGATCATGTGCAGTTGCGCCACCGGTACGTACAGCTTGGCGCTGTCGGCGTACTCGATGGTCATCATCTCGGTCAGCCCTTCGCCGAGATCGAGTGACTCCAGCCCCAGGTAGCGGCCGATGCCGTGGGTTTCATGCACGACCGGATCGCCGACCTTGACCTCGGCCAGATCGCGCAGCATGGCGTCGGTGTTGCTGCGCTTGCGCTGCTGGCGCGGCGTGCGTGCCACGGTCTGGTACAGGTCGGATTCGGTGATGAAGGACAGACCGGCCGCGCGGTCGACAAAGCCGCGCGTCAGCGTGCCGGCCAGCAGCGCGCAACGGACGTCGCCGGCGATGAAGTCGGCCAGGCTGTCCAGCGGAGTCGGCTTCAGCCCGTATTCGGCCAGCAACTGGTAAATGGTTTCGCGTCGGCCCAGGCTTTCCGCGATCAGCAGCACCCGGGTATCGGTGCTGTCGACGAACTGCTTGAGGCGGGCGACCGGCACGTCGGCGCGGCGGTCGACGTTCAGGTCCGGCAGCAGGGCGACATCGTCCGGCAGCGCGCCTTCGGTGTCGATGGCCAGCCGCGGATACGGCTTCAGCGCGCTCATCAGTGCATCGGGGCGCAGATAAAGCTGGTCCGGCGGCAGGCACGGGCGGGCGGTTTCGCCGCGCAGCAGGTCGTAGCGGCTCTGTACCTCGCGCCAGAAGCCCTCGGCGGTCGCCAGCGTGTCGGCGTGCATGGCGATGGCGGCGTTGTCGCCGAGATAGTCGAACAGCGTCGAGGTGGTGTCGAAGAACAGCGGCAGGTAGTACTCGATGCCGGCCGGCACGCTGCCGGCCGAGATGTCCTTGTACAGCCGGCAGCGCGACGGATCGCCCTCGAACGTTTCGCGGAAATGCTGGCGGAAGGTGGTGACGCCGTCGTTGTCGGTCGGGAACTCGCGCGCCGGCAGCAGGCGGATATCCTGCACCGGGTAGACGGTGCGCTGGGTGTCGACGTCGAAGGTCCGCAGGGTTTCGATTTCGTCGCCGAACAGGTCGATGCGGTACGGCAGATTGCTGCCGGTCGGGAACAGGTCGACCAGCCCGCCGCGAATCGAGAACTCGCCCGGTGCATAGACCTGGGTCACATGGGTATAGCCGGCCCGCGTCAGGTCGGCGCGCAGGCGCTCGACATCGAGCGTGTCGCCGACCTTGAGGAAGAAGGTGCGTCCGGCCAGGTATTCGAACGGCGACAGCCGCATCATCGCCGTGGCGGCCGAGGCGATCACCACGTCGGCCTGGCCCTGGCGCAGTTTCCACAGTGTCGCCAGCCGCTCCGACACCAGGTCGGCGTGTGGCGAAAAGTGGTCGTACGGCAGGGTTTCCCAGTCCGGCAGATAAGCGATCCGCAATGACGGCGCGAAGAACAGCATTTCGTCGGCCAGCCGGCGCGCGCTGTGCGCGTCGGCGGTCAGGACCAGCAGCGGGCGCCCGCCATCGCGGGCGATGGCCGCCAGCCGGGCGCTGTCGGCGCCGGGAGGCAGATGACCTAGGGAATGTTTCTGACCGGGAACGGGAAGGACTGACGACATGGGCTGCGATTCTGGACCGGGTAGGGCGGACGAAGCGGGGATTATACCGATGCGGTCGCCCGCGACCGCGCATCGGACCAGTACATCATGGGGTCGCCGGCGGGGATATCCAGTCGGGGAGTTGCGGCGGGTTCTCTTCGTCGGCACCGGCTGCCTGCCGTTCCAGGTAGTAGACGAAGGCGAGCACCTCCGCCACCGCCTGGTACAGCTCGGACGGGATCTGGCTGTCGAGATCGACCTGCATCAGCAGATTGACCAGTTGCGGCGACTCGTGGACGAAGACATCGGACGCCCTGGCGCGTTCGATGATGCGGGCGGCCATCTCGCCCCGGCCCTTGGCCACCACGCGCGGCGCGACCGAGCCCTGGCGGTAGGCCAGCGCCACGGCGCTCTGGCGTTCGGCGTCGCGGCGGCTCATGTTGCCTCCCGGTTCACGGAGTACTGCAGCAGGGTAAGTCCGGTTTCGCTCAATTGATGCTGGAGGCGGTCGCGCTCGGCGGCGATGCGGGCTGCCGTGCGCGGGTCGAGCGCATCCATGCGGATCTGTACACCCTGACCGTCCAGCGTGATGCGTGCCTCGATGGCGCCGAGTGACGGCAGGTTCAGTGCCAGCCGGCTGACCCAGCGGCGCGGGGCCTCCTCGCGGCCGTCGGCTTCGCGGTCCGGCGCGGTCTTGTCTTCCTCGATCAGCCACTCGAACGGCTGCTCCGGCCAGGCCGCGCCCTGCATCAGCACCTGGCGGTGTTCCAGCGTGTCGAGCTGGCGTGCGACCAGCTGTCCGAGGGCGGCATTGGCATTCTGGTGGCGGGCGCTGTCGACCTCATCGCCGGCCTTGCCGGTGGCCTGGGCCGGATCGTCGTCTGTGCGTTGCTGGTGCAGCAGTGCCAGTGTTGCCTTTGGCAGTTCCAGCTTCGCCTGTGGCTCGGCCCGGACCTGCTCCAGCGTGCGCTTGCCCTGCACCCACTCGGCCAGATGCGCCTCGTAGAAGGTGCCGCTGCCGGACAGCATCTGCTGCAGCGCGCCGGCCAGTGCCCGGGTGTTGACCTGGCCGTTGGCCAGCATGATCGGCCCCAGTTGCGTGGCTGCCGGCGTCGGCGCGGCATTGGCGCCGCCGGCCGCCGGGCGCTGGCCCGGTTGCGGCAGCAGCGGTTCGCGCACCGCCGGCTCGGCGCCACGACTGGCCTGGGTCAGCAGGGCACCCAGATAGCGCGAAGCGCCGGACAGGGTCACCCGCGACAGCTGTCGGTCGCTCTGCTCCTGGACCGGTTCGCTTTCCAGCCGGAATGACAGCCGCGGCGTGACCTGCGCCACGGTCAGTTTCAGCGTGGCGCCCGGTTCGGCCGCCAGCATCTGGCCACGGCCGAGGTTCAGGGTCAGTAACTGGTTTTTGACCAGCACCAGGAAACGGTTGCCGGCGAGGTTGTCCACCACGCGTGCCGATACCTGCTCGCCCGGTTTCAGGTCGGGCAGGCGGGCCGGCGTCGGATTGACCTCCAGGATCGGCCGGACGTCGCGAAGGACTTGGCCGAGCTGGCCCGGGGACAAGTCCCGGATGGTCAGGGTGGGCTGGATCGGTAGCATGGCGGGCGGTCAGAGTCAGGTGCCGGGATTGTACTGGTCCGGGCGGTCCGCGGCTAACCCCGGGGCGGACGACGGGTATCGGGAGAGGCCGCCGCGCAGGCGGCCTTCCCGGTAGTTTATCGACTCCCGCGCGGGGAAGTTCAGCCGTTTCCGGTTTACGCGTGCACGGCCAGCGTGCCCATCATGCCGAGATCCTCATGTTCGAGGATATGGCAGTGGTACAGGCGCTCGCCCGGGGTGTCGAAGCGCACGCGCAGGGTCAGGCTGGCACGCGGTGCCAGATTGACCGTATCGCGCCAGCTCGGCGGCTGTGGCTTGCCGTTGCGGGCGATCAGCTGGAACTGGCCGCCATGCAGGTGGAACGGATGATCCATATGGCTGTCATTGACCACCTCCCATTCCTCGATCTGCCCGACCTTGCCGCTCAGGTCGACACGGTTCATGTCGTAGGTTCTGCCGTCGATCAGGAACATGTTTTTCATCATGGCCATCATGCCGCCACCGGCCATGCGGTGGTCCATCGGCCGCTCCGACAGCACCACGCGGCGGCGGATGTCCGGCCGGCCCAGCGGGGCGATCGTCGCCAGCTGCGCCGGCAGGCTGAAGGCCGCTGCCGGTGCACGGTCGGCGACGGCGACGGTCATCAGCGGCAGTGCCGCGGTCTGCTCCGGCTGCATCATCTTGCCGCGCGCATACGGCAGCGAAACCAGTTGCAGCGACTGGCCGACCCGGGCCGGGAAGGTCACCAGCAGTTCGGTGCGTTCGCCCGGGGTCAGCAGCAACTGCGACAGACCGGTTTCCGGCCGGGCCAGCGCGCCGCCATCGGTGCCGACCCGGGTCAGGGTCGCGCCGGGCAGCGACAGCAGCAGATAGCGTGCCGCGCAGGCATTGAGCACGCGCAGGCGGCGGGTTTCGTTCGGCGCGACATCAAGTCGCGGCCGGTACTGGCCGTTGACCAGCACCACTTCGCCTTCGCGGCCGTCCATCCAGTCGGCCGGCGTGTGCGCGGCCACCTGGTTGTCGCGATCGAAGCGCTGGTCACTGATGACCAGCAGCGACTCCGGCAGGCCGGCGAACGGATCGTTGCGATGGCGGATGATGACGGGACCGGCCAGGCTCATCGCCACCTGGCGCGCAGTCAGGCCATGCGGATGCGGGTGATACCAGAAGGTGCCGGACAGGTTGTCGGGGAGGGTGAATCCGGCACGGAACGAGCCGCCCGGTGCAATGGCATCGCGCGGATGGCCATCGACGCGCGGATCGACCGGCAGACCGTGCCAGTGCACGGTCGTTTCTTCGGGCAGGCGGTTGTTCAGCGTGATGGCGACCCGGTCGCCGGCATTCAGTTCGATCAGCGGGCCAAGCGGCCCGGCGTTGTAGCTCCACAGCCGGGTCGGCGCCCCCGGCAGCAGTGCATGCCGGGTTTCCGCGATATCGATGACGCCGCTGAACGTGCCGGCCTCGGTGCTGCGGTTGGCCAGCCGGGGCAGGGTAGCCAGTGGCTGCCCCGCCGGCGGCAGGGCGTCCGGCGACGACGAGGGCGCATGCATGGCGGCCATGCCGTTCATCGGCATGCTGTCGTGCATCGGCATGCCGTGACCGGCGTGCGGATTGGCGCGGGCGGCCAGCGGCCACAGCGGAGCGCTCGCCAGGGCGGCGAGGAGAGTGCGTCTTTGCATGATCATTCCTTTCAGAGTCGAATCCCTGCCGTCAGGACGGCAGGCAGTGGCAGGCAGGAAAGATCAGGCGCGGGGTGGTTCGTCCGGCGGCGGCAGCGCGCGCGAGCGCAGCGGCGGGGTCGGGGCCGTGCGCCGCTGCGGGGTGAAGGGCAGCGAGACGGCCATGCCGCCCGCCATCGGTACCGCCTGCGGGCAGCAGGCGTGGGTGCCGCCACCGGCATGGGTCGCGCAGGATGACGGCGTGGTGTCGTCCGCCGCCATGGCCGACGGGCTGTGGCAGCGGCCGGCGGCCTGGGGGTGCCCGATCTGCGTCGACACCGATGCGCGGGGCATCGGCTGCATGCCGGCAAACGCGTCGGGCGCGATGGCCAGCGCCGCCAGCCACACGATGGCGGCCAGCAGCATGACGGGATCGAGAAGGCGTTTCATGGCTTCAGTATGGCTCAGCCGGCGGCCAGTACGCGCTGCCGGCGCGATTCGCTGAGTACCATGCCGGTGGCGACCGACACGTTCAGGCTTTCCACCGTGCCGAACATCGGGATGCTGACCAGCAGATCGCAATGTTCGCGCGTCAGGCGGCGCATGCCTTCACCTTCCGAGCCCATGACCCAGGCCAGCGGACCGGCGGCATCGCAGTGGTAGAGGTCGGTGCTGGCGTCCATGTCGGTGCCGGCGATCCAGATGCCGCGGTCCTTGATGTCGCGCAGGCAGCGGGCCAGATTGGTCACCTGCACGTACGGCACGACCTCGGCCGCGCCACATGCCACCTTGCTGACGGTGGCGTTCAGGCCGGCGGAGCGGTCTTTCGGCGCGATGACGGCGTGGACGCCCATCGCATCGGCCACGCGCAGGCAGGCGCCGAGATTGTGCGGGTCGGTCACGCCGTCGAGGATCAGCAGCAGCGGCGGTTCGTTCAGCGTGTCGAGCACGTCGTCGACATTGACGATGCGGTGGCTGACGTCGATGACCGCTGCCACGCCCTGGTGGCGCGCGCGGCCGGTCATGGCGTCGAGCCGGGCGGTATCGACGCTGATCACGCGCACGTTCTCGCTGGCGGCCTTGTCGAGCACGTCCTGCATGCGACGGTCGTCACGGCCGGCGGCGACGAACAGCTCGACCAGGCTTTTCGGCGACTGGAACAGCCGGGCGTTGACGGCGTGGAAGCCGTGAATGAGTTTTTTCTGCGACATGGGCGGACGATCCTGCGTGATGGCCGGCGGGGCAGGGCCCCGCCGGGCGGTAAAGCCGGCATTGTACGTGCTGCGGCTGGCCGTTGCTCAGAGATCCATCCGGGTGGCACTGTGCCGCGAGGTGCCGCTGCGGATATAGGCGGCGAGCGCTTCCGGCGGCAGCGGCCGGCTGTAGTAGAAACCCTGGATCAGGTCGCAGCCACAGGCGGCGAGGAAATCGCGCTGTTCGATGGTTTCCGCCCCCTCGGCCACGACGGTCAGCGCCAGCTTCCGGGCCATGGCGACAATGGCCTCGGTAATGGCGACATCGTTCGGGTCGTTCGGCACGCCGTCGATAAAGGTCCGGTCGATTTTCAGCGCGTCGAGCGGCAGGTTCTTCAGCTGCGACAGGCTGGAGTAGCCGGTACCGAAGTCGTCCAGTGCCAGATGCACGCCCAGTGCTTTCAATTCGTTCAGCAGGGCGACCGCCGCGTCGGGCTGTTCGATCAGCGCGCTTTCGGTCACTTCCAGCTCGATCCGCTGCGGGGCGATGCCGGCACTGGTCAGCGCGTCGGTCAGGACCTGGCACAGCGAGGAGTCGGCAAACTGGCGTGCGGACAGGTTGACCGCCACCCGGGGCACGCGAATGCCGGCGGCGTCCCAGCGGGCGATCTGTTCGCAGGCGGCACGGATCACCCAGTGGCCGAGCACCAGCACCAGACCGGTTTCTTCCGCCAGCGGGATAAAGCGCGACGGCGGGATCATGCCCCATTCCGGGTGGTGCCAGCGCGCCAGCGCCTCGACCGCGACGATCAGCCCGGAGTCCGGATCGACCTGCGGCTGGTAGTGGAGTTCGAGCTGCTGGCGGGTGATGGCGTTGCGCAGCGCATTTTCCATGGTCAGCCGCTCGCTGGCCTGGCTGACCATGCTGGCATTGAAGAACGCATAGGTATTCTTGCCGGCGGTCTTGGCACGGTACATCGCCACTTCCGCATGGCGGAGCAGCGTCTGGGCGTTGTGGCCATCCTCGGGGTAGACGGCGATGCCGATCGAGCCGGTGACGGTCAGTTCCTTGCCGTCGAGCACGCTGGGCTGGGCCAGTTCGTCCAGCAGGTGCTCGACCTGCAGCGCCAGCTTCGCGCGATCGCCGGTATTGGTCAGCACGGTGAATTCGTCGCCGCCGACCCGGCTCAGCAGTGCATCCTTGCCGACCGCATAGTTGAGCCGGGCGGCGATCACGCGCAGCAGGTCGTCGCCGCCGCTGTGGCCGAAGCCGTCGTTGACCAGCTTGAAGCGGTCGAGATCGATGAACAGCAGGGCGAATGCCGTGGCCGATGTCCCTTCGCAGGTGGCCTGCAGCCGGGTGAGAAATTCGGCGCGGTTGGTCAGCCGGGTCAGCGGGTCGTGGGTGGCGAGGAAGACCAGCCGGTCCTCGGCGTCCTTGTGCTGGCTGATGTCGTTGAATACGCAGACGTTGTTGATCAGCTCGCCTTCCGGGTCATGCACGGCGCTGATCGACAGCCGGACCGGATACAGGCGGCCATTGCGATGGCGATCGAGGAACTCGCCCTGCCAGCAGCCCTGCTCATCCAGGGACTGCAGCATCTGGCGGTTGATCGCCCGGCCCATGTGGTCGACGCGGAACAGGCGCGAACGGCGGTTGACCACCTCGTCGGCCTCGTAGCCGGTAATGCGGGTGAATGCGCGGTTGACGGCGATGATGCGTGCATCGCCATCGGTCAGCAGGATGCCTTCGGCGGCGTTGTCGAACACGATGTCGGACAGGCGCTGCTTGTGCTCGGCCTCGGTCCGGTCGCTGACGTCGATCATGATGCCGATGGTGGCGTCGGCGCCGCGGTATGGTGCGAGCCGGCTGTGGACCTCGGTGTCGATGCGGCGGCCGTTGCGATGACGCAGGCGGAGCTGAAAGCGCATGTCGATGATCTGGTCCCGCCGGCGGCGCTGCAGCTGGAGGCGGACCCGTTCGCGCTCTTCCGCGTCCAGCAGCGCGGAAGTCGGCAGGCCGGTCATTTCGTCCTGGGTATAGCCGAGCATGTCGGCAGCGCGCGGGTTGCAGTAGACGACAATTTCGTTCTGCACGATGTAGATGCCGGCCAGCGATTGCTCGATCAGCGCGTCATGGTTGGTCTGCAAATCGCCCAGCCGCTGCCCCTGGTGGCGCAGGTACAGCAGCGTGGCGGCCAGCAGCAGGGCGAGAACGGCGGACAGCGAGATCCATGTGGTCAGGGGGGCAGTGGACAAATCGTCGGCGAAAACCGGGGTGGACAGAGTCGACAGGACGGCGAGACAACAGCGTCGCATGGCCTGCGAGACATCTAACATAGCTTTCCTCCAGAGTGCCGGGCGCGGAACGGATTTGTCACGATAATGTCATGGGATGAGGCCTGCGTTCAGGGCGACCGCATCGGACAGAGACGGATTGTGGTGAAAAATGACGCGACTGCCTACCCTTTGCGTGAAGCCGGGTCACCGTCAGCAGAAAACGGCAGGGGGGAAGCGCCGGTCCGGACTGGCCCTGGCCCTGCGACGGCGGGGACGGAAAGGACGGAATTCCATCCGGCGGGCTGCCGTTTGCACGCCATCCCGGGTCCCGGCGCTGCGCTGACCGCCTGCCTCCTGCCCATGAGCAGTCCGGAAGCCTGCTTTGTCTGTATCCGCGTCCTCCGTGATAATGCGGAATCCGTCGTCGCCGGGAACTGCCGGCACGACCCTGACGTCCCCCGGAGATTGATCGATGATAGCGACTCGCGCCCGATTCATGCTGCTGATTGCCGCACTGGCTGGCGGGCTGGCCCTGCCGGCGCAGGCCTTGCCGCCACCGCAGGCGGGGCAGCTGCTCAATGTCGGCGCCGACGCCGTCGTGGCCGTTCGCCTCGATGCCGTTCGCCGCGACGGTCCGTCATGGACGATCTGGGCGACCGTGGACGAAGTCTTTCGCGCGCCGCTGCGGCGCGGCGACGTGATCCAGATCAGCGGCTTCGGCGGCGATCGCGCGCCGCAGGTCGGCGCCCGCCTCGTTGTGGCGCTGGAACGTCGCGGGGCATGGTGGTCGCTGCCGTCCCAGGACCAGGCCTTTCCCGATTCTCCCGCCCTGCGTGCCGCGTTGCGGCGCGGCTGACGGCATTCCTTTCGGGTTTTCCGGCTGGCGTCTTATGACGCAATGCAAAAAATTCTTTGCCGCTGACCCTGTGAAGCGATTACATTTTGCAGATTGTTGCGTATGTCACATAAAGGAAAGCGTCCATTGAAGCGCGCCGTCTATGCGGGCAGTTTCGACCCGGTGACCAATGGTCACCTGTGGATGATCGAGCAGGCGGTCGAGCTGTTTGACGAACTGGTCGTTGCCATCGGGGTCAACCCGGACAAGTTCTGCACGTTCAGCGCCGAGGACCGCGCGGCCATGCTGCGCGAGACCACCCGCCAGTACAACAACCTGCGGGTGGAGCTGTTCGACAACCAGTTTCTGGTCAATTACGCACAATCCATCGGTGCCAACTACATCGTGCGCGGCATCCGTACCGCAAGCGATTACGAATACGAACGTGCGATGCGTTATGTGAATTCGGACCTGTATCCGAACATCACCACCATCTTCCTGCTGCCGCCGCGCGAATACGCCGAGGTCAGCTCGACCATGGTGCGCGGACTGGTCGGCCCGAAGGGCTGGGAAGACGTCATCCACCAGTACGTGCCGGAACCGGTTTACCTGCGGCTGCGCGAATACGAGCGCCGCCGGCTCGAGGGCAAGTAAGCAGCATGCGCAAATGGACACAGGTCGTCGCCGGGGTGCTGGTCAGGCCCGACGGCGGCTTTTTTCTTTCCAGCCGCCCCGAAGGCAAGCCGTATGCGGGGTACTGGGAGTTTCCCGGCGGCAAGATCGAAGCCGGCGAGACCCCGTACGCGGCGCTGTGCCGCGAGCTGGACGAGGAACTCGGCCTGACCGTCACCCACGCCACACCGTGGCTGACCCAGCATTTTCACTATGAACACGCCGATGTCCGGCTCGACTTCCACCGGGTGACCGGCTGGAGCGGCGAGCCGCAGGCGCGCGAAGGACAGACCTGGGCCTGGCAACGGGCAGCCGATGCGCTGAGCGTGTCGCCGGTGCTGCCGGCCAATACGCCGATTTTTCGCGCGCTGTCGCTGCCGGCCACGCTGGCGATCACCTGTGCGCAGGAACTTGGCCGTGACACCGTGATTGCCCGCGTCGCGGCCGACCCGGCCGCATTCGGGCTGATCGTGGTGCGCGAACCCGGCTGGAGTACCGCACAGCAGCATGCACTGGCCGCCGAGCTGGCCGCCCTGACCCGCCCGCACGGCGGACGGGTGCTGCTGGCCGGGGCCAGCGATGCGGGGCCGTTCGACGGGCTGCACCTGAACAGCCGCCAGCTGCATGCGCTCGACGCGCGTCCGGCCGGTGACTGGGTCGGCGCCTCGGTACACGGTCAGGCTGATATCGAACAGGCTGTCGGCCTGGGACTGGACTACGTGATGCTCGGCCACGTGCTGCCGACGCCCTCGCACCCGGACCTGCCGCCGCTGGGCTGGGACCGCTTCACCGAACTGGCCGGCGGCCGCTGGCCCTTGCCGGTCTACGCGCTCGGCGGTCTGTCCGTCACGGACCTCGATCGTGCCCGCGAAGCGGGCGCGCACGGCGTCGCCTGCATGCGGAGTGCCTGGCGATGAGCGGCCCGGTTCCAAGACGCAAACTGCTGCTGGTCGCGCTGGCCCTGATCGTGCTGGCGCTGATCAAGGCCGGTGTCGCCTGGTACTGGTGGCACAACCGCACCGACACGGTCGCTGCGGTCGAACTGCGCTGCCCGGATCTTGCGCAGGCCTGTGCGCTGGGGGACAGCGGCGCAACCCTGACCTTCGTGTCGCCGCCACAGCACAGCGCGCCGTTCGTGGTCGAGATCGCCGGCGCCGACGCGACGCCGACCGCCGGTTTCGACATGGTCGGCATGAGCATGGGCGTTGCCCGCTACCGCTTCGTGCCGGCGGGAGACGGTCGCTGGCGCGCCAGGATCACGCTGCCGGTCTGCGTGACCGGCTCCAGCGACTGGATCGGCAGCTTCGTGGTAGACGGGCACGAATACCGCCTGCCGTTCACTGTCGGCCGGTGAGTCTCAGCCGCGATCGAGCTGGTCGAACTTGTCCCTGACCTGTGCCCACTGCGCGGCGTCGGGCAGTGGCGGCTTCTGCAGCGTGATCGGTTTCCATTTCGGATTGGCGGCCAGTTCGGCGTTCAGCGCAATGAAGTGGCGCTGGTCGGCCGGGACATCGTCGTCGGCATAAATGGCGTCCACCGGGCATTCCGGCACGCACAGCATGCAGTCGATGCACTCGTCCGGGTCGATGACGAGGAAATTGGGCCCTTCGTGGAAACAGTCGACCGGACAGACCGTGACGCAGTCGGTGTACTTGCA
Organism: Microvirgula sp. AG722; assembly: GCF_003269145.1. Taxonomy (NCBI): domain Bacteria; kingdom Pseudomonadati; phylum Pseudomonadota; class Betaproteobacteria; order Neisseriales; family Aquaspirillaceae; genus Microvirgula; species Microvirgula sp. AG722. Next base: position 76,635 of record NZ_QLTJ01000001.1, on the reverse strand, counting down.
GCGGATACAGGCTTCGGTGACGACATAGGCCATGGTTGCGTATCCTTTACGTTCTCGCGTGCGGGCATCCTGCCGCACGCCGTGACCGGAACAACTAAAGTGACTCACCTTCCCAGACAGTGTAGCCGCCCGTGTGGCGGCTGCCGTTGCCTTCGTCCCCGGACGGACGGGGGCGGCAGCCGATGACGCCCGCCTACCGCGGGCGTTTCGCCCCCAGCCCGACCGGCCGGCTGCACGCCGGCTCCCTGCTGACCGCCGTCGGCAGCTACCTCGATGCCCGCGTCCAGGGCGGCGAGTGGTGGGTGCGGATCGAAGACCTCGACCCGCCGCGCGAAATGCCCGGTGCCAGCGCCGACATCCTGCGCACGCTGGAAGCCTTCGGCTTCGAGTGGGATGGCGAAGTGGTCTACCAGCATGACCGCCATCCGCGCTACGCCGCTGCGCTGGCGCAACTGGTCGCCAGCGGCGATGCCTATCCGTGCGCCTGCACGCGCAAGGAGATTGCCGCCGTCGCCCGACGCGGCGTGGATGGTCATGTGTATCCCGGAACCTGCCGTGACGGGCTGCCGGCCGGTCGCCAGCCGCGCGCCTGGCGGCTGCGGGTGCCGGCGGGCGAGGTGAGCTTCGAGGATCGCGTGTTCGGCCTGCAGCGGCAGGACGTGGCGCAGGAGGTCGGCGATTTCGTGCTCAAGCGTGCCGACGGTTTCTGGGCCTACCAGCTTGCGGTGCTGGTCGACGACCACGCACAGGGCATGACCGACGTGGTCCGGGGGGCCGACCTGCTCGATTCGACGCCGCGCCAGCTGGTGCTGATTGACGCGCTCGGCCATGCGCGACCCCGCCATGCCCACTTGCCGCTGGTATGCAATGCCGCCGGCGAAAAACTGTCCAAGCAGACGCTGGCGCCGGCCATCTCCACCGACCATGCCGCGGACGAGCTGCGCCGGGCACTGTGCCGGCTGAATCACCGGCCGCCGGCCGATTGCGCCGGGCTGGACGAGCTGTGGGCCTGGGCGCTGGCATCATTCCGCCTCGACCGCGTCGGCCGGACGGTTCAGCGCGACGGCGTATAGAGATCGAAACGGGTGCTCTTGCCGACCAGCTGCGTCGACGGCTTGTCGTCACCGAGCAGCACGCCGAGGCGCGGCCGTTTGACCACCACCCGTTTTTTCGCCGCGCCGCGTGCGGCGGCGACCAGCTTGCCGGCATCGGTATCGTCACCGATCACGACCTGAAAGGCCTGCATGTCCTTCTTGGCCGCCGCGCTCTTGCCGGTATCGGGGAACATCGGATCGAGGTAGACCACATCGGGGCGCACCGCCGGGTCCAGCGCGGCCAGCCAGTCGGCGGCATCGGCATGCACCAGCCGCATGCGCGCCGCGATCGCGGCGGTAGCCGGATCGGCGGCGGCGCGCGACAGCGCATCGTCGAGCAGTGCGGCGGCGACCGGTGAGCGTTCCAGCAGCGTGACCTCGCAGCCCAGGGTGGCCAGTACGAACGCGTCGCGGCCAAGACCGGCAGTGGCATCGACCACACTCGGACGATTTCCGCCCTTGATGCCGATCGCCCGCGCCACCGGCTGGCCGCTGCCGCCGCCGTGCTCGCGCCGGTGCCGGGCGGCACCCTCGACAAAATCGGCGTAGACCGCGCCATGGCCATGGGCCGTCACCAGTTCCAGCCGCGTGTCGCCGAGCGCCAGCCAGTAGCCGTCGGCGGGCGGCGCGCTCAGGCGCGGCAGCGCGAAGCGGGCGGCGAGGTCGTCGGCGCGCGCGGCGTCGGCGTCGGGAAGGGCATACAGACCGTGGAACATGATGGGGGCGACGGGAATGGCGTAAGGCCGGCATTGTGACGGGAAAGCCACAGTGCAGGCAAAGCCGATTAGGCGGGCGGCGATCGCTGGCGTGAAATGGAGCGATGTTTCTGCCCGGAGCACGGCATGTATCCCCTGCTGCTGTTCACGCTCGGCATGGCCATCCCGCCGTGGCTGCCGGCACCGCTGCCGTGGCACGCGCCGGCCGCCGTGGCCGTACTGGCGCTGTCCGGTCGCTGGCCTGGCTGGCGCACCGGCCTGCTGGTCGCACTGTGCGCCGGACTGGCATTGAGCGCGCTGCGCATCCGGCTGCGGCTGGATGACATGCTGCCGCCGGCCTGGGAGAACCGCTCGCAGTCGGTCGAGCTGCAGGTAATCGGTCTGGCCCATTACGGCCTGATCTCGACCCGCTTCGATGCGCAGCGGCTGCAGCTGCATACGCCGGACGCCGCGCTTCCGGCCACCTTTTCGGTCGCCGACCGGGAGCGGCGGGCCTGGCCGGCCGGCTCGGTCTGGCGTGCCGAACTGCGCTGCAAGCGCCTGCATGCGTATGCCAATCCGCATGCCGCCGATACCGAGCGCTGGCTGATCGCCCAGCGGCGGCTGGCGAACTGCAGCGTCAGACAACGGCGGGCGCTGCCGGCACGGTCGTCGCTGCAGGCCGGCATCGGGCAGATGCGGGAGCGCCTGCGCGACCGGTTCGACCGCGTGCTGGGCGACCATCCGGCAGCCGGCGTGCTGATGGCACTGACGCTCGGTGAGCGGACCGGCATCGACCGTGCACAGTGGGACGTGTTCGCCCGTACCGGCACCACCCATCTGGTCTGCGTCTCCGGCGTGCACCTGGGCTTTGTCGCCGCGCTGGCCGCCTGGGGCGCGCTGCGACTGGCCCGCCGTTTTGGTCGTGGCCGGTGGCCGCCGCGACTGCTTGCCTGCGCCGCCGGTCTGACGGCAGCCGGCGCCTACGCGCTGCTGGCCGGTTTTGGCGTGTCGGCGCAGCGGGCGCTGCTGATGCTGGCTGCCTGCGGGCTGGCGCTGGCGCTGCGGTCGCGCTGGCCGGCGCGAAAAATCTGGCTCAGCGCGCTGGCGCTGGTCACGCTGGCCGACCCGTGGGCGGTCACCCTGCCGGGTTTCTGGCTGTCGTTCGGCCTGGTTGCGGCCTTGCTGCTGGCCGGCAGCGGCCGCCTGTGTCGCCCCGGCTGGCTGGCGGGAAACCTGCAGGCACAGGGCGCGGTCAGTGTCCTGTCGGTGCCGCTGCTGGCCGGCTGGTTCGGCCAGCTGCCATGGGTGTCGCCGCTGGCCAATGCCTGGGCGCTGCCGCTGATCGGCCTGCTGCTGACCCCGCTGTCACTGCTGGCGGTCGCCCAGCCGTTCGACCCGCCACTGCGCTGGGCTGCGGACCTGATCGGGCTGGCGATGTCGCCGCTGGACTGGCTGGCGCAGTGGCCGCCGTGGACACTGCCGACGCCACCGGTCTGGACCCTCTGGCTGGCCGGCATTGCCGCGCTGCTGATGCTGCTGCCGCTGTGGCCATTGCGGCTGTTGCTGCTGCCGTGCTGGCTGCCGTTGCTGCTGGCGCGCGCCGAGCGGCCGCCACCGGGCGAGGTGTGGGCGACCGTGCTGGATGTCGGTCAGGGACTGGCGATGGTGGTGGAAACCCGGCGCCATGTGCTGGTGTATGACGTCGGGCCGGGCAACGCCGACTGGAATGTGGCCGACAGCACGCTGCTGCCGTATCTGGCCGGACGCGGGATCACCGCACCGGACCGGGTCATGCTGTCGCATGCCGATGCCGACCACGCCGGCGGCTGGCCGGCGCTGGCGCCGCGCTGGCCGCACAGCCAGTGCCAGGTCAGCCAGCCGGAAGCGCTGGACGCGCGCTGGCCCTGCGGCGCATGTCGGGCCGGGCAGCGCTGGCACTGGGACGGGGTCGATTTCGAGGTGTTCTGGCCGGGGAACGACGCGGCGGCGCTGGAAACCAATGCATCCAGCTGCGTACTGAAAGTGACCGGCGCGGCGGGCCGGTCGATACTGCTGACCGGCGATATCGGTCGCGCCAGCGAGGCGGCGCTGCTCGGTCTGCCGCTGCGCGCCGATGTGCTGATCTCGCCACACCATGGCAGCCGCACCTCGTCCGGCGACGATTTTCTGGCCGCCGTGGCGGCGCAGCATGTCGTGGTCAGCGCCGGCTATCTGAACCGCTATCGCCATCCGCAGGCCGCCGTCTGGCAACGCTATGCCGATCACGGCATGACCCGCTGGCGCACCGACCGCCACGGTGCGATCGACATCCGTCTCGGACGCGAGGTCGGGGTCAGCGCCTGGCGGCAGCGCGCGCCGCGCTACTGGCAGCCGCGCGACAAAGACTGAGCCGGACTGGCGCTGAGCCCGTCCCGGCCTACAGCACCATGGCGGCGATCCAGCCAGCCACCAGCACCGGCAGGTTGTAGTGCAGGAAAGTCGGCACCACGGTGTCCCACATGTGGTCGTGCTGGCCGTCGACATTCAGGCCGGAGGTCGGGCCGAGGGTCGAGTCCGAGGCCGGGCTGCCGGCATCGCCCAGCGCGCCGGCGGTGCCGACCAGACTGACGATGGCCAGTGGCGAGAAGCCCAGTGCCATCGCCAGCGGCACATAGATCGCGGCCAGAATCGGTACGGTCGAGAACGACGAGCCAATGCCCAGCGTCACCAGCAGACCGACCAGCAGCATCAGCAGCGCGGCCAGCCCGCGGCTGTTTCCGATCACCGACACCGACTGCTCGACCAGCAGCTGGATGTCGCCGGTCGCCTTCAGCACTTCGGCGAAGCCGGCGGCGGCAATCATTACCAGACCGATGGTCGCCATCATCTTCATGCCGCTGGAAAACACCGTGTCGGCTTCGCGCCAGCTGACCACACCGCCGAGCACGAACACCAGGAAGCCGGCCAGAGCGCCGATCAGCATCGAGTCGACCCACAACTGCACGCCGAAGGCGACCGCGACCGCCAGCAGCGACACGGTCAGCGAGCGGCGGCTGTAGCGGATGTCTTCGCGTTCGACATCGCGGATGCGCGCCTCGTCGTAGTCGCGCGGCTTGCGGTAGCTGACAAACAGCGCGATCAGCAGGCCGGCCAGCATGCCGAGCGCCGGGATCAGCATCGCCTGGCTGACATCGAGCCCGGTCACGTCGAGCCCGGACTTGGCCACATTGCCGAGCAGGATCTGCTTGAGGAAGATTTCACCGAAGCCGACCGGCAGCACCATGTACGGCGTAATCAGACCGAAGGTCAGCACGCAGGCCACCGCGCGGCGGTCGAGCCGGAGACGGGCGAACACATACAGCAGCGGCGGCACCACCAGCGGAATGAAGGCAATGTGGATCGGCAGGACGTTTTGCGACGAGATCGCCAGCAGGGTCAGCGAGCCGAGCACCCCCCACTTCAGTCCGCTGCCACGACCGTGGCGAGCCTTGCCCAGCAGCCAGTCGGCCAGCGCATGCGGCAGGCCGGACTGTGCCAGCGCCAGGGCAAACGCGCCGAGCAGCGCATACGACAGCGCCACGCCGGCACCACCGCCGATGCCGGCGTTGAAGGCTTCCAGCGTGCGGGCGATGGTCAGGCCACCGGTCAGGCCACCGACCAGACTGCCGACGATAAGGGAGATAACGACATTCACGCGGGCGAGACTCAGCGCCAGCATGACGACAACGGCAATGACAACGGCGTTCATGCACGGATTCCGTAAATAGAAAGCAACGCCGGCCACCTTTCGGGTTGGCCGGGCGGATCGAAGTAATGAGGCCGGCATTCTACCGGCAAGTGGGTCGAAAGGCCCGCCGGCTGTGGTATTTCGCCCACGCGGGCGGCCCGGCGGCGTGGGCGGGTCGTTGCCGTCGTCGCCATCCGGGCATGATGGTGTGGTCCCGTTCCAGGAAGACAGTCATGCGCGTCGACCCTGCCCGGTGGCAGCGCGGACAGGTGCTGCTGCCGATGCTGTTCGTGTTGCTGGTCACGCTGGCGACATCATGGCTGTACGCGCTTGCCGGCGAGGCGCGCCGGGCGGCGGTCCTCCACGATGCGCGGCTGCTGGGCATGTTGCGCCAGCGACTGCTGGATGTGGTGCGCGGCGGCAGCACGCTGGAGAAGCGCACCTGGTCCGGCTGGCTGCGGCGGCCCTATGTCGGCGGCAACTGCCTGGTCTCGGGGGCGCGGCAGGACTGCAGCCACAATCTCTACAAGCCGCCTTACCCGTTCGGGCTGGGTCTGTATCCGCTGGCCGATCTGGCGCCGTCTGCCCGTCCCGGCAGCGGACGTACGGTCTGGTATGCGGCGGTGAGCATGCTGGTCAGGACGCCGGGTGACATCGTGCTGACCGCGCAGGCGGTGAAAGAGGCACCGGCCCTGCAACTGCCCGACCATGGCATCGATGACGCCATGGTCGTACTGGTGATTGACCAGCAGCCTGTCGGCATTCATGAACGCAACCTGAATGCGCACGATATTCCCGACTGGGCCAGTCGGGCTGGAGGACTGGAGATCGGCAGGAAGCTGGCGCCGCCGTCCGGCCGCTGGGCGGTGATCCGCCGCCACGAGTACCTGGCCGCGCTGACACCGATGGCCGATGCGGCAGCCGCCGCGCTGGTCGCCTGCCGCAACTGGGCGGCACAACAGGTGGACAAGCCGCGCGGCTGCGTTGACGGGCAGGGTTATGACGCCTGGCTGGATGCCGTCGCCAGAGACCGGAGCGACCCGTGGCTGGCCGCGCTGCCAGCGTCGTGCCGCACAGATCAGGAACTGGGGAACAACAAGCCGGGGCGCGGTTGCCTGTGGCCACTGGCGTGGCGGGACACGCTGCAGGAGGTCGTCGGGCAGGATGGCTTCCGCTTCAAGGGCTGCCGTCGCCGCTATACGCTGCAGGCGGAGGACGGCACGGTGGCGCGCTGGTCGGGTCCGGCGGCGGGAAACGATCAGCTGGGGCACGATGGCACGCCCTGCTGAGCCGGTCCCGCGCGGCTTCACGCTGATCGAGCTGGCGATCAGCCTGGCCATCGTCGGTCTGCTGCTCGGCATGTTTGCCCTGCCGGCGCTGAACCTGCTGCGGCACCGGACCGGTACCGCCGCGTTCAGTCTGCGCGCGGATGACGCGGTGGCGGCGCTGGAGCAGTTCGCGATCGAGGCGTGCCGGCTGCCGTGCCCGGCCCGCGCGGGGGGGGCCGCCGGCATGGAGAACAAGGGGGAATGCGCCGGTATCGGCATCCTGCCGTGGAGGACGCTGGGGCTGCCGTATGGTCATGACCGGCATGGCAATCTGTACAGCTATGTGGTCAGTCCGGCGTATGCCGAAGCGGGCGGACTGCACGGCAAGCCGGCCGCCTCGATCCGGTTCTGGCCGCTGCCGGAGCCCGCCAGTTACACGCCGGTCACGGTGGCGGCGGCACTGATCTCGCATGGCCCGAACGGGCATGGCGCATGGGGACGTGACGGCAGGCAGCGTCCGAAGGACGCGGCATCGGTGTCCGAGGCGAAACAGTGGCGGGTGCCTGGCAGCGTGTACGCCGGTCCGTTTGACGTCGAGCCGGGTTTCGATGACGAAGTGGTGGCGCTGCCGGCGCTGATCATCAGGAACCTGGCCTACGGCCGGGGCCATTGTGCGGAAAAGGCGGACGCAAAAACGCCCGCGCAAGCGGGCGTCGTCCAGAACCGTTAGGCGGTATCAGTCGATGTATTCGTAGCCCGGCAGGGTCAGGAACTCGACGAAGTCATCCGCCGTGGTCAGCAGGTCGAACATCCGCGCGGCGTCCTGGTACTGCTTGGTCCACTTGGCGCCGTAAGCGACTTCCAGCTGGGCCACTTCATCGGCCAGCAGTTCGCGGAACAGCTCGGTGGTGACCTTGCGACCGTCTTCCAGCTTGCCCTTCGGCGAGCGGATCCACTGCCAGATCTGCGAGCGGGAGATTTCCGCCGTGGCCGCATCTTCCATCAGATTGTGGATCGGCACGCAGCCGTTGCCCGAGATCCAGGCACCGATGTACTGGATGCCGACGTTGATGTTCATGCGCAGGCCGGCTTCGGTGATCGGGGCTTCCGGACGGAAGTCGAGCAGTTCGGCGGCGGTGACATTGATGTCGTCGCGCTGCTTGCCGATCTGGTTCGGACGGTCGCCGAGCACGGCGTCGAATTCGGCCATCGCCACCGGCACCAGGCCCGGGTGGGCAACCCAGCCGCCGTCGTAGCCGTCGGTTGCGTCGCGGTTCTTGTCGGCACGGATGCCGGCCATGGCGGCTTCGTTCTTGACCGGATCGTTCTTGATCGGAATCAGCGCGGCCATGCCGCCGATCGCCGGCGCATTGCGCTTGTGGCAGGTCTTCAGCAGCAGCAGCGCATAGGCACGCATGAACGGCACGGTCATGTTGATTCTGGCGCGGTCGGCCAGGCAGAAGTCGCGGTTGGTGCGGAACTTCTTGATGCAGCTGAAAATGTAGTCCCAGCGGCCGGCGTTCAGGCCCGAGCTGTGTTCGCGCAGTTCGTACAGGATTTCGTCCATCTCGAACGCGCCGAGAATGGTTTCGATCAGCACCGTGGCCTTGATGGTGCCCTGCTTGATGCCGAGCGCGTCCTGGGCGGCGACGAAGATGTCGTTCCACAGCCGGGCTTCCAGATGGCTTTCCATCTTCGGCAGGTAGTAATAAGTGGCGGAGCCGTTGGCAACCAGATAGTCGATGTTGTGGAAGAACGACAGCGCAAAGTCGAAGATCGAACCGGAGATGATCTCGCCGTCGACCTTGATGTGCTTCTCGGTCAGGTGCCAGCCACGCGGGCGCAGCACCAGAGTGGCGATCTGCTCGTTCAGCTTGTAGACCTTGCCTTCCGGCGAGGTGAAGGAAATCGTCTTGCGATACGCATCACGGACGTTGATCAGGCCTTGCAGCTGGTTGTCCCAGCTCGGGCAGTTCGAGTCCTCGAAGTCGGCCATGAAGCTCTTGGCGCCGGAGTTGAACGCATTGATCATCATCTTGCGTTCGACCGGGCCGGTGATTTCCACCCGACGGTCGAGCAGGTCATGCGGCAGCGGCGCAATGGTCCAGTCGCCGGCGCGGACGGCGGCGGTTTCCGGCAGGAAGTCCGGCAGCTTGCCGGCGTCGAGTTCCTTCTGGCGCACATCGCGGGCAGCCATCAGTTCGCGGCGACGGCCTTCGAACTGGCGATGCAGGCTGGCGATGAAGGCCAGCGCTTCGGGGGTCAGGATCTCGGCATAGGCCGGGGTGATTTCGGCAAGGACTTCCACGCCTGCGGGCAATTGCGACATGACACTTTCTCCTGTTGTAGTCGTATTGGCGCATGCACAGCGGCGGGGAACCGGTCAGACAGTCGGTGCGGGGCGCTGTGATGCGATGAATGCAGTCTATAGCTATGGCGAGTACAGAAAAATGGCTAGAATCGCATCACACTTTTTACTTTTAAGTAGCTAATGAGTGATTTTCGCCAGATGCAGACCTTTGTCGACGTGGTCAACCTCGGCAGCCTGTCCGCGGCGGCGCGGGCCGAGGGCGTCGTGCCGGCCGTCATCGGCCGCCGCATCGACGCGCTGGAAGAACGCCTCGGCGTCCGGTTGCTGGTGCGCACCACGCGCCGGGTCACCCTGACGCAGGAGGGTGGCGCTTTCCACGAAGACTGCCAGCGCCTGCTTGGTGAACTGGCGGCGGCCGAGGCGGCCGTCGCCAGCGGTTCCAGCCGCGCACGCGGCCATCTGCGCGTCAGCGCGCCGGCCGGGTTCGGTCGACGGCATGTCGCGCCGCATGTGGCTACCTTTCAGCAGGCGAATCCGGACGTGCGCGTGACCATCGACCTGTCCGACCGGCTGGTCGACCTGGTGGCCGAGCGCGTCGACGTCGCCATCCGCATCAGCGACCTGGCCGACTCCAGCCTGGTCGCAGTGCGGCTGGCGGAAAACCGCCGGGTGGTGGTGGCGTCACCGGCCTATCTGTCGCGGCGCGGCATTCCGGCCTCGCCGGCCGATCTCGACCAGTTCGACTGCCTGACCCTGGGCTCGAGCCGCGCCCGGGGCTGGACCTTCATGATAGACGGCCGGCTGGTGAACTGGCGGGTTCAGGGGCGGCTCGAATGCAATGATGGCGCGGTACTGCACGACTGGGCGCTGAAAGGTTACGGGCTGGCGTGGCGTTCGCTGTGGGAAGTGAAGGACGACCTGACCGACGGGCGGTTGATGACGGTACTCGATGCCTACTCGTCACCCGACTATCCGGTCTGCGCCGTGGTACAGCAGCGCAAATTCCTGCCACAGCGGGTACGCGCCTTTGTCGATCATTTGCGGGCGGTCTATGCCGACCCGGACTACTGGGACTGAAACCATGGGAAGCAAGCGATATGGCTGGCTGCTGCTGGCGGGTCTGCTGGCGGGTCTGCCGGAAGTGGCCGCTGCCGACAGCGGGGCACCGACTTATGCACTGCGCTGTGCGCCGTCGGCCGGCTATCAGTTCGGCGAATGGATCAAGACCCGACTGGCACTGCGTGGCTGGCGCGAGGACAACGCGCATCCGGCAGTCAGCCTGTGCTTCGGTCTGCAGAGCGAAACCGCCTGGCGTTCGGTGCCGGCACCCACCGTCTACGGTGGTTACGGCGGCTGGCGTGGCGGAGGTGGCTGGGGCTATGGCGCCGGTCTCGGTTATCCGGGCGACTATCGCGAGCCGGTCCGGGTCGGGGTGATGACCCTGCGCGTGACCGCCGGCGGCGCCAGCCCGATGTCCAGCGACGACCGGCAGACACTGGCCGGTGACGGCCGGCAGGACATGGAGGATGCCGCCACCGCGCTGATCGAACGGCTGCAGTGGCCGTCGCTCAACCGCGGCGCAGATTGACCAGCACGATGCCGGCGAACACCAGTACCGCGCCGGCGACAAAGCGCGGGTCCAGCGGGTCGTTCATCAGCAGCACGCCGAGGGCGACGCCGAACAGCGGGGTCAGGAACGAGAACGCCGACAGTCTGGATGCCAGATAGCGGCGCAGCAGCCAGAACCAGGCCAGGAAACTGGCGAAAGCAATGACGAAGCCCTGGAACAGCAGGCTGGCCCAGGCGATACCGTTCATGTCCGCCCCGCGCCAGTAACCCATGATGGCACTGGTGGCCAGCAGTGACAGCGACGCGACGCCGAGCTGGTACAGCAGCGTCTGCGTCGGTGGCGCCTCGGACAGCACTGACGCGCGGATCAGCACGGTAGTGCCGGCCCACAGCATGCCGGCACCCACACCGAACGCGTCGCCGAGCAGCATGTCCGGGTCGACGCCGGTCGAAAAACCGTTGGAGAACGCCAGCGCCATGCCGGAGAAAGCCAGCAGCACGCCACTCCACTGGCTGAACGACAGCCGCTCTCCGGGCACCAGCAGGTGCAGGCCGAGCGCGGTGAAAATCGGTGCGGTATAGAGAAATACCACCATGTGCGAGGCCGTGGTGTGCAACAGACCGAGCGCGACCAGCAGAAACTCGCCGCTGAACAGCAGCCCGGCGCCAATGCCCGGCCAGAAACGGCCGTCGCGGAACGAGAAGCCCTGCCGTCGCCAGCGCATGACGCCGACGATCAGCAGCGCGGCAATCAGCGAGCGCAGCCCGTTCTGCAACACCGGATGCAGGAACGGGGAGGCGGCCTTGATCGCTACCTGCTGCATGCCCCAGCAGGCGCACAGCAGAATCATCAGGCCGATGGCGGTGCCATCAAGCGGTTTGCGGATCGGGGACATGAGACCGTGACAGAGGGGCGGAAAGGTCAGCATCATTGCCGCTGCCCGCCGGGGGTGGCAAGGGCTTCTTGCCTCAGCCGAGCAGCAGGCCGATGCCGAGCGCCATCAGCAGCGCACCGGCCAGCCGCTCCAGCTTCCACTGCCAGCGGTGCAGGCCGCGCCGGCTGGCCGGCCGGCCGATCAGCCACGCCATGCCGACATCCCACACCCAGACCAGTGCGAACATCCACAGCCCGTACAGCGCCTGCTGCCACGACGGCGTACTGGCGGCAATACCGATCGAGAACAGGCCGGTGTAGAACAGCCCGTTCTTCGGATTGCCGAGACCGGATGCCAGGCCGAGCAGGAACGGTGCGGGCGACGCGGACGCGGCGAGCGGCGTGGCCTCGTCACCGCCGTCCGGGCGGGCGCGCAGGAAATGCCAGCCGACATACAGCAGGAACAGCGCACCGCCGGTCTGCATGATGCGGGTGGCCGCCGGCCAGCGCTGCAGGTAGCCGACGCCGGACAGCGCCAGCACGATCCAAAGGCCGTTGGCGACGGCGATGCCGGCGGCGACCCGGGTGCCGGGACGAAAGCCGTGGCGCAGCGTGGTGCGGCTCAGCAACAGGAAATCGGGACCGGGGCTGAGCAGTGCCAGCCAGTGCGCCAGCGCCATCAACAGGAATTCATGCATCGGGACCGCCATCGGAAGGACAAGGGGTGCCCAGTGTGTGATGGCGGCTGCTGCGGGTCTTGAACGAAATTGCGCGTTCAGGCCGTGCGCAAGGCCTGGCGGTAGCCCCCCGGGGTCAGGGCGGTCTGGCGCTTGAACTGGCGGGTGAAATGGCTCTGGTCGGCAAAACCGGCCTGCTGGGCGGCGTCGGCCGGCGCCATGCCCTGGCGCAGCCAGACCCGGGCGCGCTGGATGCGCAGGTTCAGTTGCAGTGCATGCGGTGTCAGCCCGGTCTGGCGACGGATTGCGCGGATCAGCTGCCACGGACTCAGGCCGGCGAGATCGGCCAGCGTGGCCAGATCGACCGCATCGCACGCATGCTCATGCAGGTAATCGCAGGCGCGGCCGACCTGGTGCGGTTGGTCGCGAGGCCGCGACGGGACGGCGGGCGCCAGTGGCCGCAGCAGGCGATACAGGATCTCGTCGATGGCCAGCCCGCTGTCCTGCCGTTCCAGCGCGGCGACCAGTTGCTGGAAGCCATCGTGGATGCCGGGCGCGTCCGGCTGCAGGGCCGATGCCGGTTCGTTCAGTGCCAGACGCGCCAGCCAGGCCGGGTCGACATGCAGCATCCGGTAGCTCCACGGCCGGCCCGGATCGGGATTGCACGCATGCACGTCACCGGCGCGGACCAGCACCGCCGCTCCGGCCGCAATAGGACGGACGAGGCCGTCGATCAGGCACTGGCTGGCGCCGGCCACGATCTGTCCCAGCGAGAACGTGTCGTGCACATGCGGGGCGTAGCAGGCGGCGGAATCGCTGACATCGCGCAGCTCCCACTGGCCGGCGTGATGCCAGATGCGGGGGGAGGGAACGCGTGGACTATCCGGAGCAGGTTTCATCGGTATTGCTGTCACTTTCCCACGACAAAGGTGTGCGCCGGCGCGAATGAAAAACACGAAGGATGTGAACTTCGTGATCAAAGAGGCTGAAATGAAACAGGGGACTACCGTTCCCGGCAGCCCCCTTACACTACGTCGGGCGTGTTCCAGCGGCGCACGCACCGCCGGTACCCGAACTATGCCACTCTCAATGGAACTGTTCTTCCTCGGTGGAACCGGTCAGTGCGGTCACGCTGGAGGCGCCGCCCTGAATCACGGTGGTCACGTCGTCGAAGTAACCGGTGCCCACTTCCTGCTGGTGCGACACGAAGGTGTAGCCACGATCGCGAGCGGCGAATTCCGGCTCCTGCACCTTCTCGACATAGGCCGACATGCCGCGCTGCGCATAGTCCTGTGCCAGATCGAACATGTTGTACCACATGCTGTGGATGCCAGCGAGGGTGATGAACTGGTACTTGTAGCCCATGGCGCCGAGCTCGCGCTGGAACCTGGCGATGGTCGCATCGTCGAGGTTTTTCTTCCAGTTGAACGACGGCGAGCAGTTGTAGGCCAGCAGCTTGCCCGGGAACTGGGCGTGGATCGCTTCGGCGAAGGCACGGGCGAACTCGAGGTCCGGCGTGCCGGTTTCGCACCAGATCAGATCGGCATACGGGGCATAGGCCAGGCCGCGGCTGATCGCCTGTTCCAGACCCTTCTTGGTCTTGTAGAAGCCTTCGGCCGTGCGCTCGCCGGTCATGAACGGCTTGTCGTTGCTGTCGACGTCGCTGGTACACAGGTCGGCGGCTTCGGCATCGGTACGGGCCAGGATCAGTGTCGGCACGCCGAGCACGTCGGCGGCGAGACGGGCGGCGATCAGCTTCTGCACGGCTTCCTGCGTCGGCACCAGCACCTTGCCACCCATGTGGCCACACTTCTTCACCGAGGCGAGCTGGTCTTCGAAGTGAACGCCGGCCGCGCCGGCCTTGATCATCGACTTCATCAGTTCGTAGGCATTCAGCACGCCGCCGAAGCCGGCTTCGGCATCGGCCACGATCGGGGCGAAGTAGTCGGTGTAGCCCTTGTCGCCTTCGGCGATCTGCTTGGCATGCTGGATCTCGTCAGCGCGCTTGAAGGTGTTGTTGATGCGCTCGACCACGGCCGGTACCGAATTGACCGGGTACAGCGACTGGTCCGGGTACATCGACATGTAGCTGTTGTTGTCGGCGGCGACCTGCCAGCCGGACAGGTAGATGGCCTTGATGCCGGCCTTGACCTGCTGCATCGCCTGACCGCCGGTCAGGGCGCCGAGGCAGTTGATGAACGGTTCGTCGTGGACCAGGTTCCAGAGTTTTTCCGCGCCGCGGCGTGCCAGCGTGTACTCGATCGGGAAGGAGCCGCGCAGACGCTCCACGTCGGCGGCGGAGTAGCCGCGCTTGATGCCCTTCCAGCGCGGGTTTTCGGCCCATTCTTTTTCGATGGCTGCAATGCGTTGTTCGCGAGTCGTCATGACAGTTTGACCTCTATTATGTTTTGTACGTCCGGCGGGGTGACCCCGTCTCCCTGGCCTTCGCCATGCACCCGCGCCGGTTCCGGCGGGGCGGGTGGGCGCACCGCGGATAGCGATGCGCCGGTGGGAGCGTAACCGGCCGTTTTTGCCGGCGCTGGCACGCTCCCGGTGGGGATGTGCAAATGATTCAAGCATAGTTGTGTGCAATGCAGCAAACCCTTTTTGCCTTCTGTTCGCAAGTGAAAAATCTTGGACTTTTAATGGGTTGCTCACGACCAGTCATGCGCGGAAAGGAGCCGGGCAGGCGGTCGTAAACGAACCCTGCCGCCAGGGCGGCGGCGGGCGGGATGGCGACTGTCCGGCTGTCGATTGTTGCAGTGCGCGGCCCGGGCGGGGCTTGAAAGCGGCGGGGATGTCCCTACTTAGGGTGCGACTTTCCGATTTGAGGTGAATCATGCAGAACCAGGATCAAGTGACGCCGGAAGAACTCGTGGACAACACCGCCGCCGACGAGGGCACGCAGCAACCGGACGCCCGCATTGCTGAACTGGAAGCCCAGATCGCCGAGCTGAAGGACCAGTTCCTGCGCGCGAAGGCGGATACCGAGAACATGCGCCGCCGCGCCGCCGAGGACGTGGCCGCCGCCGGCAAGTACGCCGTCGGCAAGATTGCCGTCGAACTGCTGCCGGTAAAGGACTGCCTGGAAATGGCACTGCTCGACACGTCGGGCAATATCGAAGCGATGAAGATGGGCGTCGACATGACGCTGAAACAGCTGGTCACGGCCTTCGACAAGGCGCAGATCATCGACATCAACCCGGAAGTGGGCGAGAAGCTCGATCCGCACCGTCACCAGGCGATGAGCATGGAAGACAGCGAACAGGATGCGAACACCGTGGTGCGCGTGATGCAGAAGGGCTATCTGATCGCCGACCGCGTGCTGCGCCCGGCAATGGTCATTGTCGCCAGACCGAAAGCATAAACGGCGCAATGTCCCGCCAGCGGGGGGCTTGAAAGCGCAAATCGCCTCCCCATATCCCGAACATGGTTAATGAGATGCGGCGCGCATGGCGCCGTACCAAAAGCAAAATTCTAGGAAGGATCGAACAATGGGCAAAATCATCGGTATTGACCTCGGCACCACCAACTCCTGCGTGTCGGTGGTCGAAAACGGCCAGCCGAAGGTGATCGAGAACGCCGAAGGTGCACGCACCACGCCGTCGGTCATCGCCTACATGGAAGATGGCGAAATCCTGGTCGGCGCCCCGGCCAAGCGCCAGGCAGTCACCAACGCCAGAAACACCATCTACGCATCGAAGCGCCTGATCGGTCGCCGGTTCGAAGAAAAGGAAGTGCAGAAGGACATCAGCCTGATGCCGTTCTCCATCGTCAAGGCCGACAACGGCGACGCCTGGGTCGAAGTGCGCGGCAAGAAGATGGCACCGCCGCAGATCAGCGCCGAAGTGCTGCGCAAGATGAAGAAGACTGCCGAAGACTACCTCGGTGAAGAAGTCACCGAAGCGGTCATCACCGTGCCGGCCTACTTCAACGACAGCCAGCGTCAGGCGACCAAGGATGCCGGCCGCATCGCCGGTCTGGACGTGAAGCGCATCATCAACGAACCGACCGCTGCCGCGCTGGCGTTCGGCATGGACAAGAACGAGAAGGGCGACCGCAAGATCGCCGTGTATGACCTCGGCGGCGGCACCTTCGACGTGTCGATCATCGAGATCGCCGATGTCGACGGTGAAAAGCAGTTCGAAGTGCTGGCCACCAACGGTGACACCTTCCTCGGTGGCGAAGACTTCGACCAGCGCCTGATCGACTACATCGTGACCGAGTTCAAGAAGGAACAGGGCGTCGACCTGAAGCAGGACGTGATGGCGCTGCAACGCCTGAAGGAAGCGGCGGAAAAGGCCAAGATCGAACTGTCCAGCTCGCAGCAGACCGAAATCAATCTGCCGTACGTGACCATGGACGCCAGCGGTCCGAAGCACCTGGCGATGAAGATCACCCGCGCCAAGTTCGAATCGCTGGTCGAAGAGCTGGTCGAACGCTCGATCGAACCGTGCCGCGTGGCCATCAAGGACGCCGGCCTGAAGGTCAGCGACATCGACGACGTGATCCTGGTCGGCGGCCAGACCCGCATGCCGAAGGTGATCGACGCCGTCGAAGCCTTCTTCGGCAAGGCGCCGCGCCGTGACGTGAACCCGGACGAAGCCGTTGCCGTTGGTGCGTCGATCCAGGGCTCGGTGCTGTCGGGCGACCGCAAGGACCTGCTGCTGCTGGACGTGACCCCGCTGAGTCTCGGCATCGAGACGCTGGGTGGCGTGATGACCAAGCTGATCCAGAAGAACACCACGATTCCGACCAAGGCATCGCAAGTGTTCTCGACCGCCGACGACAACCAGAACGCAGTGACGATCCACGTGCTGCAGGGCGAACGCGAAAAGGCCGGTGCCAACAAGTCGCTGGGCCAGTTCAACCTGTCGGACATTCCGCCGGCACCGCGCGGCATGCCGCAGATCGAAGTCACTTTCGACATTGACGCCAACGGCATCCTGCACGTATCGGCCAAGGACAAGGCGACCGGCAAGGAAAACAAGATCACCATCCAGGCCAGCTCGGGTCTGTCCGAGGAAGAGATCCAGCGCATGGTCAATGACGCCGAGGTCAACGCCGAGGAAGACAAGAAGCTGGTGGCGCTGGTGCAGGCCAGGAACCAGGCCGAAGCCCTGATCCACAGCGTGAAGAAGTCGCTGACCGAATACGGTGACAAGATCGCCGCCGACGAAAAGGCCAAGATCGAGGACGCGCTGAAGGAAACCGAAGCCGTGGCCGGTGGCGACGACAAGGACGTGATCGAAGCCAAGACTGAAGCCCTGGCCAAGGCCAGCCAGAAGCTGGGCGAACTCATGTACGCCCAGGCCCAGGCCGAAGGCGCCGGTGCGCCGGGTGCGGAGAAGGCCGAAGCCGGTCACAATGACGACGGCAATGTGGTCGATGCCGAGTTCGAAGAAGTGAAAAAAGACAAGAACTGATCTTGTCCGAGTCAAAGAGGCACGGAGTCTCGGGGTCGTTGGTCCCGGCCTCTGTGCCTTTCTTTGTTGGTCAATCTCATGCATGGAGCGACAGCACGCGCTTCGTGACTCCGTGGTGAATGAAGCGATGGCGAAAAAAGATTGCTATGACGTACTGGGCCTGAACCGGGATGCGTCAGAAGAAGAAATCAAGAAGTCTTACCGCAAGCTGGCGATGAAGTATCACCCGGACCGCAATCCGGACAGCAAGGAAGCGGAAGAGAAGTTCAAGGAAGCCAAGGAAGCGTACGAGATCCTGTCCGACGGACAGAAACGCGCGGCCTATGACCAGTATGGCCACGCCGGGGTCGACCCGCAGGCTGGCGGGGCGGGCGGTGCCGGCTTCGGTGGCTTTGGCGATGCCTTTGCCGACATCTTCGGCGACATCTTCGGTGGCGGACGTGCCGGCGGCGGTGGCGGCGGGCGCAGCAATGTGTACCGCGGCTCCGACCTGCGCTACAACCTGGAAATCACGCTGGAAGAAGCGGCGCGCGGCTGCGAGAAGCAGATCCGCATTCCGACCATGGATGAGTGCGATGTCTGCCACGGCAGCGGCGCCAAGCCGGGCACCGAGGCCAAGACCTGCTCGACGTGCGGCGGCGTGGGCCAGGTGCGCATGCAGCAGGGCTTCTTCTCGATCCAGCAGACCTGCCCGACCTGCCATGGCAGCGGCAAGCAGATTACCGATCCGTGCCGTGCCTGCAATGGTGCCGGACGGGTGAAGAAGCAGAAGACGCTGAACGTGAAGATTCCGGCCGGCGTCGACGATGGTGACCGCATCCGCCTGGCCGGAGAAGGCGAGCCGGGCACCAATGGCGGCCCGCATGGCGACCTGTACGTGGTCACGCAGATCCGCCAGCATGCGGTATTCCAGCGTGACGGCACCGACCTGCATTGCGAAATGCCGATCTCGTTCACCAGCGCGGCGCTGGGGGGAGAGATCGAGATCCCGACGCTGGATGGGGCGGCCAAGATCCGCATTCCGCCGGAAACCCAGTCCGGGCAGGTATTCCGCCTGCGTGGCAAGGGTATCAAGGCGCTGCGCGGCAGCCAGCATGGCGACCTGATGTGCCATGTGCTGATCGAGACGCCGGTCAAGCTGACCGAGCGGCAGAAGGAACTGCTGCGCGAGTTCGAGTCGATCAGCCTCGATGCGCCGGGTACGCACAACCCGAAGGCGAAGTCGTTCATGGACAAGCTGAAGGATTTCTTCGGCTGACGGTGGCGATCAGCGGGTGCCTGCGACCGCAGACACCCCGAAAAGAAGGCCCGGCGAATGCCGGGCCTTCTCTTTATTGAGGCCTTTTCGGCCGGAATTGATGCTTTCCGACCCTCGGGCCGTTTTACATAAATCGGTGTCGGTTCCCAGCCAAACCCTTTTGAATCAAAGGCTTGCGTGTCGTGGTGCGAGGCGGGGCGCCAGGGCGGGAAAGCGGACTAAGACCTTGATCCCAAAAGGTTTATCACTGTTTTCTAATTTTTATGACGAGGCGGCGCAGCGCCAATACTGATCTGGATGGAATAGTAGCGGCTTGCAATATGAGTGTGCGCTAATATAATTCAACTCAAGAACGCTGATGCACAAAGCGATCAGCGTTCATTAACGGCTGGCCGGGTTGCTCTCACTTCTCGGCAGCGCACTGACAAGTGCGACCAAGTCTCTTTATGGAAAGGAAGTCATCATGACGACGTTTGGTGTTCATTCTGAGTGCGGTAAGCTCCGCACGGTGATGGTTTGCCGCCCGGGTCTGGCTCACAAGCGCTTGACCCCGGCAAACTGCGACAGCCTGCTGTTCGATGACGTGATCTGGGTTGAACGGGCTCAGAAAGACCATGACTACTTCGTCAGTCAGATGCGCGCTCGCGGCATCGAAGTGCTGGAAGCACATGACATGCTGGCGAAGGTGCTGGACGACAAGGCCGCTCGTGCCTGGCTGCTGGACCACAAGGTGAAGGCAGACAACGTCGGTATCGGCATGCTGGGCGATCTGCGCAGCTGGCTGGAAGAAATGCCGTCGGCCCAACTGTCCGAACACATGTTCGGCGGTATCGCCAAGTCCGAACTGCCGTTCGACCCGAAGGGTCTGTTCGGTGGCTACCTCGACCAGTCCGATTTCGTGCTGCCGCCGGTGCCGAACAGCCTGTTCCAGCGTGACCCGAGCTGCTGGATCTACGAAGGTGTGACCGTCAACCCGATGTACTGGCCGGCTCGCCGTCAGGAAACCCTGCTGCTGGAAGCCATCTACCGCTTCCACCCGACGTTCGCCGGCAAGGCCAACATCTGGTGGGGTGGCAGCGACAAGGACCACGGTCCGGCTACGCTGGAAGGCGGCGACGTGATGCCGATCGGCAATGGCGTCGTGCTTATCGGCATGGGCGAACGCACCAGCCCGCAAGCTGTCGTGCAAGTGGCCAAGAGCGTGCTGGGCAAGAAGGGTGGCGCCAACCGCGTTATCGCTTGCCAGATGCCGAAGTCGCGTGCCGCCATGCACCTGGATACCGTGTTCAGCTTCCTCGACATCGATCTGCTGTCGGTGTTCCCGGACGTGGTCGACGAAATCGTCTGCACCAGCATGTACGCCGGTGACAAGGAAGGCGAAATCCGCTTCGAACGTCACGACGGCGTGCATATCAGCGAAGTCGTGCGCCAGGCACTGAACCTGCCGAGCATCGAACTGCTGAAGACCGGCGGCGACGCATTCCAGCGTGAACGCGAACAGTGGGACGACGGCAATAACGTCGTGGCGCTGGACCGTCGTGTCGTGGTTGCCTATGACCGCAACACCTACACCAACAAGCTGATGCGTGACCGTGGTGTGGAAGTGATCGAAGTCCCGGCATCCGAACTCGGCCGCGGCCGTGGGGGTGGTCACTGCATGACTTGCCCGATCGTTCGCGACGAAGTCAAGCTGTAATCGACCTGACGCATTGAAAGAACATCCCGGCTGGCAGCAGCTGGCCGGGACATCCTGAAGTTACGCAAAGTACGACCAAGGACAACACATCATGGCCTTCAACCTGAAGAACCGTCACTATCTGAAGCTCCTCGACTTCACCCCGCGTGAAATCCGCTACCTGCTCGACCTGTCCCGCGACCTGAAGCGTGCCAAGTACAACGGCACCGAACAGCAACGCCTGACCGGCAAGAATATCGCCCTGATCTTCGAAAAGACCTCGACCCGTACCCGTTGCGCGTTCGAAGTGGCTGCGCACGATCAAGGCGCCAACGTGACCTACCTCGGGCCGTCGGGTTCGCAAATCGGTCACAAGGAATCGATGAAGGACACCGCCCGCGTGCTGGGTCGCATGTATGACGCGATCGAATACCGTGGCTTCAAGCAAGACATCGTTCAGGAACTGGCTGACTACGCCGGCGTGCCGGTCTACAACGGCCTGACCGACGAATGGCACCCGACCCAGATGCTGGCCGACGTGCTGACCATGACCGAACACAGCGACAAGCCGCTGTCGCAAATTGCCTACGCCTACGTGGGTGACGCACGCAACAACATGGGCAACTCGCTGATGGTTGTGGGTTGCAAACTGGGCATGGACGTCCGTATCGGCGGCCCGAAGAACCTGTGGCCGGAAGAATGGCTGGTCGCAGAATGCCAGAAGATCGCTGCCGAAACCGGCGCTCGTCTGACCCTGACCGACGACCCGAAGGTTGCCGTTGACGGCGCCGACTTCATCCACACCGACGTCTGGGTGTCGATGGGCGAACCGAAGGAAGTCTGGGAAGAACGCATCAAGCTGCTGTCGCCGTTCCAGGTGAACAAGGCGCTGCTGGCTGCCGCGAAGAACCCGAGCGTGAAGTTCATGCACTGCCTGCCGGCCTTCCACAACAGCGAAACCAAGGTTGGCAAGGAAATTTCGGAACAGTATCCGCAATTCACCAACGGTATCGAAGTGACGGAAGAAGTGTTCGAAAGCCCGGCAAACGTGGCCTTCGAGCAAGCGGAAAACCGCATGCACACCATCAAGGCAATCATGGTGGCAACGCTGGCCTGATAGCCGCATTGCGCCTCGAAGAGTAGCCCGTCGCGACGTGTTACGTCGCGTCCCCTCTCAGGGGCCGGTCGGCTGTGAAGACCGACCGGCCCCTTTTGTTTCCGAATTCCTGCCGCTTGAAGGAAATAGATCATGCGTGTTGTAGTCGCCCTGGGTGGTAACGCCCTGCAACGTCGCGGTGAAGCAATGACCGCCGAAAACCAACGTAACAACGTCAAAATCGCTGCCGCGCAACTGTCGGAAGTGACCAAGAAGGGTCACAACCTGGTCATGTGCCACGGCAACGGCCCGCAAGTCGGCCTGCTCGGCCTGCAGAACGATGCCTACGCCCGTCACGTCAATGCTGCCGTGACCCCGTACCCGCTCGACGTGCTCGGCGCGCAGACCGAAGGCATGATTGGCTACATGATCGAACAGGAGCTCGGCAACGTGCTGCCGTTCGAAGTGCCGCTGGCCACTGTCCTGACCATGACCGAAGTCGATCCGAAGGATCCGGCTTTCGCCAACCCGGTCAAGTTCGTCGGCCCGGTGTACACCAAGGAAGAAGCCGAAACCCTGGCCGCCGCAAACGGCTGGACGGTCAAGGCTGACGGCGAATACTTCCGCCGCGTGGTGCCGAGCCCGAAGCCGAAGCGCATTTTCGAAATGCGCCCGATCAAGTGGCTGATCGAAAAGGGTGCCGTTGTGATCGCCGCCGGCGGCGGTGGCATCCCGACCATGTATGAAGACGGCAAGCTGGTTGGCGTCGAAGCCGTGATCGACAAGGACCTGGCCTCGTCGCTGCTGGCCAGCGAAGTCGATGCTGACTACTTCGTCATCGCCACCGACGTGTCGACCGTGTTCGTCAACTGGGGCAAGCCGGATCAGAAGGCGATCAAGCGCGCTCACCCGGACGAAATCGAAAAACTCGGCTTCGCAGCCGGTTCGATGGGCCCGAAGGTCGAAGCAGCCTGCGAGTTTGCCCGCAAGAGCGGCAAGCGTGCCGTGATCGGCGCGCTGGGTGATATTGCCAAGATCGTCGAAGGCGAAGCCGGCACCATCATCAGCACCGAAGCCAGCGGCATCGAGTGGTATTGATCGTTTGACTCCTGGAAAAGGCGCTTTTGGCGCCTTTTTTAGGACAACGATACGAACATTTATCGTTGCAATACGCGTAAGGGTGGGCTAACTCGTAATGGCATCAGCGTGATTTGCCAGGCGGGGTTCGCGGTAGGTTTCGCGTTCCGTTCACCCAAAACGTAGTCCCTGCGGCATGGAACATTCATTGTGGATTTTCTGCTTGATCTGAATCAAAGGCGACAGCTGGCAGGTTTGGACAAGGGGCTGTCGTTTTGCGATAAACAAGAATAAGAATTCCTTAATTAACTAACCTACGGAGAGTCAAAATGTCTGACGGGACTCAAGCTGGTTCGCAAAAGCTGAAGCTCGGCGCACTGACTGCGCTGGTCGTCGGCTCCATGATCGGCGGCGGGATCTTCTCGCTGCCGCAGAATATGGCAGCGGGTGCAGGTGCCGGCGCCATCATTATCGGTTGGGTCATTACCTTCTTCGGTATGCTGACCCTGGCGTTCGTGTTCCAGACGCTGGCCTTCCGCAAGCCGGAAATCGAAGGCGGCGTGTACGGGTACGCACGTGCCGGTTTCGGTCCGTACGTTGGCTTCAACTCGGCCTGGGGCTACTGGATCTCGGCGTGGATCGGCAACGTGTCGTACTTCGTCGTGTTCTTCTCGGCGCTGGGCGCGTTCGATGCACTGGGCTTCTTCGGTGACGGCAACACCATGCCGGCCGTGGTCTGCGCATCGATCCTGCTGTGGGCACTGCACTTCATGGTCTGCCGTGGCGTGCATGGCGCGGCGTTCATCAACACCGTGACCACCGTAGCCAAGCTGGTCCCGCTGGCACTGTTCATCGGCATCGTGATCTTCGCGTTCAACGTCGAGACCTTCAACCTGGGTTTCTGGGGCTCGCCGACGCTGGGCAGCGTGGTTGACCAGGTCAAGAGCACCATGCTGGTGACGGTGTGGGTGTTCATCGGTATCGAAGGCGCGTCGATGTTCTCCGGCCGTGCCGAGAAGATGGCCGACGTCGGCAAGGCCACCGTGATCGGTTTCCTGCTGGTGATGGTACTGCTGGTCGCCGTGTCGGTGCTGTCGATGGGCGTGCTGACGCAACCGGAACTGGCTGCACTGAAGAACCCGTCTACCGCTGGCGTGCTGAAGGCTGCCGTGGGTGACTGGGGTGCTGCGCTGATCAACATCGGCCTGGTGATCTCGGTGGGTGGCGCGCTGCTGGCCTGGACGCTGCTGGCAGGAGAAGCGGCTTACCTGGCGGGCAAGGACGGCACCATGCCGGCTGCCTTCGGTCGTCTGAACAAGAACGGTTCGCCGGCCAATGCCCTGTGGCTGACCAACGGTTGCATCCAGGTGTTCCTGATCATCACGCTGTTCAACTCGGCGGGCTATCTGGCGCTGCTGTCGCTGGCAACGTCGATGATCCTGATCCCGTACTTCCTGTGCGCGCTGTATGCACTGATCATCGTGCTGAAGTCCGATGGCTATGAGGCGGGTGACTCCAAGCGTCTGAAAGACATCGTCATCGGCCTGGTCGCTACCGTCTACGGTGTCTGGCTGGTGTACGCAGCAGGTCCGAAGTACCTGTTCCTGTCGATGATCCTGTACGCGGTTGGCCTGCCGTTCTACCTCTGGGCCCGTCGTGAACAGAAGGAACGTCCGTTCACGTCGCTGGAAGGCATCCTGGCTGCCATCGTTCTCGTGCTCGGCGCCTACGCCGCATACGAACTGGGCACCGGCGCACTGTCGCTGTAAGGTCTGCCACCCGCCCTGCGGCGGGTTGCGCAAAACACCCCGGAAGGCATCCTTCCGGGGTGTTTTGTCGACTGCTTGCAAAGGTGGGCACCGGCGGTCAGCGTGGCGTCGGTGCACGCCCGACTGACAGGATCTGTCGTGAGCACGGCAGTCTGCCTGTTTGAATCCTGCCCCTTCCGTCCCCGCCGCCGCGGGGAAACCTCGCTTCGCTCGTCCGTGCTTCGTGGCGAAGGGGAGTGCTTGCAAAGGTGGGCACCGGCGGTCAGCGTGGCGTCGGTGCACGCCCGACTGACAGGATCTGTCGTGAGCACGGCAGTCTGCCTGATTGAATCCTGCCCCTTCCGTCCCCGCCGCCGCGGGGAAACCTCGCTACGCTCGTCCGTGCTTCGTGGCGAAGGGGAGTGCTTGCAAAGGTGGGCACCGGTGGCCAGCGTGGCGTCGGTGCACGCCCGACTGACAGGAGCTGTCGTGAGCACGGCAGTCTGCCTGTTTGAATCCTGCCCCTTCCGTCCCCGCCGCCGCGGGGAAACCTCGCTTCGCTCGTCCGTGCTTCGTGGCGAAGGGGAGGGCCGTCAACAAAACACCCCGGGAAGTAACTTTCCGGGGTGTTTTGCGTCCTGCTGCCGGGGGGCTCGCGCGATGGATGGCCCTTTACGGAGCGGGGCGGGTGTTCTATACCGTGGCGTGATGAGAGCAGAATTCAGAACGTCCAGCCCCGGCGGGAACATGCCCGCCACCCCCGTCCGTTCCGCGTCGTGTCACGGCGTCACGGCGGCTGGCTGCGTCGTGCGGCAACGAGATGAGTCCACCAGATAGCGCTGTCGGCGGTCCCCGCCCCGGCGCTATTTTTTGTCCCCGCTGAAAAGCACTCAGAGAAGGAGTTCTCCATGTCCCAGTTTGGCGTTCATTCCGAATGCGGCAAGCTGCGAACGGTGATGGTGTGCCGTCCCGGCCTGGCCCACAAGCGACTGACCCCGGGCAACTGCGACAGCCTGCTGTTCGACGATGTGATCTGGGTCGAGCGCGCCCAGAAGGACCATGCCTACTTCGTCAGCCAGATGGAGTCGCGCGGCATCGAGGTGCTGGAGGTTCACGATCTGCTGACCAAGCTGCTCGAGGACCGGGCCGCTCGCGGGTGGATTCTCGACCACAAGATCAAGCCGGACTATGTCGGAGTCGGCATGCTCGGTGATCTGCGTCGCTGGCTGGACGAGATGCCGGCCCAGCAACTGGCCGAACACCTGGTCGGCGGCATTGCCCGTTCCGAATTGCCGTTCGACCCGAAGGGGCTGTTCGGCGGTTATCTCGACCAGTCCGACTTTGTGTTCCCGCCGGTGCCGAACAGCCTGTTCCAGCGTGACCCGAGCTGCTGGATCTACGAAGGCGTGACGCTGAACCCGATGTACTGGCCGGCCCGCCGTCAGGAAACCCTGCTGATGCAGGCGATCTACCAGTTCCATCCGTTCTTCGCCGGCAAGGTCCGCGTCTGGTGGGGCGACAGCGACAAGGATCATGGCGCGGCGACGCTGGAAGGCGGCGACGTGATGCCGATCGGCAACGGGGTCGCCCTGATCGGCATGGGCGAGCGCACCAGCCCGCAGGCCGTGGTGCAGGTGGCGAAGAATGCACTGGGCCAGCCCGGAGGCCCGACCCGCGTCATCGCCTGCCAGATGGCCAAGAGCCGCGGTGCCATGCACCTCGATACCGTGTTCAGCTTCCTCGACTACGATTTCGTGTCGGTGTTCCCGGACGTGGTCGACGAAATCGTCTGCACCAGCATGTACGCCGGCGACAAGCCGGGCGAGATCCGTTTCGAACGTCACGAGGGCAAATCCTTCCTCGACGTGGTGGCCAGTTCGCTCGGCATCGGCAAGCTGAAGACGCTGGCGACCGGCGGCGACGCGTTCCAGCGCGAGCGCGAACAGTGGGACGACGGCAATAACGTCGTGGCACTGGATCGCGGCGTGGTGGTTGCCTACGATCGCAACACCTATACCAACCGGCTGATGCGCGACGCCGGCGTCGAGGTGATCGAGATCCCGGCATCCGAGCTCGGCCGCGGCCGTGGTGGTGGCCACTGCATGACGTGCCCGATCGTGCGCGATCCGGTCAACTTCTGATTTCCGGCACTCCTGCCGCGATTGCCGCTGCCCGCGGCATCGCGGCATATCCCGCCCATCCGCTCATTCTGGAGAAACAACATGGCTTTCAATCTGCGCAATCGCCACTTCCTCAAGGAACTCGATTTCACCCCGCGTGAAATCCGCTATCTGCTCGACCTGGCCCGCGACCTGAAGCGCGCCAAGTACAACGGCACCGAGCAGCCGCGCATGAAGGGCAAGAACATCGCGCTGATCTTTGAAAAGACCTCGACCCGCACCCGCTGCGCGTTCGAAGTGGCGGCCCATGACCAGGGCGCCAATGTGACCTATCTCGAACCGAGCGGTTCGCAGATCGGCCACAAGGAATCGATGAAGGACACCGCCCGCGTACTGGGCCGCATGTTCGATGCCATCGAGTACCGCGGCTTCAGCCAGGAACTGGTGCAGGAACTGGCCGACTATGCCGGTGTGCCGGTCTACAACGGCCTGACCGACGAATGGCACCCGACCCAGATGCTGGCTGACGTGCTGACCATGACCGAGCACAGCGACAAGCCGCTGTCGCAGATCGCTTACGCCTATGTCGGCGATGCCCGCAACAATATGGGCCATTCGCTGATGATCATCGGTTGCCTGCTGGGCATGGACGTGCGCATCGGTGGCCCGAAGGATCTGCAGCCGGACGAAAAACTGGTGGTCAAGGCCAGGGAAATCGCCAAGGAAACCGGCGCGCGCCTGCTGGTGACCGATGACCCGAAAGCCGCGGTCAAGGGCGTTGACTTCATCCACACCGACGTCTGGGTGTCGATGGGCGAGCCGATCGAAAAATGGGGCGAGCGCATCTCGATCCTGAAGCCGTTCCAGGTCAACAAGGCACTGCTGGAAGCGACCGGCAATCCGCAGACAAAATTCATGCACTGCCTGCCGGCCTTCCACAACACCGAGACCAAGGTTGGCAAGCAGATCGAGCAGCAGTACCCGGAGTTCGCCAAGGGCATTGAAGTGACCGATGACGTGTTCGAAAGCCCGGCGTGCATTGCGTTCGAGCAGGCCGAGAACCGCATGCACACCATCAAGGCCATCATGGTGGCCACGCTCGGCGCCTGACCGGAAACGGTCGGGAGGGGGCAGAACGCCGGTGATCCGGCCAGTGTCGCGCCGGGACAAGCGATTGTCGCGGCCGGCCTGCCGGGAGTCGGCCGGCGCCCCCTAGAATGCGTTCAGGGTATGGCAGACAACCGCCGACGGGCCGGTTTCCGCAAGCCTTTCCCGCACCAGCCGGTGCGGTGACGGACAGGTGGGCATCGTTGCCCTTCGACAAAGGAGTTGGACATGAGCAGAGTTGTGGTCGCACTGGGCGGTAACGCCCTGCAACGCCGCGGTGAGGTAATGACCGCCGACAACCAGCGGAAGAACGTCAGAGTCGCCGCCAAGCAACTGGCGCAGGTCGCCAAGCACCACGAGCTCGTCCTGGCCCACGGCAACGGGCCGCAGGTCGGCCTGCTCGGGCTGCAGAACGAGGCCTATGCCCGTCACGTCGACGACAAGGTCACGCCGTATCCGCTCGATGTGCTCGGCGCCCAGACCGAAGGCATGATCGGCTACATGATGGAACAGGAGCTGGGCAACGAACTGCCGTTCGAAGTGCCGCTGGCCACCATCCTGACCATGACCGAGGTCGATCCGAAAGACCCGGCGTTTGCCAACCCGACCAAGTTCGTCGGCCCGGTGTACTCGAAGGAAGAAGCGGACAAGGTCGCCGCCGCGAATGGCTGGACGGTCAAGGCCGATGGCGAATACTTCCGTCGCGTGGTGCCGAGCCCGAAACCGAAGCGCATTTTCGAAATGCGCCCGATCAAGTGGCTGATTGAAAAGGGTGTGGTGGTGATCGCGGCCGGTGGTGGCGGCATTCCGACCATGTACGACGAAGGCGGCAAGAAACTGGAAGGCGTCGAAGCGGTGATCGACAAGGACCTGGCATCGTCGCTGCTGGCGCGTGAAGTCGAGGCCGATTACTTTGTGGTCGCAACCGACGTGAAGGCCGTGTTCATCAACTGGGGCAAGCCGGACCAGAAGGCGATCAAGCGTGCGAACCCGGACGCGCTGATCAAGCTCGGCTTTGCGGCCGGCTCGATGGGGCCGAAGGTCGAAGCCGCCGCCGAGTTCGCCACGATGACCGGCAAGCGCGCGGTCATCGGTGCACTCGAGGATATCGAGAAGATCGTCGAGGGTCAGGCCGGCACCATCGTGACGACCGAGATCGACGGCATCGAGTATTACTAAGTACCTTCCGGCCTATCCTGGCTGACCTCTTTACCGCGCCTGCTGGCGCGGTTTTCGTTTCCCGGGTGCTAGAATCACCGCCGCATTCCACTCTTTACCGGGTCACACCATGTCCGCCAGACACGCCGTCATCGCCATTCGCCAGCTGGAGAAGAACACCGGTGCCAGCCGGGTTGCCTTTTCACAGGCGGCGCTGCTGCGACAGGCGGGCTACCGGGTGACCCTGCTGGCCGAACGCGCCAACGAGGCGCTGGTGGCCGAGCGCGATTGCGAACTGGTTCGCCTCTGGCGCTGGCCACTGCGCGGTGCCTTTCGCCGCCAGTGGTTCAATCTGCGCGTGCAGGCATGGTGCCGCCGTCATCACCCCGACCTGCTGATCAGTCATGGCGATGCCGAAACCCCGAACGTACTGTTCCTGCACAACTGCGTGCATCTGGCCTCGCAGAAGATCCACGGCAAGCCGCTGCCGGCCGGGCACGAGGTTGCGCTGCTGCACGACCGCATCCTGTCGGCGCAGGCGTTCGACGTTATCGGCGTCAATTCGCGGATGATGGGCGACGAGGTCATCCGTCGCTACGGCATCCCCGCCGACAAGGTCCGGGTGTTTCACCCCGGTTATGACGCGGGGCAGTTCAACACCGACGATCGCGCGGCCCGGCGTCTGGCCGGGCGTGCGGCAGTCGGCGTCGATCTGTCGGCCACTCTGGTCGGGCTGGTGACGTCCGGTGACTTCAGCAAGCGCAATGTTGCCGGCTTTATCGACGCAGCGGCGAAACTGGTGGCGCTGGCGCCGGACCGGGACTGGCGCTTCCTGGTGGTCGGCAAGGACCGCTTCGACAGCTACCGCCAGCAGGCGGAGCGGCTCGGCATCGGCAACCGGGTCATCCACTCGCCGGTCATGGACAATGTGGCCATGCTGTATCCGGCGCTGGACCTGTTCGTGCTGCCGGCCCATATCGAGGAGTTCGGTCTGGTGGCGCTGGAGGCGATGGCCTGCGGCACGCCGGTGCTGCTTGGCGACCATGTCGGCGCGTCCGAGCTGCTGCCGGCTACCCCTGAATGGCAGCAGCGCATCCTGCCGGCTGCCGACAGCACACGCTGGGCCGAGGCAATACGTGATTCGGTTGCCGATCAGGCCGGGTCCGAGGCCCGGGCGCTGGCGCTGGCCAGCCAGCTCGGACCGTGGCAATACGCGCAGCAGCAGGCCGCCATGCTGCACTTTTTCGAGCAGATCGCCGCTGCGCACTGAGACGGTTGCATCGCGACCGGACCGGCCCGATAATGCGCGGGCATGCAGGAGAGTGTGGCGTGGAAACACGACCACCGCCGAAGGCGCAAGCGCACCCGCACAATCGCTCAGGCAAATGGACTGCATGCACGGCACGGCTGCATTGTGCCAATCACTCTGGAGAGCGGCGCCGCCAGCACGGCGCACACCGAAGGGGCTAACGACGGGACGCCGGACCTGAAAACGGTTCGCCCCGCCGGAAAATCTCAGGTGCCGGGACAGAGGGGTGTCAATCGTCCATTGCCCCTTTGATATTGGCCCGACATGACCGCATCGCTCCTCACCACCCCGTTCCACGCCCTGCATATCGAAGCCGGCGCCAAAATGGTTCCGTTCGCCGGCTGGGACATGCCCATCCATTACGGCTCGCAGCTCAAGGAGCACGAGATCGTTCGTCAGGATGCCGGCATGTTCGACGTATCGCACATGACCGTGGTTGACCTGACCGGAGAGGGCGCGCGCGACTACCTGCGTCACCTGATCGCCAACGACATCGACAAACTCGCGCCGGTCGGCAAGGCGCTGTATGCCGGCATGCTGAACGAAGCCGGCGGTGTGATTGACGACCTGATCGTCTATCTGACCGACTGGGGCTACCGCGTGGTCGTCAACGCCGGCACCCGCGACAAGGATCTGGCGTGGATGCGCCGCCAGATCGAAGGCTATGCCGCCACGCTGACCGAACGCCCGGACCTGGCCATGCTCGCCGTTCAGGGCCCGACCGCCATCGACCGCTTCTGTGCCGCTCAGCCGGCCATGGCCGACCGGGTCCGCGCGCTGAGCGTGTTCCAGGGCCTGCCGTTCAACAATGGCGCGGATGGCTGGTTTATCGCCCGTACCGGTTATACCGGCGAAGACGGACTGGAAATCATCCTGCCGGCGGCCGAAGCCGCCGGCCTGTGGCGCGATCTGCTGGCAGCCGGCGTGCAGCCGACCGGTCTTGGCGCTCGCGACACCCTGCGTCTCGAAGCCGGCATGAACCTGTATGGCCACGACATGGACGACAACGTCAGTCCGCTCGAAGCCGGCATGGGCTGGACGCTGGACCTGAAAGACCCGGCGCGCGACTTTATCGGCCGCAAGCCGGTTGAGGCGCTGAAGGCCGCCGGCCCGAAGCTGAAGCAGGTCGGTCTGGTGCTCGAGGGGCGCGGCGTGCTGCGCGAAGGCATGACCGTGCTGGTCGACGGCCTCGGCGAGGGCGTGATCACCAGCGGGACCTTCTCGCCGACGCTGAAGCAGTCGATTGCGATTGCCCGCGTGCCGGCCGCGACCGGTGCCACGGTGGCGGTCGATATCCGTGGCCAGCGCGTGCCGGCCCGGGTGGTGAAAATGCCGTTCGTCCGCAACGGCAAGAAAGTCTGCGAATAAACGGAAACGGTGCCGGTGACGGCGCCGTTTTGCTGTCTCTGCCGTGACTGCTGTCACGGCGCCCCCTTTTTTGTCAGTATGGCGGGCGGGCAGTACCCGCCGGTCGAAAATCGAATCTAACGGAGTTATCCATGAGCCACATCCCCGCCGATCTGAAGTACGTTGCCAGCCACGAGTGGATCCGTCGCGAAGCCGACGGCACCGTGACCATCGGCATCACCCATCACGCACAGGAACTGCTGGGCGACATCGTCTACGTTGAGCTGCCGGCCGTCGGCAGCGTGCTGGCCGATGGCGCCGGCGCCGGCGTGGTCGAATCGGTCAAGGCCGCCAGCGATGTGTACAGCCCGCTGGCCGGTGAAGTGATCGAAGTGAACGCCGCGCTGGAAAGCGCGCCGGACACCGCCAATACCGACCCGTATGGCGAAGGCTGGTTCTTCAAGATGAAGCCGGCCAATGCCGCCGACGTCGACTCGCTGCTCGACGCCGACGCTTACGCGAAGGAAGTGGGCTAAAACGCCTGGCGGGCCGTGCTGTTGCACGGCCCGTTGCACGTTGCCCGCACGATTGCCCCGACCACGAACGTACTGTTTCCGCCATGACTACGCTGCAACAACTCGAACACACCGACGCCTTTGTCGCGCGGCATATCGGCCCGAGCGATGCTGACGTGAGCGCCATGCTCGCCGTCCTCGGCCTCGATTCGCTGGACCAGCTGACCACCCAGACCGTGCCGGCCGACATCCTGCGCGCCGATCCGCTGCCGCTGCCCGGCGCCATCCCCGAGCATGTCGCCCTCGCCGAGCTGGCCGGCATCGCCGGCAAGAATGTCCTGGCCAGGTCCTTTATCGGGCTCGGCTACCACCCGACGCTGACGCCGAACGTGATTCTGCGCAATGTGACGGAAAACCCCGGCTGGTACACCGCCTATACGCCGTACCAGGCCGAAATCGCCCAGGGCCGGCTGGAAGCGCTGCTGAACTTCCAGCAGATGGTCATCGACATGACCGGGCTGGAACTGGCCAATGCCTCGCTGCTCGACGAAGCCACGGCCGCCGCCGAAGCGATGGCGATGGCGCGCCGGGTGTCGAAGGCACGCGGGCAGGTGTTCTTCGTTGACAGCCAGGTGCTGCCGCAGACCTTCGACGTGCTGAAAACGCGCGCGGCCGAATTCGGCTTTGAACTGGTCAGCGGTCATCCGGAAGAAGCGGTCAATCATGAGCTGTTCGGCGCGCTGTTCCAGTACCCGGGCGCGGACGGTGAAGTCAGTGACCTGAGCACCTATATCGCCGCGGCGCAGCAGAAGGGCGCCATCGTCACCGTGGCGGCTGACATCCTGGCCCTGGCCCTGCTGAAGTCGCCGGGTGAAATGGGCGCCGACATCGCCGTCGGCACCACCCAGCGCTTCGGCATCCCGATGGGCTTCGGCGGCCCGCATGCGGCCTATTTTGCCAGCCGCGACGCGCACAAGCGTTCGACCCCGGGGCGCCTGATCGGCGTGTCGATCGACGCCAGGGGCAAGCGTGCCCTGCGCATGGCACTGCAGACCCGCGAACAGCATATCCGCCGCGAGAAGGCCAACTCGAATATCTGCACCTCGCAGGTGCTGCTGGCCAATATGGCCGGCTTCTTCGCCACCTATCACGGCCCGGCCGGCATCAAGCGCATTGCCGCGCGCGTGCACCGCCTGGCCTGCCTGTTCGCTGACGGCGTGCGCGCCAGCGGCGGCCATGTCGCCAGCCAGACCTTCTTCGACACCGTGCGCGTGCAGACCGGCGCCGCCACCGAATCGGTGCTCGCCACCGCACGTGTGGCCGGCTACAACCTGCGCCGCGTCGATGCCGGCACCGTCGCCGTCGCCTTCCACGAAGTCGCCACCGGCGCCGATGTGGTCGAACTGGTGCGCTTCGTCACCGGCAAGACGGTCGATGTGGCCGCGCTGGACGCCCGCGTCGCCGACCAGTTCCCGGCCGCGCTGAAGCGCGAATCGGCCTATCTGACGCATCCGGTCTTCAATTCGCATCACAGCGAAACCGAAATGATGCGTTATCTGAAGAAACTGCAAAACCGCGACCTGGCACTCGATCACGCCATGATCCCGCTCGGCAGCTGCACCATGAAGCTGAATGCGGCCAGCGAAATGACGCCGATCACCTGGCCTGCCTTCGGTGGCGTGCATCCGTTCGCCCCGCGCGACCAGGTTCAGGGCTATCTGGAGCTGGTCGACGGCCTGTCCGAACAGCTGAAGGCCATCACCGGTTTCGACGCCATCAGCCTGCAGCCGAATTCCGGTGCCCAGGGTGAATATGCCGGCCTGCTGTGCATCCGTCGCTATCTGGACAGCAAGGGCCAGCAGGCGCGCAGGATCTGCCTGATCCCGACCTCGGCCCACGGCACCAACCCGGCCAGCGCGCAGATGATGGGCATGGAAGTGGTGCCGGTCGCCTGCGACGACAACGGCAATATCGACGTTGCCGATCTGAAGGCCAAGGCTGAACAGTACCGCGATACGCTGGCCTGCCTGATGCTGACCTATCCGTCGACCCACGGCGTGTTCGAGGCGGCGATCCGCGACATTATCGACACCGTGCATGCGCATGGCGGCCAGGTCTATTTCGACGGCGCCAACCTGAATGCCCTGGTCGGTCTGGTACGCCCGGCCGATATCGGTGCCGACGTGTCGCACATGAACCTGCACAAGACCTTCTGCATCCCGCACGGCGGCGGCGGCCCGGGCGTGGGCCCGATCGGCATGAAGGCGCATCTGGCGCCGTTCGCGCCGAACCATGCGGTGACGCCGATCGCCAATGGCTCGGAAGGGCAGAGTGCGGTGTCGGCCGCGCCGTTCGGCAGCGCCTCGATCCTGCCGATCAGCTGGATGTACATCCGCATGATGGGGGGCGCCGGCCTGCGCCGTGCTACCCAGGTTGCCCTGCTGAGTGCGAACTATGTCGCCAGGCGGCTGGAAGGGGCCTACCCGATCCTGTACCGTGATGCGAACGGCCGTGTCGCCCACGAGTGCATCGTTGACCTGCGTCCGCTGAAGGCGGAAACCGGCATCACTGAAGTCGACGT
This sequence comes from Microvirgula sp. AG722, assembly GCF_003269145.1. NCBI lineage: Bacteria > Pseudomonadati > Pseudomonadota > Betaproteobacteria > Neisseriales > Aquaspirillaceae > Microvirgula > Microvirgula sp. AG722. The sequence continues at coordinate 42,021 of NZ_QLTJ01000001.1, read as the reverse complement.
CGCCAAGCGGCTGATGGACTACGGTTTCCACGCGCCGACCATGAGCTTCCCGGTGGCCGGCACCATCATGATCGAGCCGACCGAAAGCGAATCGCGCGCCGAGCTGGAACGCTTTATCGACGCGCTGCTGGCGATCCGTGAGGAAATCCGCAAGGTCGGCGACGGCGAATGGCCGCGTGACGACAACCCGCTGAAGCATGCGCCGCACAGCATTGCCGACGTGACCGGTGAATGGACGCGCCCGTACCCGCGCGAACAGGGCCTGTTCCCGCTGCCGTATGTGGCAGAGAACAAGTTCTGGCCGTTCGTGAACCGCATCGACGATGTGTACGGTGACCGCAACCTGGTGTGCAGCTGCCCGCCGATGAGCGAATACCAGTAATCTGCAGTAAATGAAAAACCCCGGTCAGCACCATCGCTGACCGGGGTTTTTCATTGCAGGGTGCCGGCAGTCAGGCGAAGGCCTTCAGCCAGTCGGACGGAGCGACATCGTAGTGGGGACGGTAGACGCGGTTGCACATGATGGCGACCATGATGGCGTGCGGATCGTAGCCGAAGCGGGCGCTGCGGATCAGTTCTTCCTGGACATCCTTGGCGAACACCCGGGTCTTGACCTGCGAGTACGAGTCGCGACCCCAGATATTGTCGATAAAGGTGGCCGGTTCGATCACGACGTTATTGTCCGGATGCCCGCAGTACAGCGACAGGTACAACGGCAGCGTATGGGCCTTGGCCAGGTCATCGCCGTAGCAGTCGAGCGCTTCGATTGCCTTGGCGCGCCGGTACACATTGGCGCCGAGGAACATCATGCACGGACCGGTGTAGTTGAAGATGTCCAGCAGGCTGTTGATCTCGCCCGGCGGCAACTGGGTCGGCAGCGCCAGCCTGCCGTCGTGCCAGACCGCGCGGTGGTTCAGGAAAATGTAGTCGGGCTGTTGCCGGACCAGCAGTTCGCGGATGGCGGACAACAGGCCGGGCCGGTAATCGTCATCGTCGCCGAGGACCATGACGTACTCGGTCTGGCCCTCCCGCACCAGGCGAACCACACTGCTCGGTGCGCCGATGTTTTCCGGATTCACATCGACCTGGACATACGGAAAACGCGATTGCACCGCGTCGCGGATGTCGTAACCGGAACCGTTGTCAAGAATGCGGACGCTGATGAAGTCGTGCAGATCGCCCTGGAGTTCGCTGTCCAGATACGCCAGGGTGTTCATCAGGTGTTCCCGCCGTTCGAAGGTCGGGATGCAGATTTGCAGTACAGCCATGGGGTGAGGGTCCTTGTCGGGGGCCGCGCCGCTCAGGGAGCGGCGCATGATATTCAGTAGCGCGGATTCAGAGGTCGAGGCCGCCAAGCCGGTTCAGGGTCGCCTGACTGCCGACCATGCCGCAGACCCTGGCATCGAGCGCCTTGCGCACCAGTCGGCTGCGCAACGCCGGCACACGGTCCAGCGATTCCAGCAGCCAGGCACCGAAGCCGGCATCTTCCAGATGGTCCTCGACGGTGATGACCTGCTGCCAGGCATCCAGTTGCGCCGCCTGCAGCGGCTTGCTTGCCATGCCCCACAGCGGCATCGAGTGCAGCGAGCAGTCGGCGAAGGCCGGCTCGTCGCACCAGTGGGTGGCCCGCTCGGCCGTGGCGCCGGTGGACAGCAGGGTGCGGGTGGCGCCTGGGCGGACATGCACCGGCAGCCATTTCCCCGGTTCGACTACCGGCACCGTCGGGTGCAGCTCGGGCTCGCCGGCCTTGCCCAGCCGCAGATAGGATGGCTGCGGGTTTGCGGCCAGGTAACGCATGCAGGCGCGCACTTCCATCGGGTCGCCCGGCGCCGCAATCAGCATGTTCGGCAGGGTGCGCATCAGTGCGTAGTCCTGAACGGCATGGTGCGAGTAACCGAGCCCGCCATAGGCGAGTCCGCCGCCCACGGACACGACCGTGACCGGCAGCTTGTGGTAGGCGACATCGTTGCGGATCTGCTCCGCGCAGCGGAAGGTGGGGAAGTTGGCAATCGAGTAGACGAATACGTGATAGCCCTCCGACGCCATGCCGGCAGCCAGCCCCATCATGTTCTGCTCGGCGACGCCGGCATTGACGAAGCGCTCGGGAAAGGTGTCCGCAAACGGCTCGATGACGGAATAGCCGAGATCGCCGACGATCAGCGCAATCGATGGATCCTGCGTCGCCAGCGCCATCAGTTCATGGATAAAGGCATTACGCATTGTCGTGTTCCAGTTCGGCCAGGGCGAGGCGCAGTTGCTCGTCGTTCGGGCTGCGATAGTGCCACTCGACCTTGTTTTCCATAAAGCTGACGCCCTTGCCCTTGGTCGTGTGTGCAATCACGATCGACGGCTTGCCCGGCTCCCACGGCGTGCTGCACAGCAGGGCCGACAGGGCCTGATGGTCATGCCCGTCCGCCTCGCGCACGGCCCAGCCGAATGCGCGCAGCTTGTCGGCCAGCGGCTCCAGCGCCAGAGTCCGGGCGATGGTGGTCATGCTCTGCAGCTTGTTGTAGTCGATGATGGCGACCAGATTGTCCAGCTTGTGGTGCGCCGCGAACATCAGGGCTTCCCAGTTGCTGCCCTCGTCCATTTCGCCGTCGCTGAGCTGCACGAACGTCCGCCAGTCCTCATGCCGGCGTTTGGCCGCCAGCGCCTTGCCGACGCCGAACGGGAGACCGTGGCCGAGCGAGCCGGTGGAAAACTCGACGCCGGTCACTTTGTGGCTGATATGGTTCATCAGCGGCGACAAGTCCTGGCCGTAGCTGTCGAGCGCTTCCAGCGGAATGACGCCGCGGGCCGCCAGGGCCGCGTAGACGGCGACGCAGGCGTGGCCCTTGCTGAGGATGAAACGGTCGCGGTCAGCGGCGTGCGGCTCGGTCGGTGAAAAACGCATGGCGCCGCCATACAGGACCGCAAGGATGTCGGCGATGGACAGCGCGCTGGCGATATGCGATGCCCGGGCGCGGTGCACCATCTGCAGCGCGAGTACCCGGATTTGTCTGGCAAGCTGGTCGGAGTTCACCGTGATTCTCTTGTCGATTCGATCTGCTGACGGTGTTTTTCCTGATGCAGGAAAACAAAATTGGTCTCCACCGTGTTTTCATCCATGGACTGGAACGGAGACAGCCCCCGCTCGCCAATGCTGAAGCAGGCGTAGCCGAGTTCACTGAAAAACCCGATCACTTCATTGGGGTGATAGTGGAAGGACTTCGACCACTTGCGCAGCATCTCGGTGAAAACCACCGGCTTGTGCGTGGCCAGGGTGTCTCGCCCGCCCTTGAATACCAGGAATTCCGCCCCTTCGACATCGCACTTGATGAAGTCGGGGGCCACCTGGTAATTCTGCGCCCAGTCGTCCAGCTTCAGGGTCAGGCCCACCACCTTCTTGCTGTCGGCGGCGCAGGACACGTTTTCGAGCGAGGCATTGGTGGTGCCGGTCGGGTACAGGTAGAACTCGGCGACACCGCCGGTATCCGACAGCCCGTAGTTGTAGAGGCTGATCGCCGAACCCTGCCGGTTGCGGGCGACGTTGCGGTTCAGGTAATCGAAATTGCCCGGCATCGGCTCGAACGCATGAATATGTGCAGCCGGCTGCGCGGCGGAAAACCACAGCGAGAACCAGCCGATGTTGGCACCGATATCGAGAATCTGCCGGCAGCCGTCGAGCAGCGGGGTGATGGCCCGGATGCATTCCGGTTCGTACTGGCTGAAATTCAGGATCTCGATGGGCGCGACCCGCGCTTCCGCTGCCGGGCATTCCATCGAGAACGGCATGTTCTTCAGATGAAAAACCGGGCCGCCTTCACGGATCTCGATTGATTCGATATCGGTGTGACCAATGAACTCGCTGTATTCGAACAGGCTGTTGTGCTGTTCGAGCATGGCGGCAATATAGTCGGGTTTGCCGAGGGTACGGTCTGCGAATTGCTGTGACAGCCTGGCGAGGGTCATGAGTAACTTTCCACCATTTTCTTGAATCCGGCGGCCGGGGGAACCATTGCCTTCCATCCCAGCGCTTCGAGTTGAGTGACGTCCGGCAGCAGTCTGGCGAAGTGGCTCGGCAGGTAGGGCTTTGAACTGTCGATGCCGCGGCGGATCACTTGCAGCCCCAGATCCGGGTAGAGTCCGGTCAGCAGCCGGGCCAGCTCGTAGATCGACAGGTCACCTGCCGGGTTGGCAACGTTGTAGGGCAACCCCGCCTGGCCATTGAACAGCACGTAGAACAGCCCTCGTATCGCGTCGCTGATATAGCAGAACGCGCGACGGGCGGCGCCATCGCTGTTCATCGAGATATCCCGCCGCTGCACGATATCGGCGACAAAATCGGCAAACACGCGGCCATCCTGCAGATCGATGCCGGGGCCGTAGGTATGGAACGGCCGGATGATCCTGACCGGCAGACCGTACTGGCGCATCCACGACAGCGACAGCGTTTCGCCCATGCGCTTGCTTTCCGCATAGCAGGAACGGATGTCAGTCGGGTCGATCACGCCGTAGTCCTGTTCGCTCAGGCGGCTGTGGTCGCGGGTATCGCCGTAGACCTCGCTGCTGCTGATATACAGAAAGCACTCGGCCGCGCTGGCCTGGGCCAGTTGCAGCAGCTTGTAACTGCCAATGACATTCGGCGCCAGCGTACCGACCGGGTCGGTGCCATAAAAGCGGGGGCTGGCCTGACTGGCGGCATGAATGAAATAGTCTGCCCGGACGTTCAGACCATCCGGCAGCGACAGATCGCACTCGACAATGCTCAGCGCATCGCCGGCATCGAGATCGGCAAAGCGGCGTGCCGCTTTTTCCGGGTTCCTGACGATGGCGATCACCCTGACCGGTGCCGCCACTTTGCCGGCCGGGTGCAGGGCGAGCAGGCTGCGTACCAGATAGCTGCCGATAAAGCCCGAAGCCCCGGTCACCGCCACCGTTTTTCCCGCGAGCCGATGCCAGGGCAGCGGCGCCGCGAGGATGTGCCCGATATCGTCGGTCACGATATTTTCATGGCAGGAGGACATTCAGAAATTGGCGCCAACGATGGTTTCGAGTTTTTCGGCGGCGAAGTCCAGCATGTCCTCGCTGAGGCTCGGGTGCACACCGATCCAGAACGTGTGGTTCATCACCAGATCGGTGTTGGTCAGCTCGCCGCTGACGCGGTAGACCTGATTTTCCATGTATGGCTGGCGGGTCAGGTTGCCGGCGAACAGCAGGCGGGTACCGACCCGGTACTGGTCGAGATAACGCAGTACGTCGACACGCTCGATGCCGCTGTCCGGCCGGATGGTGATCGGGAAGCCGAACCACGACGGATCGCTGCCCGGGGTCGCTTCCGGCAGGATCAGGAATTCTTCGCAGCTGGCCAGCCGCTCCTTCAGGAAGGTGAAGTTGTGCTTGCGGGCTGCGATGAAGCCTTCCAGCTTGTCCAGTTGCGCCAGCGCACAGGCCGCCTGCATGTCGGTGATCTTCAGGTTGTAGCCGACGTGCGAGTAGGTGTACTTGTGGTCGTAGCCGGCAGGGAGCTTGCCCAGTTGCCAGTTGAAGCGGCGGTTGCAGGTGTTGTCACAGCCCGGCGCGCAATAGCAGTCACGGCCCCAGTCGCGGAACGATTCGACGATCTTCTTCAGCTCGGCGTTGCGGGTGAACACTGCGCCGCCTTCCCCCATGGTGATGTGGTGGGCCGGGTAGAAGCTCAGTGTGCCGATATCGCCGAAGGTGCCGGCCAGCTGGCCGTTGTAGGTCGAGCCGAGGGCATCGCAGCAGTCCTCGATCAGCCACAGGCCGTGCTTGCGGCACAGCGCGCAGATGATGTCGAGGTTGTACGGATTGCCCAGCGTGTGGGCCAGCATGATCGCCCTGGTACGCGGCGTGATGGCGGCCTCGATCAGTTCCGCATTGATGTTGTAGGTCGGAATGTCGACATCGACGAAAACCGGAACCGCGCCGAACTGCAGGATCGGGTTGACCGTGGTCGGGAAGCCCGCCGCGACGGCGATGACTTCGTCTCCCTTCCGGATCGCCCGATCGCCGAGGCGGGGGGAGGTCAGGGCCGAGAAGGCCAGCAGATTGGCGGAGGAGCCGGAGTTGACCGTAATCAGGTGCTCGACCCCGAGGTAGGCGGCAAGGCGCTTCTCAAAAGCGTCATTGAAGCGCCCGGTGGTCAGCCATCCGTCCAGCGACGCATCCACCATATTCCTGAGCTCGGCACCATCGATCAGCTTGCCGGCCGGCGGGACCGGGGTCGTGCCGGGCTGGAACGGGCGCGGGGCCAGGGTGAGGGACGCATACTCTTCGACCAGGGACTGGATTTGCTGGCGGAGTGCCTGGGCTCTGGTGTTCTCGTTCATAGTTCGGGTACTGAATCCTGATAGGCTTGAATTTGCTGGAGCGTGACGCTGCGCATGTCACTGCCGAGACGGTAGGCATTGTGCCATTGCGCGATCTGGTCAAGAGCGCGGGACAGCGTCCAGCGCGGGTGCCAGCCCAGCGTCCGCCGGGCCTTGGCGCAATCCAGCATGAGAAAATGGGCTTCGTGGGGCTGGCCGCTCGTGTCATCGGCCTGGAAGCCGGCGCTGCCGTCGCACTGCCGGGTCAGGCGCTCGGCGATCCAGCTGACCGGTCGGGCGTCGTCGTCGGCCGGGCCGAAATTCCAGCCTTCCGCATGACGGGGGCCATCGTCGTACAGCTTTTCTGCCAGCAACAGGTAACCGGACAGCGGCTCCAGCACATGCTGCCAGGGACGGATGGCGCCGGGATTGCGGATGGAGACCGGCTGTCCTGCCTCGATGGCGCGCAGGATGTCCGGTACCAGCCGGTCGGCGGCCCAGTCGCCGCCGCCGATCACGTTGCCGGCCCTGGCACTGGCCAGCGCCACGCCATGCCGTGCCTGTTCGGCCGGAGAGAAGAACGAACGGCGCCAGGCACTGCATACCAGCTCGGTGCAGCCCTTGCTGCTGCTGTACGGATCAAAGCCGCCCATGGGTTCGTTTTCGCGATAGCCCCACGGCCATTCATTGTTCTCGTAGCACTTGTCGCTGCTGACAACGACCACGGCGCGGATGCCGGGTACCTGGCGTACGGCTTCCAGCAGCTTGACCGTGCCCATGACGTTGGTTTCGTAGGTGCCGACCGGGTCAACATAGCCCAGACGGACCAGCGCCTGCGCCGCCATGTGAATGACGATGTCGGGACGCGCCGCCTGCATGGCGGCGGTCAGGGCCGGCAGATCGCGGATATCCCCCAGGGTGGACGTCATGCCCCGGGCGACGCCGGCCAGTTCGAACAGCGACGGGGTGGTCGCCGGGGCAAGGGCAAAGCCGTGGACCTCGGCGCCGAGCTGCTGCAGCCACAGCGACAGCCAGCTGCCCTTGAAGCCGGTGTGCCCGGTCAGGAACACCCGTTTGCCGCGCCAGAATGCCGGAGTCATTGCCAGACTTTCCACGGCGCCTGCCCGCTCTGCCACAGCTCTTCGAGATGGGTGCGGTCGCGCAGGGTATCCATCGGCTGCCAGAAACCATCATGGGCAAAGGCGGACAGCTGGCCCTGGCTGGCCAGGGTCTCCAGCGGTTCGCGTTCCCAGATTGTCTCGTCGCCATCGATCAGGTCGATCACCGACGGCGACAGGACAAAGAAGCCGCCGTTGACCATGCCGCCATCGCCCTTGGGCTTTTCGCGGAAGGTCGCGACGCGGTTCTCGCGGATGTCGAGGGAGCCGAAACGGCCCGGCGGATAGGTCGCGGTCAGCGTGGCCTTGCTGCCCTGGCTGCGGTGGAACTCGATCAGCTTGCCGATGTCCAGGTCGCTGACGCCGTCGCCATAGGTGAAGCAGAACGCATCATCATCCTGCACATAGCGCCGCACCTGTTTCAGCCGGCCGCCGGTCTGCGTCGTCTCGCCGGTGTTCACCAGCGTGACGCGCCACGGTTCGGCAAACTGCTGATGGACTTCGATATTGTTGTTGGCAAGATCGAATGTCACGTCGGACGAATGCAGGAAGTAGTTGGCGAAATACTCCTTGATCACATAGCCCCGGTAGCCGCAGCAGATCACGAAGTCGTTGATCCCGTAGTGGGAGTAGATCTTCATGATGTGCCAGAGAATCGGTTTGCCGCCGATCTCGATCATCGGCTTCGGTTTCAGGTGCGTCTCTTCGCTGATCCGGGTGCCCAGCCCCCCGGCGAGAATGACTGCCTTCATATTCAGTGGCTTTCCAGAATGGGGTAAAAATGCCTGTTGCTGCCGTCAGCCCGCTGCGGGCTGACGGTCGGGGATCGGCTCAGACCGCAGGGCCGGTCGCTGCCGCGAAATGGCCGAGCGAGCGTTGCACCTGGGAGTAGGCGATAAAGCCATCCATGTGGCCATAGGCGGCTGCCTGCTGGAAATAGAGCTGGGCCTGTTCCAGTCGGCGCAGTGCCACGTTCAGGTGACCCAGCTGCATGCAGGGCAGGTAGCTGCCGGTGCCATAGAGAATGCGGAACCGGCCCGAGGCCTCGCCAATGTCCAGGCAGTGCAGATAGAGCCGCTCGACCAGATCCAGCCCTTCCTTGCTGACCGGCGACGTGGCGAAATGGTCCATCAGGGTTTCTGCTGCGGCATAGCAGTAGTCGGGGCCACGCAGCAGGGGAATATCGTCGACGTGAGCGTGGATGAAGGCAACGGCGTCGAACAGGCGCTTCGCGTCCTTCAGCAGCTTCAGGTACAGCGTCCAGAACGGCGAGGCCATGAAGGAACGGGGCGACAGGCCGTCGAGTGCGCGCTGGCAGAATTCGATGGCCTGACCCTGGTTGCCGCGCTGGCTCAGCATCTGCGCATAGCGGTAATCGAGATAGCGATCCTGCTCGCCTTCCAGGACCAGTTCCTCCACGACCGTGTCGGGCAGGCTCTTTTCATGGAACATGCACTTGTGCATCCAGGCCATGTCGTAGAGCGGCTCATCTTTCCAGTCGTTCAGAACCACCATCCGGCTGCGGAAAATTTTCTTCAGGTTCTTGTTCTGGTGGGCGCTCTCGGCATGGCGGCGATAGTGGGCGACCGTCTTGTTCATGCTCCGGGCCGGTCCCTGGCGCAGCAGTTTCAGCCAGATGTCCCAGTCCTGGAGGGTGGTCTTTTCATTGAAGCCGACCGTGGCGCGCCAGGCTGCAGCCCGGTACATCGCGGACAGCGGCAGAATGAAGTTGCCCATGAACAGCAGGTCGAACAGTTCGCCGCTGTGAAGCGGCATCTCGGACGGGCGTGTCGTACCGTCGGAGAGCAGGAAATCGATGGCACCGTAGCTGAAGGCCGCTTCGGGATACTGCTGCAGATTTTCCAGATGAAGGGTAATGGCATCCGGCAGCAGCAGGTCATCTGCATCCAGGCTGATGATGAATTCGCCCTGCACCGACTGGTGCGCGATATTCAGCGACGCGCTGCGCTCCTTGTTGACCTCGTTTTTCAGATAGACGAAATCGTAGCGCTGCTGCAGTTCGGCAATCACCTCGTCGGTATTGTCCGTCGACGCGTCGTTGATGATGATCAGCTGGATATTCTTGTGGGTCTGAGCGAATACCGAAGCGATGGTTTCCGGCAGGTAGCGGGCATAGTTGTAGGTCGGGATCACGACGCTGACCAGGCTCGGCGACTGCTGGCTGACTTCCCTGACCCAGCCTGCCACTTCGGCGGTCGGATACAGCGTCAGCGCCTGCTTCCACCATCCCAGCGCGGCTGACGCCCCGGCCATTTGATAGTGGGCCAGGCCGATGCGGGAGCAGATCAGGGCTTCGACGCCGCCATCATCGTTCGTGCCGCCGGCCCGCAGGCGGTCCAGGGCTGCAGACAGTGCCCGGGCCGCGGCGGCATGCAGGTTCTTTTGCAGCAGGACGGTGCCCAGACCAAACCAGCCATCAATGCTGCCGTCGTCAGCGGCAAGCAGTTCCCGGTATTTTTCTTCGGCACGATCGACCAGCCCGCTGTCAAAGGCCTGTTCTGCCTGTTCGAGCAGTTGCTGTCGCTGGGCTTGCTGTTCATTCATGTTTTGAGCCATTCCTGCTGTATTCGGAAGAAGCGCCAGGCCGGCACCGGCCATGGCGAGCTTGGGGGGAAGCGTCGTGACGCTATTCGAAGTTCCTGACAATGCTTTCCAGCAGTCCCAGCGCATCCTTGATCTTGAGCAGGTTGTCCCTGTCGACCGCTTTCAGCGTGTCCTTGATCGTGGTGCTGGAGATGCCGGCGGTACGCGGCAGGTAGATGACCTCGCATGCGTCCTTCAACTCGTCGAACTTGCCGGCCCAGTCGTCCCCCATGCCGAGCACGTCCGCCTTCAGCCGGACGATGTCGTGGCGCTTCTGCGCCCAGTCGTTTTCCGGAATGACGCTGTGCACACAGCGGATATTGGCGACGATCTCGGCGCGTTCCGCATAGGGAATGAAGGTGGCCTTGCCCTTGGTCGCGTTGAACTCGTCGGTCGACACCCCGACCACCAGCCGGTCGCCGAGCGAACTCAGGCGTTCCAGCAGGCGCAGGTGACCGATATGGAACAGATCGAAAGTGCCGTAAGTCAGGACGGTTTTCATGCCAGATCCCGCTCGCGGATAAAGGCCTCGACCTGGTCCAGGATCGGGTGGGGGCCCCATTTGCGGATCTGTTTCGCGTAGGACATCGTCTTGGCCCAGCGTCGCGAGCGCAATGCCGAGAACAGCCGTTCATAGCCATAGAAGCTGCACAGGTCCTTCGATTCCGGCGTCAGGCAGTAGCCGGCGACCACCGCATCGAAGCCCGGGTCCGGAATCCGCCATTCACTGCCGTAGATGTCCTCGAAGAAGCGCTCCGGCGATTCCGGCGCCAGGAATTCGACGCCGAGGAAGGGCAGGGGCTTCAGTTCGAAACCGCGATAGCGCCAGCGCAGCTTCATGGCACCCCGGTCGAAGCCCTCCAGGCAGCTGTCGCCGTCGCGGTGGAAGAAGAACATGTCAATGATGATGTCGGTCGGCTTGTGATGCAGCGCGGACACCCAGGCGTTCGGGTCGAGCATGGTGTCCGGCACCATGAAATCGGGGTCATCGTTGAAAGCGCCGACAATGGCTTCGCGCGACACATCCGACCACAGGCCGAAGTCCATGTCCTTGTCGAACGGCAACAGGTCGCCGTCGCGGATGATGCCGAGCAACGTGCCGCCGATCAGGAAGAACGGCACACCGGCCCGGGTCAGTGCCTCGTGGGCGGCCAGCAGGGCGACATGGGCGTCATGGACGACCATGTACTGTTCCTTTTTCTCCTCGAACATCTGCTCCGGAGGCAGTTCCGCCAGTTCTATCAGCTTCTGTTCGATGGCATGGTGGACCGAGCTGAATGCCTTTTCGACATCGCCCTGTTCGCACTCGACCACCGACACGTTCAGGTACAGCTCGGGGTTGTCCGGCCACTTGCTTTCGGCCTGGTCGAAAATGTCGTGCGCCTGATCGTATTTCTGCTGTTGCGACAGGCAGGCGATCAGCGAGGTATAGCCCCACAGGTTTTCCGGATTCAGCGCCATGGCGCGCCGGTAGGCGACTTCGGCCATGGTATGGGCATTGAGCTTGCTCAGCAGCGAGCCGAGGTCGGTATGGATGTCGTCATCGTCCGGCGCCAGGTGGATGGCGAACATCAGTGCATACATCGCCTGCTCGGGATCGCCGGCAGTGTAATGGGCGCGGCCGAGCAGCACCCAGCAGCGCGCCGAGGTCGGGAACTTGTCGCAGATGTACTGCGCTACCGCAATCGCTTCGTCATAGCGGCGTTCGCGCGACAGCAGGCCGGCGAGCAGGGCGGCGCCGTCCGGATGGTCCTGGGCGCCGAGGCGCAGCATGTCGATGGCCTCGGCGTGTTCACCACGGGCCGCATAGTACATGCCGAGTTCCAGGCAGGTATCCAGGCTGGGCGCCAGCTCATGGCTGCGCAGCAGGGCGGCGCGGGCGGCCTCGGTCTGGCCGAGGCCCATGGCGGTTAGCGCCAGACTGTAGAACACATCGGCGCGCTCGCTCAGGCGCTGACTGGCCCGTTCGAGCAGCGGCAGTGCTTCGTCGTATTTTTTCTGCAGCAGCTTGACGTTGCCGAGCTGGAAACTGGCTTCGGCATCGTCCGGCTGACGGGCCAGTTCTTCGCCGCACACCCGCTCGGCCTGCTCCAGCAGACCGGCCGGTGCCTGAATGTCCTTGAACAGCGTGGTCTTGTTCGAGTCGTCGACCTGGCGCGCGCGCGCCAGCGCTTCGCGGGCTTCCTGCGTGTCTTCGCAGACCAGGCTGTCCAGCCAGTGCGATACGCCACGATAGATCTGGCCGGTACTGTCATGGGTGCGGGCGATGCTGCGCTGGATTTCCGCCTGCAGCGGCGCATTGCCCTGATCCGGCCAGCGGGCCCGGGTTTCCATCAGCGCGGCTTCCAGAATCACGTGCGCATCATCCACCAGCCCGGCATGCGCCGCCAGTTGTCCCAGCCCGAGCAAGGCCACCGGGTCGGCCGGGTCCTGTGCCAGCTGCTCGTGCAGCAGGGCCTCCGCTTCGGGGAGCTGGCCCTGTTCGGCCAGGTCGGCAGTCGTTTTCAGGATGGCGAGATCGGAAATTGTCGGGACGGGGGTCTTGCTGTTGGACATCATGTTCTCGGTCAGGAGTGGAGTGCGCGCGTAAAACCTATATAGATGGTCTCACCCGGAAGGCATTCTATGGCGGATTCGGCTGACAGTGCCGATCGAATGTTCCGTCACTCTATCGGCCTGTGGCAATCAAATTTGATGCCCAACTAGAAAATTTGCAAAACATCCCTAAAGCCAACGCAACTGGCTCCGATAAAGCATGTGACCCGGAAGGAAGTACCGGCACCCAACCCACCGAACAACCGTCGCCTGCTTGGAGATCATCATGGCAATCTACGTCAACACCAATATTTCGTCGCTGAATGCGCAACGTAACCTGACCACCTCGGGCAGCGCACTGTCGACCTCCCTGCAACGCCTGTCGTCTGGCCTGCGCGTCAACAGCGCCAAGGACGATGCTGCCGGTCTGGCCATCGCTTCGGGCATGGATTCGCAAGTTCGCGGTAGCAACCAGGCTATCCGTAACGCGAACGACGGCATCTCGCTGGCGCAAACCGCTGAAGGCGCGCTGTCGCAAATTCAGGAAAACACGCAGCGTATGCGTGAACTGACTGTGCAAGCGTCGAACAGCACCGTGTCGACGACCAACCTGACCCAGATCAAGAAGGAAATGGATGCCCTGGGCGCGGAAAACAAGCGTCTGGTGTCCAGCACCAAGTTCAACGGCAAGACCCTGTTCGGTTCGGCTGCCAAGAGCTTCAACTTCCAGGTCGGCGCCAACAGCTCGAGCGACAACCAGATCAAGGTGACCATCGCCGCTCTGGCCTTCTCGCAAGCTGCCGCTACCGCAGCCAGCATGAGCACCAACAGCGCCGCCCGTGCCCTGCTGAACAAGTTCGACAACGACCTGAAGACCCTGGCCAACGCCCGCGCCGACCTGGGTGCCACGCAAAACCGCTTCAGCGCCGTGGTCAGCAACCTGCAAAACTACGTTGAAAACATCTCGGCTTCGAAGAGCCGTATCGTTGACGCCGACTTCGCTTCGGAAACTGCTACGATGACTCGTAACCAGATCATCCAGCAAGCTGGTACCGCCATGCTGTCGCAAGCCAACCAGCTGCCGCAGACCGCGCTGTCCCTGCTGAAGTAATTTCGGTGACGGGGATCTGATCCCCGTAGCGTGAACGGGGCCCCGGCCAGCCAGTCTGTGTCCGGGGCCTATTGACGTCAGGAGAGATCCATGCAGATCAACCCCTCGGCAACACCCATACAGCCGGCTGTCGCAGACGCGCGGCAACCGTCCACATTGCCGCAGTTTGCCGGCCATGCGCCCGCGACGCCCGTGCTGACCAGCACCGCCGTTGCGCCTGTTCATAGTGCCGAGAGTTTGCGCAATGACGCCGATGCCGCTCGCGCCAAGGACCAGAAGCAGCAGCCTGATGCGCTGCAGAAGTCGGTCCAGCAGTTCAATCAGACCATGCAACTCATGCAGAGCGATCTCGAGTTCTCGGTCGATGAAGACACCAAGATGCGTCTGGTCAAGGTCGTCAATCGCGAAACCAATGAAGTGATTCGCCAGATACCCAATGAGCAGATCGTCCAGTTCGCCAAAGTGTTTGACGAACTGCGCGGGCTGCTGCTCTCGGACAAGGCTTGATCCGGGATATCATCATTCATCATGCAGGCGTGCCGGGTCCGATCGTATGTCGGGCTGTCCGGTCGGCGAGGTCCGGCCGGTTCATATCGCACGACATGCGGCTAGTCGAGAGGAAATAACGTGGCTTCCATTACCGCCGCCGGCGCGGGCTCCGGCCTGAATATCGAAAGCATCGTCAGTGGTCTGATGTCGGTTGAACGGCAACCGCTGACCAAACTGCAGACGCAGGCAAGCAAGTACAACACGCAGGTGTCGGATATTGGCAAGCTGACGTCCGCACTGTCCAGCCTGAAGACGGCTGCGCAGAAACTGTCCAGCTACGATTTTCTCGATGCAAACACGGCAACCAGCAGTGACCTGACCGCCATCACGGTCAAGGCCGATGGTACGGCGAGCAACGGCACCTATGCGATCCAGACGACGCAGATGGCCAGCGCGCAGGCCGACGTGTACGACCTGGGTGGGATGACCGACGGCAAGCTGACGTTCGGTACCGCAGGCACGGACCCGGCGACCATCACCGTCAATGGCAAGACCGTCAATCTCGGCACCGGCGAGGTCAAGCTGACCCCGGCCGAGCTGGCGGCGAAAATCAATGGCGCCGGTGTCGGCGCGACCGCAATGCCGATTACCGACAAGACCGGCCAGCAACGGCTGGTGATCAGCGGTCAGAAGACTGGCGCGATCGACGGTGTAATCGGGACGACCAGCTTTGCCTCGCTGACCGGCGGCAGTGCCGCATTGAACGCGGCTGACTCCAAGGCGCCGAAAAATGCCGAATTCACCATCAACGGCATCTCTGCCGTCAGTCAGAGCAACAGTGTTTCGGGCGTGATTGGCGGTCTGACCTTCACCCTGCAAAAAGAAGGCATTGGATCGGTGACGGTGGGGCGCGATGATGATGCGATCGCCAAGAAGGTCGACGATTTCGTTACCTCGTACAATGCCGTCGTCTCGCAACTGACATCGATGAAGAGCGGTTCGTTCGGCAACGACAGCCTGCTGCGCTCGGTCAAGGACCAGCTGTACGCTGCGGTGTCCGCGCCGACCGACAAGACCAATGCCGCTCCGGGCCCGGCGGACTATTCGCCGCTGGCCAGTCTTGGCATCAAGCTCGGTGTCGGCGGCAGCCTGGTGTTCAACAAGACCGACTTCACCAAGGCGCTGGCCAAGGATGCTGACGGGGTCAAGGCCGCGTTCGCCAGCAATGCGGAAGGGGTGACCAGTACGGTCAATACCCTGACCGATCCGGACAAGGGACTGGTTACCAACCGCAAGAGCACGCTCGACGCGAACGTGAAGGCGAACACCAGCAAGCAGGAACTGATGTCGGCGCAACTGGTGAAGACCGAGGCGCGGCTGCGCGCGCAGTACGGTGCACTGGATGCATCGCTGACCAAAATGCAGTCGTCTCTGGCCAACATGAAGAGCATGCTGGGCATTAGCTGATAGCATACGGTTTTTGATCTAGACGGCGACGTGCCGGCGGTTTCCGCCGGCATTGCCGTAGCGGAAGGAAGTAACGTGTCTGTGTCGAGAAACATGCAGCAGTTCGTCAAGGCGTATCAGTCCGACGCGCTGGAAGCGAAAGTGCTGGGCGCCAATCCGGCCGAGCTGGTCGAGCTGATGTACCGGGGGGCGATCGATTCCTTGCACGAGGCGGCACTGTCCATTGCCAGTGGGGATTTCTCCCGCAAGAGCCAGCAGCTGAACAAGGCGACCGACATCATCGGCAGCCTGAACATGGCGTTGAACCATCAGGCCGGCGGGCAGATTTCCAGCCAGCTGGCCTCGCTGTACGACTACTGGAAGCGGCGCTTGATGGATGCCGGTCTGAGCAACGATCAGGCAGCACTGACCGAAGTCATCAGCCAGCTGGACGAGATTCGCGGTGCCTGGGAAATCATCGGCCGTGACGTGCGCAGCAAGGGGAGCAACGGGGGGCGCAATGGCGGTATCGCCGTCTGAGCCGACGCTGGCTGCCCGACTCGATGCGTACTGCGGCCTGACCGCCGAGAGCCTGACGCTGGCCGATGCCGGCGACTGGGATGCGCTGATCGAGTGCATCGCCCGACGTGACCTGATCGAGCCGGAACTGGTCGCCGCCTGGCAGCTTGCCGCGCCGGTGCCGGAACCGCTGCGCCAGCAACTGAACGAGGCCTACCAGCAAAGCCAGCGTCTGGAAACGCTGATGCGGCTGCGACAGGTCGAAATCGATGGACTGGTGTCCAGCGGTCGTCAGCAGGTGCGCATCAACCGCGCCTATTTCAGCTGACCTGATCGCCCGTCGTGCCGGCATGGCGGGATGCACCGCCGCTGGCTAGACTGCAATGCGCAGGCATTGGGAAGAAGAGGGGATCATGGGAGCGTCACAGGTCACGCTGCCGACGTTGTGGCTGGCCCTGTCCAGCGTGACGCTGGTGGGCGTACTGGTCCTGGTTGCGCTGGTGCGCGACTGGCGCCGCCGGCTGCGCGATGCGCGCAACGAGCTTGCGCCACTGCGGGTGCAGCTGGCGGAGCTCGGGCTGCAGGTGCGGCAGCTGTCCGCCGAATTGCAGGCGCTGCGGCGCGCGGCAGTCGAGAACAATATGGGCCGCGGCCGTTCCGGCGGCGGCTCGCCGTACAATCAGGCGATCGAGCTGGTGCGCCAGGGCGTGCTGGCGGCCGAGGTCGCCAGACGATGCGGGCTGACCCGTGCCGAAGCCGAGCTGATCGTGTCACTGTACCGGCGGGAAAACTCCTGACGGCAGCAATGCCATCAGGGATGTCTCCCCGCTGAGGCCGGCCAGCGCCGGCCTTTCGCTTTTCTGCAGTGCAATCGGGTTTGTCAACACCCCCGGTTCTCCGTATAATCCTCCCCCTTTAAACCCTTGCCTTCCCGCGAGCGCATGGCGGAAGGCTGTCATCCAAAAGGAGTCAACATGCGTCATTACGAAATCGTATTCATCGTGCATCCTGATCAAAGCGAGCAGGTGCCGGCGATGATCGAACGCTACAAGGGCATGGTTCTGGGCCAGCAAGGTCTGATCCACCGCCTGGAAGACTGGGGCCGCCGTCAACTGGCTTACCCGATCCAGAAGATCCACAAGGCTCACTATGTTCTGATGAACATCGAGTGCGGCAAGGAAGCGCTGGAAGAAATCGAACACGCGTTCAAGTTCAACGACGCCGTGCTGCGTCACCTGACCGTCAAGATGGATGAAGCCGTGACCGAACCGTCGCCGATGATGAAGGAAGAGAAGGCCAAAAACCTGCTCGCCCCGCAATCGGACGCTGGTGAAGTCGCCGCTGCCTAATTGCGAAATCAGGTAAGGATTGAGGGCGTTGCGCGCCGGGTCGAACCAGTGCGCTACACCCCGGCCGGCATTCCGGTTCTGTCGTTCGAGCTCGAACACGAATCGAAACAGCAGGCCGGTGGTTTCGAACGCGCCGTGCGCTGTGTCATCAGTGCGCAGATGGTCGGAACCGAAGCCCCGCAAACGGCCCCGCAGCTCGAAGGTAACACCGTCTGCGTCGACGGTTTCCTCGCCGCGAAAAGCCTGCGCAATCCCCGCCTGGTCCTGCATGTGCAACACGTTGAATTGATAAAGGTTTAAACATGGCACGCCAACTGTTCAAGCGTCGCAAGTTCTGCCGCTTTACTGCCGAAGGCATCAAGGTCGTCGATTACAAGGCTGTTGATCTGCTGAAGGATTTCGTTGCCGAAAACGGCAAGATCATCCCGGCACGCATCACCGGTACCAAAGCCCGCTATCAGCGCCAACTGTCGACCGCCATCAAGCGCGCTCGCTTCCTGGCCCTGATGCCGTACACCGACCAGCATTAATTCGGGAGCCGCCAAATCATGCAAATCATTCTGCTGGAAAAAGTGGCCAACCTGGGTCAACTGGGTGACGTCGTCAAGGTCAAGGACGGCTACGCCCGCAACTTCCTGATCCCGCAAGGCAAAGCCAAGCGTGCGACGGAAGTCAACCTGAAGGAATTCGAAGTCCGCCGCGCCGAGCTGGAAGCGAAGCAGGCCGAGATCTTCGCCGACGCGCAAGTTCGCGCCGAGAAGCTGACGGGTGCCGTGATCGCCATCTCGCAGAAGGCCGGCGTTGACGGTCGTCTGTTCGGTTCCGTGACCAACGCCGACATCGCTGACGCGATCAAGGCCGGCCATGGCGTCGAAGTGGTCAAGGCTGAAGTGCGTCTGCCGAATGGCCCGCTGAAGGCCATCGGTGAATACAGCGTCGAAGTGGCGCTGCATCACGACGTGCTGGTCGAAGTCCAGATCGTGGTGAGCCCGGAAGCCTGATTCCGTTCGCTCTCTCCGAAGAAAAGCCGCCAGCAGGCGGCTTTTTGTCGTTTTCGCTACGCGGTGCACCCGGTGCGCCGTTATCATCTGACGATTTTTCCGCGCCTTCTCCCCCATGCCCAAGAAACCTTCCGCATCCCGCCACCGTCTGCGTACGCTCGTGTTGCTGGCGCTCGTCGCCATTGCCGTGCTGGCCGGCCTGATCGTCGCACCGTACCGGCCGGCGCAGTTGCCGGTCACGGTCGAAGTTGCGCCGAACCAGTCGCTGTCCACCGTTGCGGCATCGCTGGACCGTGCCGGTGCGGTTCGCTCAGGCACGCTGTTCCTGCTGCTGGCCAAGGTCAGCGGTGCCGCCAGCGAAATCAAGGCTGGCGACTACCGGATGATCAAGCCGCTGTCGATGCTCGACTGGCTGGCCAAGCTGCGCAAGGGCGAGAAGAGCGAGTACGTGGTGACGATTCCCGAAGGCTTCACCTTCGGCCAGTTCCGCGCCATGCTGCAGCAGCACCCGGCCCTGCGTCATGACACCGCCGGCTGGTCGGAAAAACGCATCCTGCAGAAGCTGGGCGCGGACGGCAGCCACGCCGAAGGGCTGTTCTTCCCCGACACCTATTATTTCCTGAAGGGGGCCAGCGACCTGGACGTGCTGAAGCGCGCCCATGACAAGATGCAGTCCGAACTGGAACGCAGCTGGCAGATCCGTGCCGGCGACCTGCCATACCAGTCGCCGTACGAAATGCTGATCCTGGCCAGCCTGGTCGAGAAGGAAACCGGCCATGTCGAGGACCGGCCGCAGATCGCCGGCGTGTTCATCAACCGGCTGCGCATCGGCATGCGTCTGCAGACCGACCCGTCGGTCATGTACGGCGTCAGTCCGGACTTTCGCGGGCCGCTGAACCGGCGGCAACTGCGGGCCGACACCCCCTACAATACCTATACCCGCGCCGGCCTGCCGCCGACGCCGATCGCCCTGCCAGGTCGGGCGGCGCTGGAGGCCGCAGCCAATCCGGCCGCGACCAAGGCGCTGTACTTCGTCGCCCGTGGCGATGGCTCGTCGCATTTCTCCGAAACGCTGGACGAGCACAACAGCGCCGTGCATGAATACATTCTTGGCAAGAAATAGCATTGGGCGCGTGTCCGCGCCCGGAACGGAATCGCAGTGACTGGACAATTCCTGACGCTTGAAGGCATCGACGGTGCCGGCAAATCCACCCACGTCGACTTTATCCGCGACTGGCTGACCGCGCGCGGCATCGACGTCGTCGTCACCCGTGAGCCGGGAGGGACGCCGCTGGGCGAAGCCTTGCGCGCGCTGCTGCTGGACGTGAAGTCGGACATCTCGCTCGATACCGAGACACTGCTGATGTTTGCCGCCCGCCAGGCGCATGTCGACGCCGTGATCCGCCCGGCGCTGGCTGCCGGCCGCTGGGTGCTGTCCGACCGCTTTACCGATGCGACGTTCGCCTACCAGGGCGGCGGCCGGGGCGTCCCGTTCGAACGGATCGCCGAGCTGGAGCGCTGGGTGCTGCGTGACCTGCGAGTGGACCGGACCTTCCTGTTCGATATCCCGCCCGACGTCGCGCGGGCGCGGATGTCGACCACGAGAACACTGGACCGGTTCGAACGCGAGCGCGAGGCATTCCACCAGCGGGTGCGCAATGCCTACCTGAGCCGGGCCGAGGCCGATATCGACCGGATACGCGTACTGGATGCCGAACTGCCGGTCGCGACGCTGCAGGCCGAACTGGCCCGCGACCTCGGCCGCCTGCTGGAGCGACGCTGATGCTGCTGCCGTGGCAACAAGCCGACTGGGCACGACTCGCCCAGCAGTTCGACCGCCTGCCCGGCGCCCTGTTGCTGACCGGCGCGCAGGGTATCGGCAAGGACCGTTTTGCCCGCTTTGTCGCCCAGTCGCTGCTGTGCGAGGCACCAGCGGCCGACCACGCCGCGTGCGGACAGTGCGAGGCCTGCCGCTGGTTCCTGGCCGGCAACCACCCGGATTACCGCCTGCTGGCACCGGACGACGAACGCGATGACGACAAGCCGGCGCGCAAGCTGCTGCTGATCAAGGTCGAGGCCGTACGCGACATCATCGAGTTCGCGCAATTGTCGGCCCACCGTGGCGGCCGGCGCGTGGTGCTGGTCGAACCGGCCGAAACCCTGAACCTGGCCTCGGCCAACGCACTGCTGAAAATCCTCGAAGAACCGCCGGAAGGGGTGCACTTCGTGCTGGTGGCACACCGTCCGCGCCGACTGCTGCCGACCATCCTCAGCCGCTGCCGCGCCTTCCCGCTGACACCGCCGGCGGCCGACGTGGCGCTGGCATGGCTGGAAACGGCCGGTGTCGACAACCCGGAGATCGAGCTGGCCCGGGCCGGCGGCGCGCCGTTCGCGCTGACCGACGGAGCGCGGGTGCCGCTGCGGGAGAAATTTGCCGCCGTGCTGGCCCATCCCGACGCGCAGGCCATCCTGGTCCTGTCCGGCGAACTCGATCGTGCCAAACTGGCGCTGGCCGAGCCGCTGGACTGGCTGCGCAAATGGCTGCACGACCTGCTGGCCGCCGGCACCGCGTCGCCGGTCCGCTATTATCCGGATCATGCGGCGGCCATCGAGCGCCTGTCGCACCGTGCACCGGCCGTGCGCTTTGCCCGCTTCGACCACGAGATTGTGGCGCTGGCACCGTACGGGCAGCACACGCTGAATGTGCGCCTGCAGGTGGAAAAGCTGCTGTTCGACTACCAGCAGCTGTTTGCCGGCACGCGCTGAACCACCCTGAAACCGAACATCACGCGGCCACTGGCGCCGCGCAGGCCAACATGCTGATCGATTCGCACTGCCACATCAATTTTCCCGACCTCGCCAGCCGCATCGACGAGGTCAAGGCCAATATGCTCGCCAACGGCATCGACCGGGCGCTGGTGATTTCCGTCAATGTCCCCGACTACCCGGCGGTCAGGGCGCTGGCGCTGGAACATGACATGTTCTGGGCCACGGTCGGCGTCCACCCCGATGTCGAGGACGGGCCGGACATGGACGAGGACTTTCTGGTCGCCGAGGCCGCGCACCCGAAAATCATCGGTATCGGCGAGACCGGCCTCGACTACCATTGGTGCAAGGGCGATCTCGAATGGCAGCGTGAACGCTTCCGGCGACATATCCGTGCTGCCACCCGTGCCCGGGTGCCGCTGGTGATTCATACCCGCGAGTCGGCCGAGGATACCGTCCGCGTGATGCGCGAAGCCCACGCCGACCAGCCGGGCGGCGTCATGCACTGCTTTACCGAAAGCTGGGAGATCGGCCGTCAGGCGCTGGACCTCGGCTTTTACCTGTCGTTCTCCGGCATCGTCACTTTCAAGAATGCGCAGCAGGTGAAGGACGTCGCGCAGAAATGCCCGCTCGACCGGCTGCTGGTGGAAACCGACTCGCCGTATCTGGCGCCGGTGCCGTATCGCGGCAAGCAGAACGAACCGGCCTATGTGCGCCACGTGGCCGAGCACATTGCCGAGCTGCGGGGCATGACGCTGGCAGCGCTGGCCGAGGCGACCACGGAGAACTTCTACCGCCTGTTTGCAAAGGCACGGCATGCACATTGATGTCACCGTTCTTGGCTGCGGATCGAGCTCGGGCACGCCGGCGATCGGCTGCCATTGCGCCACCTGCAGTTCGACAGACCCGCGCAATCACCGCACCCGCGCCAGCTCGCTGCTGCAGGTGGGCGGCAAGACGCTGCTGATCGATACCGGGCCGGACCTGCGCCAGCAGGCGCTGCGCGAAGGCATCAGCAATGTCGATGCCGTGCTGTACACCCACCCGCATGCCGACCACCTGAACGGTATCGACGACCTGCGCGCCTTCTGCTACGTCCGGCAGGGGCCGATCCCGCTGTACGGGAATGCGTTCATGATGCGCAATATTGAAGAGCGCTTCGGCTACTGCCTGCTGCCGCCGGGCGCGTTCTGGGACAAGCCGGTGCTGGTGCCGAATACGGTCGAGGCCGGCGTGCCGGTCGCGATTGCCGGCATCGAGGTCACGCCGGTACCGCTGATTCACGGCCGCTGGCCGATCCTCGGCTGGCGCGTCGGCCGCTTCGCCTATCTGACCGACGTGTCGACCATTCCCGACGACAGCTATGGCCTGCTGGACGGACTGGACCTGCTGTTGCTGGACTGCCTGAAGATGGCGCCGTATCCGAGTCACTTCGGTTTCCACCAGGCGCTGGAAGCCGCCGCACGCATCGGCGCACGGCGTACGGTGCTGATCCACATGACGCACGAACTGGAATACCACGCAACCAATGCGCTGTGCCCGCCGGGGGTGGAACTTGCTTATGACGGGATGCGATTGCGGGCAGCGGCTTAGCCGTTAGCGATTGCGTCGCCCAATCGTCGGGATGACAAAATTCCATTGTAAACATCAAATGAGAATGATTATCATGAACTGATCGCCTTACTGTTGCAGGAGCCATCATGTCCAGCCTGTCCGCCGAAATGACCGCCGCCAAAATGGCGGATCCCCCGAAACCGGGCCGTCGTCCACGACGCTGGTTCGGCTTTGTCGGCGCCGGCTGCCTGGTTGCGGTGGGTTATACCGATCCGGGCAACTGGGCGACCGCCATCGCCGGCGGGGCGCGCTACGGCTATACGCTGCTCAGTGTGGTGCTGCTGTCGAGCGTGATGGCGCTGTTCCTGCAGTGGATCGCCGCCCGGGTCGGGCTGGTCAGCGGCCAGGATCTGGCCCAGCTGTGCCGCGCCCGCTATGGTCGGCGCACATCGCTGGCGCTGTGGCTGCTGTGCGAGGTGGCGATCGTCGCGACCGACCTGGCCGAGATCATCGGCAGCGCGGTCGCACTGCAATTGCTGTTCGGCGTGTCGCTGCCGGTCGGGGTACTGCTGGCCAGTGCACTGGCGTTCGCGATGCTCGCCATCCAGCTGATCGGCCAGCGCAGCCTGGAAAGCGTCGTCGCCGCGATGATCCTGTTCGCCGGCGGCTGCTTCATCGCCCAGCTGGCGATGGCCAATCCGGACTGGCATGCGGCGTCGCAGGGGCTGGTGCCGCGCAGTGAAATCATCGCCAATGCCGGCCTGCTGTGGATTGCCTGCGGCATCCTCGGTGCGACGGTGATGCCGCACAATCTGTATCTGCACTCGAACCTGCTGCGCACGCGCGGCCAGGCCATGGCCTCGCGCACGGTCGAGCACATGAAGCAGGCGCTGCGGGCCACGCACTGGGATACCTCGCTGTCGCTGGCTTTCGCGTTCTGCCTGAATGCGTCGCTGCTGATTCTTGCCGCCGCCGTCTTCCACCATCACGGCTATGCCGACGTCGAGTCGCTGGGCGACGCCCACCGGCTGCTGTCGCCCCTGCTCGGCAACCACTGGGCCGGCCTGCTGTTTGCCGGCGCGCTGCTTGCCTGCGGTCTGAGTTCGACCATTACCGCGACGCTGGCCGGGCAGGCGGTGATGGAAGGTTTCCTGAACCTGCGCATCAAGCCATGGCAGCGGGCGCTGCTGACCCGCAGCCTGGCCATCATCCCGGCAATGGCGGTGGCCATTCTCGGCGGCGACAGTGAGACGACGTCGCTGCTGGTACTGAGTCAGGTCATCCTCAGCCTGCAACTGCCGTTTGCCGTGATCCCGCTGGTCCGCTTTGCCTCCAGTGCCGGACTGATGGGGCAGTGGCGGCTGAGCGGGCCATTGCAGTGGCTGGCGTGGCTGATTGCCGGCGTGATCGTTACGCTGAACATGGTGCTGCTGTGGCAGGTATTCAGCGGCGCCTAGGCCTTGAGGAACTGCTCGCGCCCTGACAGCCAGCGCGCCAGGTGGCGCTCGGCGTATTCGGGGTAGTCCGACAGCAAGCGGGGCGCCCAGTCCTTGGCCGCTTCCAGCAGCGCATCGTCCTGCTCCGGATCGGCAAAGCGCAGCAGCGGCGCACCGGACTGGCGGGCGCCGAGAAACTCGCCGGGGCCGCGGATCAGCAGGTCCTGGCGGGAAATCTCGAAACCGTCGGTGTGCTGGTAGATCACTTTCAGCCGCGCCTTGGCCAGTTCGGACAACGGCTCCTCGAACAGCAGCACGCAGCGGCTGGCATGCGCGCCGCGGCCGACGCGGCCGCGCAACTGGTGCAACTGGGCCAGTCCCATGCGCTCGGCGTGTTCGATGACCATCAGCGTGGCATTGGGGACGTCGACACCCACCTCGATCACCGTGGTCGCCACCAGCAACTGGACCTCGTTGGCCTGGAAGGCTGCCATCATCGCGGCCTTGTCGTCCGCCTTCATCCGTCCGTGCACCAGGCCGACCCGCAGCTCGGGCAGGGTCTGCTGCAGGGCCTCGAAGGTCGCGACTGCATTCTGCAGTTCCAGCGTCTCCGATTCCTCGATCAGCGGGCAGACCCAGTACGCCTGTCGGCCCTGGGCGATCTCGGCGCGGATGGCGCCGACCACCTCGCCCCGGCGCGCGGTCGAAATCAGCTTGGTGGTGATCGGCGTACGGCCGGGCGGCAGTTCGTCGATGACCGACACGTCGAGGTCGGCGTAATAGCTCATGGCCAGCGTGCGCGGGATCGGCGTCGCCGACATGGTCAGCTGGTGCGGTGCGGCGCCCTTGTCGGTCAGCGCCAGCCGCTGGCCGACACCGAAACGATGCTGCTCGTCGATGATCGCCAGACCGAGGCGCTCGAAGGCGACATCGTCCTGGAACAGCGCATGGGTGCCGACCGCCAGCCGGGTGACGCCGGCGGCGATATCGGCGATGGCGGCCTGCTTGTGCGACTTTTTCAGACTGCCGGTCAGCCAGGTGACGTGTACGCCCAGCGGTTCCAGCCAGGCGGCCAGCTTCAGATGATGCTGCTCGGCCAGAATTTCGGTCGGTGCCATCAGGGCGGCCTGGTAACCGGCCTCGATCGCGGTCAGTGCCGCCAGCGCGGCGACCACGGTCTTGCCGCTGCCGACATCGCCCTGCAGCAGCCGGTGCATCGGATGGGATTCGGCCAGATCATGGCTGATCTCGGCCATGACCCGTGCCTGGGCCCGGGTCAGCGAGAACGGCAGCTGCGCCAGAAAGGCGCGGGTCAGCGTGCCGGTGCCGGTCAGTACCGGCGCGTTGTGCGCGCGGCGGGCGCGGTAGGCGAGCCGCATCGACAGTTGCTGGGCCAGCAGCTCGTCGAACTTGAGTCGCTGCCATGCCGGCAGTGCGCCGTCGGACAGCTGGGCGACCGACAGCGAGGGCGGCGGGCGGTGCAGGGTCATGATCGCGTCGCGAAACGGCAGCAGGTGCAGGCTGTCGCGCAGCGCGTCCGGCAGCGTGTCGGCCAGAATCAGGTCATCGAGCGACTGACTGACCAGCCGGCGCAGCATCGGCTGGGTAATGCCCTGCAGTGCCGGATAGACCGGGGTCAGGTGGTCGGCCAGCGGCGTGCCGTCGACCACTTCGCGCACCTTCGGGTGCACAAGCTCGTCGCCGTGAAAGCCGTGGCGGATTTCGCCAAGCGCGCGGATGCGTGCGCCCTTGCTCAGTTGCTTGATGTGGTTCGGATAGAAATGCAGGAAGCGCAACTGCAGCTGGCCGGTGTCGTCTTCCAGCGTGGCGATCAGTTGCTTGCGCGGTTTCCACTGTACCTGTGCATCGGTGATGGTGCCCTCGACCACGACCGGCGTGCCGGCGCGGGCATCGCGGATCTGCGTCAGGTGAGTTTCGTCCTCATAGCGCAGCGGCAGGTGCAGCACGAGGTCGAAGCGGCTGTGGATGCCAAGCTTGGCCAGCTTCTTCAGCGTGGTGGGGGGAGCGGAAATCGGGGCAGTCATGCTGCGATGGTAGCAAAACGCACTGCTGTCGTGACTGCCGCGACCGCAGGCCCGGCGCGCGGTGGCGCGCCGGGCCTGCGGATCAGCGCTTACTGGGCGTCGATGGCTTCGATGGAAACCACCAGCTTGACGTCGTCGCTGATGGCCGGCACATAGGTCTTCATGCCGAATTCGCTGCGCTTGATGACCGTTTCGGCGTCGGCGCCATAGGTGTCCTTGCCGATCATCGGGTGCTTGCCATGATGGAAGCGGGTCACTTTCAGCGTCACCGGCCTGGTCACGCCGAGCAGGGTCAGGTTGCCCTTGACCGCCGTCAGCTTGTCACCGCTGAACTGCAGGCTGGTCGACTTGAAGGTGATGGACGGGAATTTCTCGGCATTGAAGAAATCCGGGCCCTTCAGGTGTTCGTCGCGCTTGGCGTTCAGCGTCTGCAGCGAGCTGCTGTCGATGGTGATGTCCACTTCACCCTTCCTGGTCTTGGCATCGAGCACGACCTTGCCGTCAGTCTTGGCGAAGGTGCCGCGCTGGGTCGAGAAGCCCATGTGGCTGACTTCATACGTGGCATAGGTGTGGGTCGGGTCGATGGCGTAGGTGACCGGGGCGGCGAAGGCCGAGGCGGCCAGTGCGCTCAGGGCGGAAGCGATCAGCAGTTTTTTCATGTGGTTTTCTCCTGGGATGAACGGGTTTTACTTGGGCAGGGCGACGCGGAACTTGATCTGGACGTCATTGGCCACCGTGTCGGTGTCGCGCCAGGATCCTTCGCCGATATTGAAATCGAGCCGGCGGATGGTCAGCGCGCCGTCGGCAATGCGCAGCGGGCCTTCCTCGCGCAGCGTCAGCGGCGCCGACGCGTCGCGGGTGATGCCCTTGATGGTCAGCTTGCCGTCAGCCTGGTAGCGGCCACCACCCAGCGACTTGATCTGGGTGGAGACGAAGCGCGCGGTCGGGAAGCCGGCGGCGTTGAACCATTCCTTCTTGCGGGCTTCGCCGGTCGCTTCCTTGCTTGGCAGATGCAGGCTGTTGATGTCGAGCGTCAGGTCGACATGGCCGGCCTCGGGTCTGGCCGGGTCGAAAGTGATATCGCCCTTGAAGGCGCTGAACTGGCCTTCGACCGGCACATTGAACTGCTTGAACACAAAGCCGATGCGGCTCTTGTTGCTGACCGGGGCTTGCGCCTGGGTCAGCGGGGCGACCAGCGCGACGGCGACGACAAGCGGTAACAGGGTACGGCGCATGGGGTTCTCCAGAGAGGGTCAGCGGGGACGACGACAGGCCGGCAGCATGCGCGACAGGATGTCGTCCCGATCGATCAGGTGATGCTTCAGGGCGGCGGCGACATGGGCGACCAGCAGCGCGATCAGGCCATAGCTGAGTGCGGAATGGACATCGGCCAGGGTGTCGCCCAGCGCTTCGTCCGGTGCCACCAGGTCCGGCAGCGGGAACAGGCCGAGATAGACCACCGGGAAGCCCTTGGCGGCACTCATCGCCCAGCCCGACAGCGGGATGGCAAACATCAGTACATACAGCAGCAGGTGCATCGCATGCGCGGCGCCGGTCTGCCAGGCCGGCAGCGTGGCCGGCAGTGCCGGCGGCCGGGCGTACATCCGCCACAGCAGGCGCACGGCAGCCAGGCCGAGCACGGTGATGCCGACCCACTTGTGCCAGTTGATCAGCTTGATCTTCAGCGGCGACAGCGACATTTCGCCCATCGACAGGCCGACGCCGATCGCGCCGATAATCAGCAGTGCCATCAGCCAGTGCAGGGCAATGGACAGGCCGTGGTAGCGGGGGGACGTATTCATGATGCGGTTTTCCGTGCGGTATCGAGGCCGGTGCGCAGGCGGGCCAGCATGTGCTGGATCTGCTCGAGCTCCGTCTCGCTGAAGGTATCGAACAGCTTTTGCATATGGTCGAGATGAGCCGGGAACACCCGGGCAAACAGCGCTTCGCCTTCCGCTGTCAGCGCAATGAACACGCTGCGGCGGTCCTCGTCCGGTATGCGACGGCTGACCAGCCCCTTGTCGATCAGCCGGTCGACCACGCCGGTCAGCGTGCCCTTGGTGATCAGGGTTTTCTCGCTCAGCAGCTTGCAGCTCATGCCGCTGGTGTTGCCGAGCGTGGCAATGACGTCGAATTGCGGCGGCGTCAGTCCCAGTTCGCGGATATGGTTGCCGGACAGCTGCTCGAACACCTGGTAGGTGCGGGCGAGCTCGCGAATCACGGGGAGGAAACGGTGTGCGGGTGTGGCGGTCATGCGTGGACTTCCAGTGGCACTCGGGAGTGCATGGCGGGAATTTAGTTCGTGTTAGGACTAAATGCAAGAGAAATGACGGAACAGGTGTCAACCGACTATGCCCATTCCATCTTAGTGAAGTCTGAGCGATTCAGCCCGGCGCATCGGCAATGCAGCCTGCCAGCGTGGCGAAATGGCGACTGATCTCGTCCTCGTCGACATGGGAATAGCCGAGCAGCAGGCCGGAGGCGCTGCTGGCCGGCGCGCGGTAATAGCGGCTCAGTGCCCGGGTGATGATGCCGTGTCCGAGCGCATCCCGGGCGATGGCCCGGTCGTCCCGGCCGGGCAGGCCGAGCACCAGATGCAGGCCGGCCGATCCGTCATGGATCGGCAGCGAATCGCCAAAGCCGGTTGCGATGGCCGACAGCAGCGCCTCGCGCCGTGCCGCATACAGATTGCGCATGCGGCGGATATGCGACACGAAATGGCCGTCGACGATAAAGTCGGCCAGTACCGCCTGGGTCAGCGACTGACCGCCGCGATAGACCTCGGACAGGCCAACGCGGAAAGCATCGACCAGCGGGGCCGGCACCACCATGTATGACAGCCGAAGTCCCGGAAACATCACCTTCGAGAAGGTGCCAAGGTACAGCACCCGCCCGTCGGTATCGAGGCCCTGCAGCGAGGGCAGCGGCGGGCGGCCATAGCGGAACTCGCTGTCGTAGTCGTCCTCGACGATCCAGGCGCCATGATGGCTGGCGTAGGCCAGCAACTGGCGCCGGCGCGCCAGACTCATGACCGAGCCGAGCGGGTACTGGTGGGACGGGGACACGAAGACCAGGCGCGGCCGGCCCTCGCCGCGGTCGACATCCAGCCCCTCGTCGTCGACCGGCACCGGCACGGTCTCGATACCGTTGGCGCGCCAGACGCTGTGCACGCCCCAGTAACCGGGGTCCTCGACCCAGGCGCGGGCGCCGGGATCACACAGCATCAGGCCGATCAGCTGCAAGGCGGTATGGGTACCGCTGGTAATGACGATCTGCTCCGGATCGCAGAGAACGCCGCGTGATGAGCGCAGATAGTCGGCCAGTGCGGCGCGCAGCGGTGGATAACCCAGGCCGACACCATAACTGAGCAGGTCCGGTGGCGGCCGGCGCCAGTGCCGGTTCTGCAGCCGCATCCAGGTCCGGGCCGGGAACGCCCGCACTTCCGGTACCCCCGGCATGAAAGCACCCCACTGGCGCTCGCCGGCGCCGGCCCGGGCCATCAGTGCCGCGCCGCGCTGCGACACGCCGGATGCATGACGGGAGGCGGGGACCGGTGCGGTTTCCCGCGTCGCGGCCGGGTGCGGAATGCGGTCGGGCCGGGTATCCGACACGAAGGTGCCGCGGCCGACGCCCGCGCTGACATAGCCTTCGGCGGCCAGTCGCTCGTAAACATGGATCACGGTATTGCGGGCAATGCCCAGTTCGGCCGCCAGCTGTCGCGATGACGGCAGGCGCAGGCCATGTGGCAATTCCTCACCGAGAATGGCGTCGCGCAGCAGGCGATAAAGTTGCTGATTGTCCGACTCGGCACTGCCCGGCAGGAAGCGAAGCTGGATCAGGTCGACCAGCATCGACGGGCTGCGCGTGCTGGCGGGCTTGGGGCGTTTGGTCATGGTGACAAGGACTTGCTGCCGGATTGGCTCCAGCAAAAAAACAGGATTGGCTCTCATTCTACAGCCAATTGCTGCTTAAACTGAGCTTAAGTGCAATTAGTTCATTTGCATAAAAAAGCAAGAAAAAAGTAAAGCCGCGCGTCGACGAGTCGCCGCGGACCATACAAAGCGCGCCCCGCCGCAGGGTGGCGGCGCAGAGAAAGAGGAAAATCCGCCATGTCCACTTCCGCCGGGCTGAGCCACGGGCTCAAGCCGCGTCACGTCACCATGTTGTCCATTGCCGGCGTGATTGGCGCCGGTCTGTTCGTCGGCTCCGGTCACGCCATCGCCGAAGCCGGTCCCGCCGTCATCCTCGCCTATGCCTTCGCCGGGCTGCTGGTCGTGCTGGTCATGCGCATGCTCGGGGAAATGGCGGTGGCCGATCCCGATACCGGCTCGTTCTCCACCTATGCCGACCGCGCCATCGGCCACTGGGCCGGCTATATCATCGGCTGGCTGTACTGGTGGTTCTGGGTGCTGGTCATTCCGCTCGAGGCCAATGCCGCCGCCACCATCCTGCATGCGTGGTTCGAAGGTGTGCCGATGTGGTCGTTCGCCCTGGCCATCACCTTCCTGCTGACCCTGACCAATCTGTTCAGCGTCAAGAATTACGGCGAGTTCGAGTTCTGGTTCGCCCTGATCAAGGTGATCGCCATCGTCGCCTTCCTGGCGCTCGGCGCGGCCGCCATCTTCGGCTTCATTCCCGGCAGCGGCGTCAGCGGCGTGTCGCGGCTGTTCGACAGCGGCGGTTTCATGCCCAACGGCTTCGGCGCGGTGATCGGTGCCATGCTGACCAGCATGTTCACCTTCCTCGGTACCGAAATCGTCACCATTGCCGCCGCCGAGTCGAAAGACCCGGAAAAGCAGATCGTCCGCGCCACCCGCTCGGTCATCTGGCGAATCAGCCTGTTCTACTTCGGTTCGATCTTCATCGTCATCGCGCTGGTGGCCTGGAACGATCCGCAACTGCCGCTGGTCGGCTCCTACCAGCGCACGCTGGAACTGGTCGGCATCCCGAACGCCAAGGCCATCGTCGACGTCATCGTGCTGGTGTCGGTTGCCAGTTGCCTGAACTCGGCGCTGTATACCGCATCGCGCATGCTGTACTCGCTGTCGGTGCGTCGTGACGCGTTCACCATTTTCAAGCGCACCGCCGCCAATGGCACGCCGCAAATGGCCGTGATCGGCTCGATGGTGGTCGGCTTTGGCGCCGTGATCGCCAACTACCTGGTACCGGAAGAAGTGTTCGCCTTCCTGCTGGCGACCTCGGGCGCGATTGCGCTGCTGGTCTACCTGGTCATTGCCGTGTCGCAACTGCGGATGCGCAAGCAACTGCTGGCGCGCGGCAAGCCGCTGACGCTGCGCATGTGGTGCTATCCGTGGCTGACCTGGGGCGTGATCCTGTTCATCTGCGGTGTGCTGGTGATGATGCTGATTCGTCCGGAGCACCGGATCGAGGTATTCGGCACCGCGCTGCTGACCGTGGTGGTGATGGCGATCGGCTGGTTCCGCTCGCGGGTGCTGGGCACGCCGTGGATGGGGGCGGTGGCGCCGGCGCACTGACGCCCCGTAGCGTGGCGGTCGCCCCACCTGACCGCGTTCACACAAAAAATGCCGCGCCCCTGATCAGGGGCGCGGCATTGTCATATTGCTGTCGCGGCCGGGCTCAGATCCCGCGCAGCAGCTCGTTGATGCTGGTCTTGGCACGGGTCTTGGCATCGACCTTCTTCACGATCACGGCGCAGTACAGGCTGTACTTGCCATCGGCCGACGGCAGGTTGCCCGACACCACCACCGAGCCGGCCGGCACGCGGCCATAGCTGACTTCGCCGGTTTCGCGATCATAGATCTTGGTGCTCTGGCCGATATACACCCCCATCGAGATGACCGAACCTTCTTCGACGATCACGCCCTCGACGATTTCCGAGCGGGCGCCGATAAAGCAGTTGTCGCCGATGATGGTCGGATTGGCCTGCAGCGGTTCGAGTACGCCGCCGATGCCGACACCGCCGGACAGGTGAACGTTCTTGCCGATCTGCGCGCAGCTGCCGACCGTGGCCCAGGTATCAACCATGGTGCCTTCGTCGACATAGGCGCCGATATTCACATAGCTCGGCATCAGCACGGTATTGCGGGCGATGAACGAGCCCTTGCGCGCGACCGCACCCGGTACCACGCGGAAACCGGCAGCCTGGAAGCGTGCCGCATCCCAGTCGGCAAACTTGGTATCGACCTTGTCGAAGAAGCGGTTCACGCCATCGTCGGACACGGCGTTGTCGCGGATGCGGAACGACAGCAGCACCGCCTTCTTCAGCCATTGATGGGTGATCCACTCGCCGTCGAGCTTCTCTGCCACGCGCAGCGTGCCGGCATCCAGTTCGGCGATGACCGCGTCGACGGCGGCTTTCACTTCGGCAGTGACGGTAGCGGGGGAGATGTCGGCGCGGCGTTCAAACGCTTCTTCGATCAGGGCTTGATTCGGATTCATGGGGCAGGCCTTTTCAATCGGATGGCAAAAGGGGTCGAAAATTCAATTAGTGGCAGTATGCACGCAATCGACGATGCGCCATGCTGCCTCGACGCAGGCATCGAGCGGCGCAACCAGCGCAATGCGGACATAGCCGGCGCCGGGATTGATGCCGTGCGCGTGGCGGGCCAGGAACGAGCCCGGCAGCACGGTGACGTGGTAGCGCGCATACAGCTCGCGGGCGAAAGCCGTGTCGCTGCCACCGGGCACTTTTGCCCACAGGTAGAAGCCGGCATCGGGCCGGCGCGTGTCGAGCACGCGACTGATGATCGGCGTGACGGCAGTGAACTTCTCCGCATAGCGCGCGCGGTTGTCGTCGACATGCGCCTCGTCGTTCCAGGCCGCGCGGCTGGCCAGTTGCACTGCCGGGCTCATGGCGCTGCCGTGGTAGGTGCGGTACAGCAGGAAACTCTTGAGGATGGCGCTGTCGCCGGCGACGAAGCCGGAGCGCAGCCCGGGGGCGTTCGAGCGCTTGGACAGACTGGTAAACATGACCAGCCGGCGGAAGTCGGTACGGCCCAGCCGGCTTGCGGCTTCCAGCCCGCCCAGCGGCGGCTGGCCGGCATGGATTTCCGAGTAGCACTCGTCGGAAGCGATGACAAAACCGTAGCGGTCGGACAGGGCAAACAGTTTGCGCCAGCCGTCCAGTCCCATCACGCCGCCGGTCGGGTTGCCCGGGCTGCAGGCGAAGACCAGCTGGGTCCGGGCCCAGACCTCGGCCGGGATGCTGTCCCAGTCCGGGACGAAGCCGGTGGCAGCCGTGCAGTTCACATAGCAGGGCTCGGCACCGGCCAGCAGCGCCGCGCCTTCATAGATCTGGTAGAACGGGTTCGGCGAAATCACCACAGGCCGCTGACCGTCGGCGCGCGGTGCAATGACCGCCTGCGCAAACGAGAACAGCGCCTCGCGGCTGCCAAGCACCGGCAGCACCTGGCTGGCCGGATCGGGGCGGGCAATGCCGTAGCGGCGAACCAGCCAGTCGGCACAGGCTTCGCGCAGCGGCAGGCCGCCAAGCGTCGGCGGATACTCACCCAGACACTCGAGCGCCGCGGCCAGTGTCTCTTTGATGACCGCCGGTGTCGGGTGCTTGGGTTCGCCTATCGACAGGTTGATGGCAGAATATTCCGTATTCGGGCTCAGGTCGCCGAACAGGTCGCGCAACTTCTGGAACGGGTAAGGTTCAAGGCGCTCTAGGTGAGGATTCATCGCGGCGGATTCATTTTGTGCGACTGCAAAACACTGGATACTAAAAGCCCGCCCTGCCATCCGCCAAGCAGAAAATCCTCAGGCCGTCCGTAAATCACACCATGCCGAACGGAAGCACGCAGCGGGGTCTCCCCACCACAACGGGGAGCGATGCCGCGCCCGGCCGTTTCCCGTCTCCGTCGGACCTGCACCGATCCCCCAAAAACCGCTGGTGCCCACCGTCATGCGCAGTCTGAAAATTCTCCCCATCCTCTGTACCCTGACCACCGCGCTGGTGTGGGGGCTGCTGTGGTATCCGTTCCGTTTTCTGACCGAGCAGGGCATCTCGGCGTCGATGACATCGATGCTGGTCTACCTGCTGTGCGCCACGGTCGGCATTGCGCTGTTCTGGCGCGACTTCAAGCGCTATTTCCGCCCCGAGTTCCGCCTGCTGGTCCTGATGGTGATCTTCGGCTGGACCAATCTTGGCTACACCTGGGCCGTGACCGAAGGCCAGGTGATGCGGGTCATGCTGCTGTTCTACCTGTCACCGTTGTGGACTGCCTTCCTGTCCTGGCTGATCCTGAAGGAAACGCTGACCCGTGCCGGGCTGGCGGTGATCGGCCTGTCGCTGCTCGGCTGCGCGATCACCCTGTACCGGCCGGGCCTGTGGAGTGGCTCGGCGATGCTGTCGGAGCGCTATGAATGGTTTGCGCTGACCGCCGGCTTCGCCTACTCGCTCGGCACCGTACTGTCGCGGCGCGCACAATCGCTGGCGCTGCCGGTCAAGTCGGCCTGCATCTGGCTCGGTGTGGCCGGCTTTGCCGCCGTCACGCTGACCCTGTCCGGCCGCATGGGGGAAATCCGCCTGCTGACGCCGGTCATCGGCGTGGAAATCGTGCTGATCGCCGCCTGCCTGCTGGCGACCAGCATCGTGTCCCAGCATGGCGTCAGCCTGCTGCCGGCGAACCAGGTCATGACCCTGATGCTGACCGAACTGGTGTTCGCCGCCGTGTCGGCCTACCTGCTCGCGTCCGAGCGCATGAGCCTGCAGGAATGGATCGGGGGCGGGCTGATCATTGCCGCCAGCCTGCTGTCCGGGAAAATGCATGCCGGACCGGAAAAAGTGCGGTTGAAGCCGGAACCGCCATTGCCAACGCGCTGACGGAAAACGAATAACCCCATACAAAATATGGATTTATTCGTTATGAACATAACAAGCTCCTCCCGACGATATGAATCACTAAATGGCTGAGAGGATCTGACATAATCCCGATCCCAATCGAATTTGCGTCGCATCAGGATCATGAAATCCATCAAGACAAAGCTGATCGTGCTGGTGGCGGTTGCCATCGTTGTCGCGACGGTCAGCGTCACGCTGGTCGCCTTCTTCAAACTGCGCGGCGATCTGCGTACCGGGCTGGAACAGCAGGTAGAGCTGGTGGCAGTCAGCCAGCGTCACTTCGTCGAGGAATGGATCGACGTGCGCAAGCAGGTGGTCGAAGCCGGCCTGCGCCACGCTACCTCGCCGGATGTGTCCTCGTCGCTGCAGTCGCTGGCGGCCGCAGGGGGCTTTACCCAGATGTTCGTCGGGGACGGAGCCAGCAAGGACATGGTCTACTCCATTCCGGGCAAGCAGAAGCCAAGCCCCGACTACGATCCGGCCAGCCGTGAGTGGTTCAAGCGCGCCCGTGCCGGCAACGACACCATCGTGACCTCGCCGTACAAGCCGGCCAGTGCCGACATCAAGGAACTGGTGGTCAGCATCGCGCACCGGGTCGACGGCAGTGAAAAAGTGGTGGCTGGCGATATCGTCATCGGCCAGCTGGTCAAATCGGTCCGTGCCGTGGCGCTGCCGGGCGACGGCTTTGCCTTCCTGATGACGCGCGAGGGCAAGCTGATTGCCTATCCGCACGAAGGCATGGAACTGAAAGACGTCGCCGAAGTGGCCGAAGGGCTGGACGCGGCGCGGATCCAGTCCCTGCTGGCCGAGCCGGGTCTGACCGACATGACGGTCGAACGCGTGCCATCGCTGGTCAGACTGGTCGATGTGCCCGGGACCGACTGGGTGCTGGGCATGGTGATGGACCGCAGCGTGCTGACCGGACCGCTGCTCAAACTGGTCGGTGCCATGGTCGGCGCCACGCTGCTGGTGCTGCTGCTGTGCACCGGTTTTGTGACCGGCTATCTGCAGCGCCTGCTGCGTGGCCTGATCCAGGTCCGCGACGCGATGCGCGAAATCGCTGCCGGCGAGGGCGACCTGACTCGTCAGATCGACGTGCCGGGCGAAGACGAAGTGGCCGAGACCGCACAGGCATTCAACCAGTTCATCCAGCGTCTGAACGGCATGTTCCGCGAACTGCGCGACGATGCGGTGCAACTGGCCGGCGGCGTGGTATCGCTGGGCGGCGCATTCGACAAGATGGCGGGGGATTCGCGCGCGCTGGCCGATATATCCAGCGCCAACGCCGCAACCATCGAACAGGTGTCGGTCAGCATCTCGCAGATTGCCGACGCCGCGCGCGATACCGACGCGATGGTGCATGAAACCGGTGACGCGTCGCATGAAGGGGCACTGCATATCGAGCGCATCGCCACGGATATGGACAAGACCTCGTCGGCGGTCGATGACCTGTCGACCCTGCTGTCGTCGCTGGAACAGCGCTCGCAGCAGATCAGCCAGATCACCAATGTGATCAGCGACATCGCCGACCAGACCAATCTGCTGGCACTGAACGCTGCCATCGAGGCGGCGCGTGCCGGCGAGCAGGGACGCGGTTTCGCCGTGGTGGCGGACGAAGTGCGCAAGCTGGCCGAGCGCACCGGCAAGGCGACCATCGAGATCAGCGCCATGATCGGCAGCATCATGAGCGAGACCACGCGCGCGACCGGCAATATGCAGGTCACCAGCGGGGCGGTCAGCCAGAGTGTGGCGCTGACCCGCGAAGCCAGCGACCGCATCGGCCGCATCAGCGACACCATGCGCGAGGTCGAGAGCAAGATTGAATCGATCGCGCTGTCGACCGGTGAACAGCACAAGGCCGCACTGGCCATGGCGCAGAGCACCGAGAGCATCAATCTGCGCATCGTCGACAGCGATCAGGCGCTGCAATCGGCCAAGGGGACGCTCGATACGCTGACCGGGCTGGCCGGCAGCATGCAGCAGGCGTTCAGCCGCTTCCGCCTGTAAAAGGCACTCCGGAACAAAAAACGGGAGCCGTCAGGCTCCCGTTTTTCTTTCCGGCCGTGCGTACCGTCAGCGAACTGCCGGTGCCGCAGCCAATTGCTGATACAGCGACGTAAATGCCTGGGTCAGCTTGTGACGCGGATCGAAATGGATCAGCGGCCGTGCCGCCTCGTGTGATTCGCGTACCCGGATCGAATGCTGCAAGCGGACATCCAGCACCGGCAGGCCCTCGGCAAGCAACTCGTCGACCATGCGGCCGGGCAGGGTGGCGCGCGGCTGGAACTGGTTGACGATAATGCCTTCCACCGTCAGCCCCGGATTGTGGTCGCCACGGATTTCATCGACATTGGCGAGCAACTGGTACAGCGCCTGACGTGCGAACGCATCGCAGTCGAACGGAATCAGGCAGCGGTCGGCAGCGATCAGCGCCGAGCGGGTAAAGAAGTTCAGCGCCGGCGGCGTGTCGATCCAGACCTCGTCGAAATCAGCCGCCAGCTCGACCAGCAGGTCGCGCAGCTTGTACATCTTGTAGCGGGATTCGAGCTTGCCGGCGAGTTCGCCCAGCTCCGGATGCGACGCCATCAGCGTCAGGCCCGGATACGGCGTGGCATGCAGGAAATCGCGCGTCTCTTTCGAGAACAGGCTGAAGTTCAGTTGCTGGTCAAACCAGTCGAACAGCGTCGGTGAGACGGTATCGGCCCCGGTGCCGAGCAGGTAGTGAGTCAGATTGCCTTGCGGATCGAGGTCGATGACCAGCACCCGGCGTCCGGCATGTGCCGCGACCGCGGCAAGATTGGCGGCGATGGTCGATTTGCCGACGCCGCCCTTCTGATTGAAAACGACTCGCTTGATGGCCGCCATACCGCGTCCTCCGTTGAACCTGCATGAAAAACGCCCGGGGCGGACCGGGCGCGTTGACAGTAGTCGGCGTTATTTCCTGCCGCAGACGAACTGCATTTGCTGATAGCTCGCCGAGTTGGGAATGATCGCCGCCGGTTTGATCTGTTTGTCATTATACGAATAGCTGGCGATCTGGCGACCCCCGTCGTCATACAGGCGCATTGCCACCAGCCGGTAGGTCTGCGACTGGCAGTCGATCTGCCAGGTATTGATCGAACGCTTGTGCAGCGGCGTGTCGCCGAGGTTTTCCTTCTTCGGATTGAACAGCGTCTTGCGGTCGCGGAATGTGACCAGCGAACCGCGACGCTGGATCGACAGCGTGTCGATCTCGTTCATCACATTGCCGTTCGGCGTCACGCCGAGGTTTTTCCATTCGGCGTCCTGCACCGCCGTGGACGTGCCGGACTTGCCCGGCGACGAGGTGCTGCCGGACTGGGTGGCGCAGCCGGTGGCCAGCAGGCTGAGGAGGGACGCGACAATAAGCGGGCGGATAGCAGTCATGACTGAGTCGATGAAAAGGACAGAATGGTTGCAAGTTTGGCACAGCGACGGTCCCAGTGCATCGACCGGCACGGCAAAGGTGCGCGCTTTTGCTTACAATCCGGTCGGTGAACACGCCCCAGACCACCCTTTCCCACGCCAGCCAGATCCTGCGCGACGTATTTGGTTACCCGGATTTCCGCGGCCCGCAGGCCGACATCGTCTGCCACGTTGCCGAAGGACAGCATGCGCTGGTGCTGATGCCGACCGGTGGCGGCAAGTCCCTGTGCTTCCAGATTCCCGCGCTGATGCGCAGCGGACTGGCCGTCATCATCAGCCCGCTGATCGCACTGATGCAGGACCAGGTTTCCACACTGACCGAACTTGGCGTCGCCGCGGCCTTCCTCAATTCGACCCAGGACGCCGAGCAGGCACGCACCGTGGCGCGCGCCGCGCGTGCCGGCACGCTGAAACTGCTGTACGTCGCACCGGAACGCTTGCTCAGCCCGCGCTTTCTCGACTGGATCGCGTCGATGGAAATCGGCCTGTTCGCCATTGACGAAGCGCATTGCGTCAGCCAGTGGGGACACGACTTCCGTCCGGAATACCGGGAACTCGGCGTACTGGCCGATCGCTTTCCGAACGTGCCGCGCGTTGCCCTGACCGCCACCGCCGACCCGGATACCCGCGAGGAGATCCGCCATTACCTGCGGCTGGAACAGGCGCGGGTCTTCCTGTCCAGCTTTGACCGGCCGAACCTGACCTATCACGTCATCGAAAAGCACCAGGCCAAGCAGCAGTTGCTGCGCTTTATCCAGCAGGAGCACGCCGGGCAGAGCGGCATCGTCTACTGCCTGTCGCGCAAGCGGGTGGAAGATACCGCCGCCTTCCTGCGCGAAAACGGCATCGACGCCATGCCGTATCACGCCGGCTTCGATGCACGCACCCGCGAACAGCACCAGACCCGCTTTATCCGCGAGGACAATGTGGTGATGGTCGCAACCATCGCCTTCGGCATGGGCATCGACAAGCCCGATGTCCGTTTCGTCGCCCATCTCGACCTGCCGAAAAGCCCGGAAGGTTTCTATCAGGAGTCCGGCCGCGCCGGCCGTGACGGACTGCCGGCGACCAGCTGGCTGTGCTACGGACTGAGCGATATGGTCCAGCTGCAGCAGATGATCTTCGACGGCGATGTCGACGAAACCCGCCGCAGCGTCGAACTCGGCAAGCTGGATGCGATGCTGGCCTACTGCGAAACCGCCAGTTGCCGCCGCCAGTTGCTGCTGGCCCACTTCGGCGAGCAGATCGAGCCGTGCGGCAAGTGCGACAACTGCCTGCATCCGCCTGTGACCCAGGACATGACCACCCAGGTGCAGAAGCTGCTGTCGTGCATCTATCGCGTCAGCCAGCGCGCAGCGGCCAACCATGTGATCGAGATCCTGCTCGGGCGCGAAACGGCGAACGTGATGAGCCGTGGCCACCAGCACCTGTCGACCTATGGCGTCGGCAAGGAACTGTCGCAACGCGGCTGGCGCTCGCTGGTGCGCCAGCTGGTGGCACAGGGTTATCTGCAGGTCGACGTGATGAACTACCAGGCGCTGCGCCTGACCGACAAGTGCCGGCCGGTGCTGAAAG
Organism: Microvirgula sp. AG722; assembly: GCF_003269145.1. Taxonomy (NCBI): domain Bacteria; kingdom Pseudomonadati; phylum Pseudomonadota; class Betaproteobacteria; order Neisseriales; family Aquaspirillaceae; genus Microvirgula; species Microvirgula sp. AG722. The sequence goes on along the minus strand of NZ_QLTJ01000001.1, from coordinate 1,891 downwards.
GCCAGGAACAGGTGTGGCTGCGCCCGCTGCGGGAAGACAAGAAGACCCCGCGCAGCGGCAGCCAGGACGCCGAGCGCTGGCTGCGCACCGAACGCGAAGAACGGCTGTGGCAGGGACTGCGCAGCTGGCGCAAGCGAATGGCCGACGAACACAACGTCCCGGCCTACGCGGTGTTCTCCGATCGCACCCTGCGCGAGCTGGTCGAGCAACGGCCGCAAAGCGAGGATGGCCTGCGCCAGGTCTACGGCGTCGGCGGCAGCAAGCTGGCGCGCTATGGCGACGACCTGCTGACGGTGATCGCCGAGTTTTCCGACCAGTAGTCCCCGGCGGGCTGCATGACGAAACAACGCTGGCCGCATGACCGATAAACGCTACAATGGGTCGCTTTTCTGTAAGTCAGACCTTTTGGAGCCATCATGCCCGTCAATCTGCAGCAACCAGACCGTTCCCGGCTTTTCCCTGTTCCCGGCGTGACCCTTGCGGTCGCGGAGGCCGGTGTCAAACAGGCAAAGCGACGAGACGTGCTGGTGCTGGAGCTGGCGCCGGCATGCCGGGTGGCCGGGGTTTTCACCCGCAACCGCTTCTGTGCCGCGCCGGTGATCCTGTCCAGAGCGCACCTGGCCAGTGGCCAGCCGATCCGGGCGCTGGTCGTGAATACCGGCAATGCCAATGCCGGGACCGGTGAGGATGGCCGCCAGCGTGCCCGTGCCATCTGCGCGGCGCTGGCCGAGGAACTGGGTGTCAATGTCGAACAGGTCCTGCCGTTCTCCACTGGCGTCATCCTGGAACCGCTGCCGGCCGACCGCATCATCGCCGCTCTGCCGACACGACAGCATGCCGACTGGCTGGATGCCGCCGAGGCGATCATGACTACCGACATCATGCCGAAGGCGACCTCGCGTCAGGTCATGGTCAACGGCAAGACCGTGACCGTGACCGGCATTGCCAAGGGCGCCGGCATGATTCATCCGAACATGGCCACCATGCTGGGCTTTATCGCTACCGACGCGGATGTCGGACAACAGGCACTGCAGCAGATGGTGCGCGATGTTGCCGACCAGTCGTTCAACTGCGTCACCGTCGATGGTGACACCTCGACCAATGACAGCTTCCTGCTGATTGCCAGCGGACAGGCCGGCAATGCCACTATTGATGCGGACTCTGCAGCCGGCTACGCCGAACTGCATGATGCAGTCCGTGACGTGGCCATCGAACTGGCCCAGGCCATCGCCCGTGATGGCGAAGGCGCGACCAAGTTCATGACCGTTACCGTCGAAGGCGGTCACGACCGGGCCGAATGCAAGCAGGTCGCTTATGCCATTGCCCGCTCACCATTGGTCAAGACTGCCTTCTTCGCCTCCGACCCGAACCTGGGCCGGCTGCTGGCGGCCATTGGCTACGCCGGCATCGACGACCTCGATGTGGACCGGCTGGACCTGTATCTGGACGACGTCCTGGTCGCGACCGGCGGCGGGCGCAATCCGGCCTACAGGGAAGAAGACGGCCAGCGGGTGATGAACCAGCCGGAAATCACCGTCCGGGTGAAACTGAACCGCGGCGAGGCGTCGGCGACGGTGTGGACCTGCGACTTTTCCTATGACTACGTGCGCATCAACGCCGACTACCGCAGTTGAGGCCGAAACAAAGCCTTTTTCTCTCAAGGACTTGCCGAATCGGTGACAAAAAAGCGGAAAACGGGTGTTGACGGAAGGGAGGGGCGGACGTATAGTTCGCTTCCTCGCTGCACGACGCAGCGCCGAACGAAGCAGCAAGTCGCTGATTCGGTTCGGAAAAATGCTCTTTAACAAAACAGACAACCGATAAGTGTAGGCGCTTGCTGAAAAGCAAGGCTTACACAGTCAAGGAAGAGCTTTCAGAAGTTCTTTTGAGA